>CAKOKM010000016.1 GCA_934091015.1 uncultured Bacilli bacterium | reverse complement strand
TGTTTAAAAATATAATTTGAAAAAATTAAAAAAATTTATCAAAAACTATTGATTTTTATTAGCAAGTTTTTGTTAAAGAAAGAAGGAAGAAAAATGATAAATATTAAAGAAAATGAAAATTTAAGTGTAATGAATCATTCATGTGCTCATTTACTTGCGCAAGCAGTTAAACATTTGTATCCAAATGCAAAGTTTTGGGTTGAACCAGTTGTAGAAAGTGGATTTTACTGCGATATTGATTTAGATGATGTAACATTAACAAATGAAGATTTACCAGTTATTGAAAAAGAAATGAAAAAAATAGCTAAAGATGGTAAAAGAATTGTTAGAGAAGAAATTACTAAACCAGAAGCATTAGAGAAATTTAAAGATGATCCTTATAAAATAGATTTAATTAATCGTATGGATGAAGATAATACTGTAATTAGTATGTATACTCAAGGAGATTTTACTGACCTTTGTCGTGGACCACATGTTGAAACTGTTAAATTACTTAAACATTTTAAATTACTTAAGGTAAGTGGAACTTATTGGAAAAGAGATCATCGTAAAATAGGTAAAGATATAGATTTATTTATGTCTGATGATTTAGTAGGAAGAGGACTTTCAATGTTCTTACCTAATGGATATATTATTTGGCAAGAACTTGAAAACTACATTAAAGAAAATGAAAGAAAATTAGGATATTTACATGTACTTACTCCACGTGTTGGTAATGTAGAACTATATAAAACAAGTTGACACTGGGATCATTATAAAGAAAATATTCAAAATAAAAATATTAAATATGATTTATAATGATTAAAATAAAAGAATATAACCCATAATATAGTTGGTGATGATATGGAATTATTAACAACTGTATTACGAACATTATTCTTTTATTTTTTTGTTACGTTTGCTTACCGAATTATGGGAAAAAGAGAAGTTGGACAACTTGGAATAGTCGATTTAATTGTATCAATCTTAATTGCAGAGTTAGTTGCAATAAGTATTGAAAACATTGATAAATCAATAATGCTCACAATTGCTCCTATAAGTTTATTAGTAGTAATTGAAGTAGCTCTTGCTTACCTTTCAACCAAATCAAGATGGTTTAGACAAGTGTTTACTTCCAAACCATCAGTGATTATTAATCATGGAGTTATAAATTATAAAGAAATGATTAAACAAAGATATAGTTTAGATGATTTATTAGTTAGTTTAAGACAAGCATCAATTAAAACTATCGAAGATGTTGAATATGCCTTTTTAGAAAGTAATGGTAAACTTAGTATCTTTAAATACAATCTATTCAAAACAAATTCTGCTTATCCTGCCCCAATTATAGTTGATGGAGTTATTCAAGAAAATACTCTAAAAAATATCCGAAAAAATAAAATATGGATTAAATTATATTTAAGAAAACAAAATATTAATATAGAAGATATATTCTATGCCTTTTATAAAAATGGAAAGATTTATACCATCTTAAAATCTAATGTAAACAATTTGTAAAAATTTACATTTCTTTACATTTAAAGAGTGTAATGTAATGTAAAGTATAATATAATAATTTTAGGTGGTAAAAATGAAAGATTTTTTAGTAAATTTAATCAAATTAATATTAAGTGTACTAGTTATTACATTTACTGAAGAATATTTTTATGAATTATTAGATTTACTTAAATTAAGTATTAATAGTAAAAGTATTGTTTCATTAATTGTTTATATTTTAATATTTATAATCATATTTATTATTTATAAAAGTGAAATTACAGCCGCATTTGCTAAATATAAGCATAAATTAACAACCAATATCTTTTATAGTATTATTTGCTTTATTGTTTTATTTATTGCTATGATGATTATTAATTATTTAGTTGCTGCATTAGCTAAAGGATTTAACATTACCTATGAAGGATTAAGTTTTATTAATATTTTTGATTATCAATTTAGTTTTGATTTAATAGTAATGATTATTAAAGATATTATTATAGTTCCATTTATTAAAGTAGTAGTATTTGTTTTAGGAATAAATAATATGTGTTCCAAAAAAACCGGAATGTTCTTTAGTGGATTATTATATTCATTATATGCAATATATGTTATGTGTCATTTTAATGCTTCAATTGGATACATCCTAGTAAATATGATACCTTATTATTTATTATTTAATATATTAAGTTTTATATATAAAAAGAATAATAATATAGGATATAGTATAGTTTCATATACTTTATATGAATTATTTACAAGTATATTAATGAGAAGATTTTTGTGAGGTTAATATGAAAAAAGATATTAAATATTTATTAAAATTATTATTATGTTTTGTTTTATTTTTTAACTTAAGTTATTTAGTTGCGTTACTATTTAATTTAGTAGGAATCAATTATAATACCTTTAATTATAAAGATTACACTTACTTTAATGTTTTAATAGAACTAATATTATTTATAGTAGTAATGCTTCTATATAATAAAGAATTTAAAAAAGATTATAAAATATTCAAATTAAATTTCAAAGATAATATTAAAAAAATAATTAGTTATTTTGCTTTATTTATGGCTTTAAAAATAGGAACAGCTTTAGTTTCATCATTACTTTCATTTGCTTTAAACTTTACATTAGGCGAAAGTGAAAATCAAGAGGCTGTAATGAAACTTGTTAGTGCTGAACCTTTATTAATGATAATAAATACATGTATATTAGCCCCATTTGTTGAAGAAGGAATTTTTAGATTATCAATTAGAAAAGTATTTAATAATAAATATTTATTTATTCTTGTAAGTGGTTTATTCTTTGGATTTATGCATATATTTCCAACCGATTTACCAACATCTCTAGCGCTTATTTATTCAATTACATATGTTACAATGGGATTTTATTTAGCATATATTTATACTGAAACAGAAAATATTTGGTTTGTAGTATTTATTCATGCTTTAAATAATTTATTAAGTATGATATTAAGTATTGCGCTCTTATAAAAGAAAATATATAATATTTAGAAACTGGAGTTTATTATGAAAGAAACATTTAAAGATTTATTTGGTTTTATGTATTCACTTAGTATGGGAGATTATTTCTTCTTTATAGGTACCTTTTTATTAATCGTTTTATTTATTTATATTATTTATTTACTTAAAACAGAGCCTGAAGAATTACCAAAGAAAAAAGAAGAAAAATTTGATATTAGTAAAGTTACTAAAAATTTAGAAGAAAATTATAAACCTGCAACACCTAATATTAAATTAACAAGTTATGAAGAAGAACAAGAAAATAACGCGATTATAAGTTATGATGAACTTGTTAAAACTAGAGAAATGAATGTAGTTACTTATGATGATAATTTTTCAAATACAGAACCTGATTTAGATATTAAAAAAATTGATTTAGAAGGTACTGGTAAAATTAAAATTGTTGATCCCAAAATTGAAGTTAAATTAATAGATTATGAAAAAGAAGAAGAATTTTTAAAAGTATTAAAAGATTTACAAAGCAAGCTAAGTTAGATTGCTTTTTTTAAATTATTTAGATATTATTAACATAGAGAGAGTGTGATTATAATATGAGTGAAAGAAAATATTTAAATGAAGAAAATTATCAAAAAAGTGCGAAAAAGATTAAATTAATTGCTTTATTTATATTAATAATTGGATTATTAATTGGTGGTAGTTTAATTTATAGAGGTGTTGCTAAACCACAGTCAAAAAATGTCGAAAAATTAAGAAGTACTTTAGAAGACAAAAGAAGAGAATTAGTTAATAATGGAGTTATCTATAAAGAAATGGCAAAATATACTGATGGCGAAGTATATGATTTATATATTATAACTAAAGCGTTAGATCCTAGTTTTTCATATTGTAGTTTTGATGAATTTAAAAACAATTCAATTACTAAAGAATATTGCGTTGCTAAAAACAGTATTAGTGATTTTAGTACAAGCGGTCAAATTATGGTAGGTGTATTTATTTGTATAGCAACTTGTATGATATCATTTAGTATATATATGGTTGCAAAAGGAAGAAATGTTCTTGCCTTTAAAGCTCAACAAATTATGCCAGTTGCAAAAGAAAGTATTGAAGAAATGGCGCCTACTGTTGGTAATGCAGCTGGAGAAATAGTAAAAGGAATTAAAAAAGGATTGAATAACGATAGGTAAAAATGCATAAAGAAGCAAATAAGGATGATTGCTTTTTTTATTTAATTATGGTAATATTTTCATTGGCAAAATTAATATATTTTGGTGGGGGATAATATGAATAAAGAAAAAACAATTCTAATGTTAGAAGAAAGTAAGAAAGAAAAAGAAGAAAATATTAAAACTATTTCATTTTTTAAAAATAAATTAAAATATATTAGATTATTTAATAATTTTAATCCATTGCTTACAAGTTATTTATTTACTTTTTTAATAATTATTTTAAGTTCTAATACTATTATTTTTACTAACATAATTACATCAATTTTAAGTATCATAGGTATTTTTACATTTAATTATATTGCAAATAATTTAATAAATAAAAAAATAATTGGAAATAAAGATATTAAAAATGAAATAGAAACACTAATATCTTTTGAAAAAAGTTTGTGTAATAATAAGTTAATTGAAAATAACATTGAATTTTTAACTAAAAAAGTAGATAAAAGAAATAACGGAATGCCTGAATTCAATAGAAATTATTGTTCAAATTATGAGAAAGTTAGTACAGAATTAAAAAAAGATGAAGATACAATAGATATAAGTACTAAGAAAATTGATGAAGATGCAAAAACGAGAAGTATACTTAATATGCTAAAAAAATATTCTTTAAAAAATTATATATATAAAAATTTATTTAATAGTTTATTAATAATTATTTGTTTAACTTTTTTATATTTATTAAATATTATGCCAATAACATCACAAATATTTAATATCATTGGCTGTGTATTATTGTCAATAAATATGATAAATGATATCACTAAATATAAAGATACAAAAAATACCTTAAAAGATTACATTGATATTAATGAATATAAAAATATTGATGAAAGTATAAGTAATTTAACTGATGAAATAGAAAGAAACATTAAAATTATTTATGTTTATAATCAGTACAAATATGATGCTAAAATTATTTATGATATTTTAGAAAAAGAAAAATTACATAAAAATATAAATAGTTGTTATGATCGTGATAATGTAAAAAGTGAAATTATGGATAATCATACAATGCCAAAAATAATAATTAAGAACCAAAAGGTGGTATAATGAAAATATTTATTGAAACACTTGGCTGTAAAGTGAACACATATGAATCGGAAATTATAAAAGAAGATTTTTTAAGGAACGGTTATGAAATAGCAAATAGTCTAAATGACGCCAATGTTATAGTAGTAAATACTTGTTCAGTAACAAATCAAAGCGATGCTAAAAGTAGAAAAGTAATTCGTAATGCTAGAAAAGCAAATAAAAATGCTATATTGGTTGTATGTGGATGTTCAAGTCAAAATCATCAAGACGAATTAAAAGATTTAGGAGCCGATATTTTAATAGGCAATAAAGATAAATCTAAAATCTTTGATTATGTAAATAACTATGATAATAAACAAATAGTTAAATATTACAATATGATTAATACTGATTTTGAAAAAATGAGTTTGGATAATTATAATGAAAGAACCAGAGCATTTGTTAAAATTCAAGATGGTTGTAATAATTATTGTACTTATTGTATTATTCCTTATTTAAGAGGAACAATTAGAAATAAAGATTTAAATGATGCTATAAATGAAATAAATACGCTAGTTAATAATGGCTTTAAAGAAATAGTTTTAACTGGAATTCATACTGGAAGTTATCCTGAATTAGTTAAATTAATTAAAGAAATAAGTAAAAATGATAAGTTAGAAAGAATTAGAATTAGTAGTATAGAAGCGACTGAAATAAATGATGAATTTTTAGAAGAATTAAAGAATAATAATAAAATATGTAATCATATGCATATACCCGTTCAAGCTGCTTGTAATAATACCCTAAAGAAAATGAATCGTAAATATGACATGAATAAATTTAAAGAAATAATTAATAAAATAAGAGAAGTTAGACCTGATATAAATATAACAACCGATTTAATTGTTGGATTTCCTTCTGAAACAAAAGAAGACTTTTTAGAAAGCTATAACAACGCAAGAGAGATTAAATTTGGAAAAATTCATGTATTTCCGTATTCAAAAAGAGATGGAACTGTAGCAGCTAAAATGAAAAGTATAGTTACTGATTCTGAAAAGAAAGAACGCACTCATAAAATGATTGAATTATCTAATAAATTAGAAAATGAATATTATAATAAATTTATTAATAAGAAACTTAAAGTATTAGTAGAAGAAGTATTTGATAAATATTGTACAGGACATACTGATAATTATATAAAAGTTATTATTAATAAAAAATTAGAACATAATAAATTTTATGATGTTAAAATAATAAAAGTAGATAATTGTAATGTTTATGGCGAAATAGAGTAATAAAAATTTAATAAATATTTATCCGTCAAGCGAACATTCGAATAAAAATTATAGATAAATTTTTGTACAAAAATATAAAAGAAACGAATGTTCGCTTGACGGGGGGGTAAACCGAGATATAATTTCACTATAGGATAAGGAGTGAAATTATTTTTTATGGAAAGAAAACAAAAAGAACAAATAATAATTGTAGTAACAATTATAGCACTAGTACTAATGTTTATAGGTATCAGTTATGCATACTTTACATCAGTAAATAATGTAAGATCAGGATCAAGTATAGTAGCAGTAGGTGGTAAAATGACTATAGATTATCAAGATGGAAATAGTTCATTATTACTATCAACAAATATCAAACCAAGTAATGATATACTAATTGATAAAACATTTACCTTAACAGGAGTAAACACAACAATAGGAGAAGGCATAAACATGCCATATACAGTAAGTATAGAATATCAAAATACGTTTCAAAATGATGGAGGAGAATTATTATATTTTATTAAAAGAACTGATGAAAATGAAAACATAAGTTGTGCATTAAAAGGTCTAGCTCAATTAACACTAGCTCAATTAACATCAGAAGATCTTTATGGTTTACCAACAACATTAGTAGATTATACATTAGGCTATTTTGAAGACTGGAGTGGAGAAACATATAAACAAGAGATAGCTAAAGGAGAGTTTAAAGCATCAAGTGGAGAACAAGTAATAACCTTTAATTTAAAAATGATGTTCAGAGATACAGGAGAAAACCAAAACTACAATAAAGGAGCAACCTTTAATGGAAAGATAGTAATAAATGATGCATCATCAACAGAGATAGCAGGCCAAACAGCCGTAGATACAATAGATAGACAATTAGAAACCCAAGATAATAGTTTATATGATACAAAAATATTTACTGATAATACCCCGGATAAAAATGTAAGATTTACGCAAAATGAATCATTATTAAATACAACAACAGTATCAAATCAAAACAAGAATAACTATGAAACAAAATTATTAGTATCTTTAGCAAACTACTCAAATAACATAAAAATATTTGGCGAACGTGCTAAAATAATAGGAATATTCAAAGTAAAGAATGCCGATACTGGAGAATATGAAAGATTATTGAAAGTTCAACTTGATAATTATGTCTATAAACAATTTGATACAAATGGAACAAATAATTGGGAAACATCAAGTTTAATGCAAGAATTAAATAGTGAAGACAGTTTAAATATCTATTACAACTATTATAAAGATTATTTTAGTTCATCAAAAAGTGGTAATACTTATTTTGATTATGACAATGATTTTGGAACAGTTGATTCAAATACTTATACTGGTGTAATCGCCAATGTCGAATGGGATATCGGAGGATTAGATAGTTTAAATGTAAGTTTAGAAGATGCATATAAACAAGAAAGAGGCTTAACCCCATATACCACAAATAAGAAAAAGTGGACCGGAAAAATCGGATTACCAAGTTTAACTGATTATTTATATGATAAATTAGGAGCCGATTGTGCAAGTGATTTATCAACTTGTTCAACTCTCGCTAATTTAGCAGTTCATGTAACAATTAATTTAACCTTAACAAAAGATAATACATCAACATCAAATATGTACCTATATGATTATAGATATTCGGCACCAAAATCAACATCGGCTACGGGCTTAGTATATCCAACATTTTATTTAAAAAAAGACATTAAATTTGTATGTGGAGATGGAAGCAATAATAATCCTTATAGAATTTCTAAAAAGGAATGCAGCAAATAATATCACAAAAACTATTTATTAAATGTTAATAAAACACAAATATTTATATGAAATTCTATATTATTAGAAATAAATAATTGTTTAATTCACCTTTTTCATAATTATTTAATATAATATAGTATGATGAGAGTTATAAATATAAAAGATTATAATAATGAGGGTGTATTTATTAATTTAGATATGTCATTTAAACCATACGATAATTTACTTAATAATCATTATAAATATTTAAGTAAAGATAAAGAATATTATTTTTATTGTAAAGGTGGAGTTAAATCTAAAAAAGTAGCAAGTATTTTATCAGCTTATGGATATAATACAGTTCTGGTTCTAAATGATAAGAATCAAATTTAAAGTTGATTCTTTTTATTTAATCTACCTCTTTCAATAAACCAACTTTTGATTTATAATTAAAACATGAATATATTTGAATTTATAAATACAATAGTTGAAAATGTTATGAATGATTTAGGTGCGTTTGCTCCTATTTTAGCATGCTTTCTTATTATAATTGAAAGTATTTTCCCAATCCTTCCTTTATCGCTATTTATAACCATAAATGCCTATTATATGGGGTACATACCTGGTTTCATAATAAGTTACGTATTAACCTGTGTAGGATGCTATATATCATATTCATTTTGTTCAAATAAGTTAAAAACACATTATTACAATATGTTAGACAAAACGGAACATCGAAAATTAAAAAGGTTTACCAAACAAATTAAAAAACTAAAGTTAGAAGAATTATCCTTAATTATAGCGATGCCATTTACTCCCGCATTTCTCGTAAATATTGCTTCTGGTCTAGCCGGTATTGATAAGAAAAAATATATTATAAGTATCCTTATTGGCAAAATATCCTTGGTATTATTTTGGGAGTTTATTGGTACTAGTTTAATTGAAAGTATAAATAACCCAGTTACCCTAATAAAAATATGCTTGTTTATGTTAATCGCATTTATAATAAGTAAGATAGTAAGTAAAAAATTAAGAATGGAGTAGTGTAAAATGTTAGAATATATTATTATTGGTTTATTAGTAGTTGTCATTATTTTATTAATTATATCTTTATTAAGAAAAAATAATAATAATGAAATGATTGAAAGAATAGGAAAACTTGAAACAAACTTTACTAAATCATTAGGTGATTTTAAATATGAATTTAGTAAAGATATTGATAAAGATTTCAAAGAAACAAACATGGTTATAGAGCAAAGACTTAATTATATAAATGATAAAGTCAATGAAAGATTAGATATTAATTTTGAAAAGACTAATAAAACTTTTGGTGCTGTCTTAGAAAGAATTGGTAAAATAGATGAAGCTCAAAAGAAAATTGATAATTTAAGTCGAGATATTATTAGTTTACAATCTGTTTTAACTGATAAAAAGACAAGAGGGATTTTTGGTGAAACAAACTTAAATTATATCTTATCAAGTGTATTTGGGGATGTAAAAAAAGTATATAATACCCAAGTCACAATGAAAAACGGATCTATTGCTGATGCTGTTGTATATGCACCGAACCCAATTGGAACCATTTGTATAGATTCAAAATTTCCTTTAGAACATTATGAAATAATGACAGATCGTAATTTGCCGAAAGCTGAAAGAGACGAAGCCTTAAAAGCATTCAAAATTGATGTAAAAAAACATATTGATGCTATTAGAACTAAATATATCATACCAGGTGAAACAGCTCCTGAAGCAATTTTATTCTTACCTGCTGAAGCAATATTTGCTGAAATTAATGCTTACCATCCTGATCTTTTAGAGTATTCCTATAAATCAAACGTATGGATAGCAGGACCAACAACACTAATGAGTACTTTAACAATTATAAATATGGTAGTTATGAATATTGAAAGAGATAAATATGCTAAAATTATTCACGAAGAATTAACTAAATTAGGAATTGAATTTGGTAGATATCGTGAAAGATGGGATAAATTATCAAGAAGTATTAACACAGTAAGTAAGGATGTTGAAGATATTCATACAACAACCGAAAAAATTACCAAAAGATTTGACTCAATTAACAATGTTAATCTACTTGATCATAAGGACTAGAAATAGTTCTTTTTCTATTTCAAAATGTAAAGAACCATAAATTGGTACACAAAAATTGTCAAAATATGATATAATTTAATTGTTTACTATAGAAAGTAGAGATGTTTTAATGGAATTTATAGAACTTAAAGATGTTTATAAAATATACAAAAATGGAGTTACCGGTCTTGCTGGAGTAAATTTAAAAATAAAAAAAGGCGATTTTTGCTTTATTATTGGACAAACCGCATCTGGTAAATCAACCTTAATTAAATTGCTTTATCGTGAAGAAAAGCCAAGTAAAGGAAATGTAACAGTTGGTGGAGTAAATGTTGCTAAATTAAGAAATAGTAAAATTTATAAATTAAGAAGAAAAATAGGTATTGTATTTCAAGATTATAAGTTACTTCCTAAATTAACAGTTTATGAAAATGTTTCTTATCCATTAGAAAGTTATGGATTAAGTTCAAAAGAAATAAGACCAATGGTACTAGATGCTCTAGAACAAGTAGGACTATCTAATAAAACAAGATCATTTCCCTATGAATTATCAGGAGGAGAACAACAAAGAGTATGTATTGCTAGAGCAATAGTTAATAAACCTAAATTATTAATTTGTGATGAACCAACTGGTAATCTAGATCCTGAAACAAGTAAAGAAATCATGGATGTAATTGATAAAATCAATAAAGAAACAGGGACAACAGTTGTTATGGCAACTCATGATCAAGATATAGTTAATAGAATGAAAAAAAGAGTAATTGTAATTAAAAATGGATTAATTAGTGGAGATTATGCGAAAGGAAGGTATAAAGTAAATGAGGATATTTAGAATTATTGGTAGAAGCATTCAAAACGCCGGTAAGAGCATATTACGTAATTTTAGTTTAAGTATGGCTTCAATTACCTGTTCAATTATAACCTTGATATTAGTATCAATTGGAATGTTGCTTTCCTATAACATTAATAATATAACTAAAAATATTGAGAATGAATTAACAATAGTTATATTCATGGATAAAAATATTACAACAGATGAATTAAATAAAACCAAAGAAGATTTAAATAATATAGACAATGTTAAACATATTACCTTCAAATCTAAAGAAGAAATAAAAAATAATATGGCTAATGAAAATGATACATTTAATAAAATAATAAGTACTTGGGAAGAAGGAGAAAATCCTCTTCAAGATTCATTTATAATTGAAGTAAAAGATATTAAAGACATTAACGAAACAGCAACAACCATTAAAAATATGGAAAAAGTATCTTTAGTTAAATATGGCGAGACAACTGTTAATGATTTAATTAAAGTGTTTAGCGCTATTAAAAAAATAACTATTGGATTAGTAGTTGGGCTTATTTTAGTAACTGCTTTCTTAATTAATAATACAATTAAAATAACCATTTTCTCTAGAAAAAGAGAAATAGATATTATGAGATTAGTAGGGACAAGTAATATAGTTATTAAATTACCATTCTTTATTGAAGGATTCTTTATAGGTTTTATTGGTAGTTTAGTACCAGTATTAATTACAATATTTGGTTATTCATATGCTTATAATGCCTTAAATACTGTTAACCTATCAAATATAATGAACATATTAACATTAGTAAGTCCTGGTGAAGTTATTTATAAAGTATCATTATTATTGATACTTATTGGTACAGTCATTGGAGCATTTTCATCTGTTAAAGCAGTTAGAAAGTATTTAACAATATGAGAAAGATAATTATTATATTTATTTCCTTAATATTGTTTATACCTAATGTTTTTGCAGCTACTAATGCAAAAACACTAGGCGAATTAAAAAGTGAATTAAATGCTTTAAAAAACAAAAAAGCTAATCAAGAAAAAGAAAAGAAAAGAACAAATAATGAAATAGAAAGTGCAAGAAATAATATTTATGCATCACAAAAAGAGATAACTCAAAATAGAGAAAAGATTGAAACCGCTAGAAAGGAAATTGAAGAATTAAATAAGGATATTGCTAGTACTAAGGAAAGTATTAAAAAATTAATAAATTCTTATGAATTATTACAAGGCGATAATATATATTTAGAATATATTTTTGAAGCTCAAACATATGCTGATTTAGTATATCGCTTTGAAGTTGTAAATCAAATATTAGGATACAATAATAGTCAAATAGAATCATGGAACGAAAAAGTAACATACAATGAACAATTACAAGTTGATTTAGCTAAACAAGAAGAAGAACTTAATACCAAAATATCTTCCTTAGAAAAAGAAATAGATTCCTTAGGAACTGATTTAGAAAAAATTAGTGATATTACTATGGATATTCAAGAACAAATTGATGGAATCAATTCTTTAATTAAATATTATGAAGGTTTAGGATGTAAAGATAATCAAGATTTAAATGAATGTGTATCTGTTAAAGGTGATACTGGATTTAGAAAACCATTAATAAAAGGTACAATTACTAGTTATTTCGGCTATCGTATTCATCCAATTACTGGGAAAAATAACTTCCATAGTGGTACTGATATTGGTGGTAACCCCGAAGGAACCAATGTTTATGCTACTGCAAATGGTGTCGTTGGAATGATTATAGATAACACAAGTAAAAAGATATGTGGTGGTAGACAAGTTTATATTTATCACACAATTAATGGAAAAAAATATACATCTGGTTATATGCATTTATTAAATATCAATGTTAAAGTGGGAGACAAAGTAACAAGCGAAACTGTTATAGGTCACGTTGGTGGTGGAAAGAAAACCCAAAGCTGGGAAAGCTGTTCAACTGGAGCTCACTTACACTTCATGTTAGCAAATGGCTGGTATGGATCAACATATACTTCATATAGTACATGGTTAAGTAATTTATTTGATGCTAAGAAAACATTAAATTTACCAAATAAATATACATATTGGTATAGTAGATAAAGTGATTAATTGTAAAATCTTTTAATTACTTTTCTTTTTTATATAAAACAAAATTGAATTTATTATTAACTTATGATATATTTTTAATAGAAAAAATAAGGTGATACTAATGAAAACAAAAAAATGGTTTAATAAACAATATATTTTATTATCAGTTTCTATTTTATTAGGACTAATAGTAGTAGTTTTAGGAAGTAGTTATGCTTATTATATTGTAAATTTAACTGGAAGTGATGAAAATAATGATGTAGCAATAAAAACATCAAATATTAATTTAGAAATAAGTAATGTAAGTGGAAGTTTAAAATTATGTAAATCATATCCAATAAGTGATACAGAAGGATTGAGTTGTACACCTTATAAATTTACACTAACAAATAATAGTAAAGCAAGTTTAGAATATTATTTAAATTTAGAATATCAAACTGATGCACCAGAAGATACAATAAATATCGCATTTGCAACATGTGGAGATACATCATGTACAAATCCAGCATATAATGTATCAAAATTATCAGAAATATTAGATAATGAGGATACAATGTTATCAAAATATTCAGGAAAATTGTTAACATCAGGAAGTGATATTGAACAAGGAACAAGTAACACATATAGCATAATAATGTGGATAGATAAAGATTCAGAACATGAAGATGCCACATTAACAACATCAGTAACAGCAATAACATATACCCAAAGTCAAAATTTATTATCATATAAAGTAACATTTGATTTAGAAGATAAAGGAACATGGACAACAGAAACATGTAAAACATCAGAAGGATACACAATAAATGGAACAAAATGTGAAAAAAATGTAGATGTAAATGAAACATATGGAACAATACCAGAAGTGACAATGGATGGCAAAATAGTATTATGGTATAACAATGGAATAACAATAACCGAAGCAACAGCAAACTCAATTTATACATTAAAATCAAATCCAATATATACTCCAACAATAATAGATTTAACTCAGTCTTTTAATTATGATTACACAGGAAGAGAACAAATATTTACAGTACCAAAGACAGGAACATATAAAATAGAAACATGGGGAGCTCAAGGCGGAAATGCTACCTATGATAATACGACATACATTGGTGGATTTGGTAGTTATTCAACTGGTAAAGTGTATTTAGAAAAAGGAACTACATTATACATTAATACGGGTGGCCAAGGACAGACTCTAAACAATCTAAACCCTAGTAATGATACTGGTTACAATGGTGGTGGCTTCGGCTCTTTATTTACAAACAATAGTGTTCATGGTGGCGGTGGTGGCGCCACTCATATAGCTACAAAACCCGGGCTTCTTAAAGATCTAGCTAATGATTTAAATTCCATATTAATAGTATCTGGAGGCGGCGGAGGTGCTTCTGCCCATAATGCAGCCCCTAAATATTCTGGTAATGGAGGTAATGCCGGTGGTTATCTTGGCGTTGATGGGGGCATTGCATCAACAACTTGCTATGCTTATGGTAACGGTGGAACTCAAACATCTCCAGGTGGATATACTGTGTGCAGCGTTGATGGACAAAATCCTGGAGGATATGGTGATATCGTCCCATCAGCTGCTACCTTTGGCTATGGCGGAAACTATACTCAATTTGGTAATAGCTCAAATAACAATTATTATACATACGCTGGAGGAGGAGGCGGCTACTATGGTGGTGGCTCCGGCTTTCACGCTCCTGGAGGCGGCGGCTCAGGATATATAGGAAATTCACTGTTAACAAATAAAGCAATGTATTGTTATAACTGTGCAGAATCAAGTGATGTATCTACAAAAACTATATCAACAACATGCCATAGCACAACACCAACAGAGAATTGTGCAAAAGAGGGAAATGGTTACGCAAAAATAACTTATGTCGGATAGGAGAATATTAATGAATATAGAAAATGCTAATGAATTAGTTAGAAATATCTTATTATATAATAGTGTAAGCAGTGAAGAATTAAGTAATCTTAATGGATATATTAGTTATTTAATAGATAAAATGAATGATAATACAATAAGTTATGAAGAACAAGCTTTATTAGATGTTTATACTAATTATTTAAGAAATAATATGATTAATAGAGATATAGTTGATAAATATGATGAGGTAATTAATAGAAAGAATAATATAGTTAATGAAGAACATATTGCACAAAGAGAAGGACATACTAAAATAATGAAGATGGAAAATAAACAGCATGTTAATAATAATGGAATTATTCTTACAACAGTTATCTTAGAAGTATCATTATTACTTGGATTGACTATAGCAATATTAATTCTTGCTTTAAGTTAAATTATTAGATATATTAATATTAGAAAGAGAGAAAATTATGGATATTTTAGAAGAAACAGAACTTAGAATGATTAAAGCAATAGAAAATATGGAAAGTAGATTTAATAATGTTAGAGCTGGAAGAGCAAATCCATCTATGGTTAGTGGAATTATGGTAGATTATTATGGCGCTCCAACCCCTATTCAAAGTTTAGCCAATATAACTGTTCCTGAAGCAAGACAATTATTTATTAAACCCTTTGATAGATCTTGTATCAAAGATATTGAAAGAGCTATTAACGAAGCTAATTTAGGTATTACTCCAACAAATAATGGAGAAATGGTTATAATGACTATACCAGAATTAACAGAAGAAAAAAGAAGAGACTATGTAAAACAAGTTAAAGCTATAGCTGAAGACGGCAAAGTGGCGCTTAGAAATGCTCGAGAGGATGCTAGAAATAATGTAAAAAAACAAGAGTTACCAGAAGATGAAGAAAATACTTATTATGAGGAAATTCAAGATTTAATTAATAAATATAATAAGATAATTGAAGAAAAAGCTAAGGCTAAAGAAGAAGAATTAATGAGAGTATAAAAAGTTAGAAAATTTATAAATAAAAAAATAGAACAAATTTCGCTTGACGGGGGCCGTTTAGTAATATAATTTCACTATAGGTTAGGTGAAATAAAATGAATAAAGGAAAGCATGATAGAGTAGAGGTATATGTGACGATTGGAACATTATTAATATTATTAATGATGTTCTCAGGAATAACATATGCTTTTTTTATAGCCAATAATTCGAAAGGATCAACAGCTGAAATAATATCTGAAACAGGACGAATGCTTATTACTTACAACGATGGAACAGACGGTATACTACCAGTAACAAATATTCAACCAAGCAATACGATATTAGTTGATAAAACATTTACATTAACTGGAACAAATACAACAGTAGGAATGAGTGAAGGTGATGGACTTCCAATGCCATATAAAGTAGGAGTACGATATACCTCAACATTTAGTGATGGCATGATGCATTATTATATAAAAGAAGTTGAAAGAGATACAAACTCACAAGTAACAGCAAATTATGTAATAACACCTGAATCAGGTAAAACAGAAGATGATTATAAAAATCGAACAGTACCAGGAAATGATACATACACAGGATATACTCATGGAACATTTAAAAACGGAAGTAAATATACTGAAATGGTAACCGGAGTATTTCCTGCTTTAAAGACTGATCAAAATATAAAATTCAATTTAATAATACAATTTCCTGATAATAATGAAAACCAAGACTCAGAAATATGCGAATAAAATTATGTATAATGGAAGTGAAATTGATACAGCATATGGTAAAACAAGACAATTAGATTATTATGCAAATCTAGGCGTAACTACCAGAAACTACTCAGGTGCTATAAAGAAGAACAGTGATGGTAAAAGTGAGAATTGGTGGCTTCGTGGGGCCTATTCTGGCAATATCTATGATTTCCTTGGCGTCAATAGCGTCGGTTACTTGATTGACCATAGTGCATATAACAACTATGGTCTTGCTCCCGCTTTCCGCATCGGCTAGTATCTTTTAATAAAAACAAATTTCAAAAACTGAAATTGTTTTCTTTTTATTTTTTTTAAAATATTTTATAATACATCTAGGTGTAGAAAAAATGAAAAGAAATGAAGTAAACTATGAAGATTTAAGTCCTATGATGAAACAATATATGGATATCAAAAAAGATTATGAAGATACCTTATTATTTTATCGTATTGGTGATTTTTATGAATTATTTTTTGAAGATGCAGAAATAGGAGCACATGAACTTGAATTAACATTAACTGGTAAAAACGCTGGATTAGAAGAAAGAGTTCCAATGTGTGGTGTTCCACATCATGCAGTAAAGCCTTACCTAGAAAAAGCCGTTAATAAAGGATTTAAAGTAGCAATCTGTGAACAAATGGAAGATCCTAAAAAAACTAAAGGTATGGTTAAAAGAGAAGTAATAAACGTAGTTTCTAAAGGTACCTTAGTTGATTTAGATTTCTTAGATTCATTTGATTTCAATTATTTAGCAAGTGTCTTAGATTTAAATTATGCTTATTTACTAACTTATGCCGATATATCTACAGGGGATATTTACGCGGAATTCTTAGACTATAATGAAGATACGTTAGTTAATAAAATATTAACTTTAAATATAAAAGAATTAATATTAAAAAAAGATTTTAATGAAAAAATAGTTAATCTATTTAAAAATAGTTATAGTGTTAATATTAATTATAGTGATGAATTGTATGATAAAGAATTAAAAATATTAAATAATATAAGTGATGAGAGAGTAACTATTGGAGTTAAACATTTATTTTATTATTTAATTGTTAAAGAACTTAAAGATGTATCTTTATTTGAAACTGTTAAAATAATTAATAATAGTAATTATTTAAATTTAAATATTCATACTATTAGAAATTTAGAATTATTTGAAACTTTAAGATTAAAAGAAAGAGAATATTCTTTAATATGGTTTTTAGATAAATGTAAAACTAGTATGGGATCACGTACTTTAAAGTTATGGGTATCTAATCCCCTTAGAAATGAAGAAGATATTAATAAGAGATTAGATATTATTACTAAATTAAATGAAGAATTCATTTTAAGAAGTGACTTACTTAAATGTTTATATGAAGTTTATGATTTAGAAAGATTGTGTGGTAAGTTAACTTGTGGATCATTTAACGCTAGAGATGCATTACAAATAAGAAATAGTTTAAAGGTATTACCAGAAGTAAAAGATATCTTAACTAAGATGAATATTGATATTAAAATTAATACCCATGAAGAATTATATAATTTACTTGATAAGGCTATCTATGAAGAACCACCTATAACAATTAAAGAAGGTTATTTAATTAAAGATGGATACTATAATGAATTAGATGAACTAAAGAAAATAAGAAGTGGTGGTAAAGAATTTTTAAGTACTTTAGAACAAGAAGAAAGAGCAAGAACAGGTATTCAAAATTTAAAAGTCGGATATAATAAAGTTTTTGGTTACTACATTGAAATAAGTAAAGGACAAGCATCACGTGTTAAGGAAGAATTTGGTTGGGAAAGAAAACAAACTTTAACTACTGGTGAAAGATTTATAAGTCCTGTATTAAAAGAAAAAGAAGCTATGATTTTAAATGCTGAAGAAAGAATTATTGAACTTGAATATGATTTATTTAATGAAATAAAGGAAATTATTAAAAAGGATATTATTTCTTTGAAAGAAACAGCTAATAAGATTGGTATAATTGATGCTTTATGTTCTTTATCAATAGTATCAGAAAAGGAAAAGTTAGTTAGACCAATATTTAATCATGATAAGTTAGTTGATATTAAAAATGGTTTTCATCCAGTTATTAATATAGTTACTAATGGAAAGTATGTTAAAAATGATATTTATATGGATAAGAATATTAATACACTTTTAATAACGGGACCTAATATGAGTGGTAAATCTACTTATATGAGACAACTTGCTATCATAATTATTATGGCTCAAATAGGATCTTTTGTACCAGCCGATTATGCTAATTTATGTATTTTTGATGCAATTTTTACTAGAATAGGTGCCAGTGATGATTTAGTTAGTGGGGAATCTACATTTATGGTTGAGATGAAAGAAAGCAGAAGTGCGATTAAAAATGCAACTAGTGAATCATTAATCTTATTTGATGAATTAGGAAGAGGAACAGCAACTTATGATGGTATGAGTTTAGCTGGAGCAATTTTAAAATATGTTACGAAAAATATTAAGTGTAAAACACTTTTTAGTACTCATTATCATGAATTAACTAGTTTAACTGATGAATATCCTACTATTAAAAATGTTCATGTTAGTGCCACTTTAGATAATAATAAACTTGTATTCTTACATAAAATTGAAGATGGAGCAATTGATAAAAGTTATGGTATCCATGTTGCTGATTTAGCAGGTTTACCAAAAGATATTATTAATGACGCCAATAAGATGCTTAAAGAATATGAAAATAATAGTAAAGATAGTGGAAGTAAGCAAATATCTTTTGATTTTACAGAACCAGTAAAAGAACCAAACATTTTAAAAGAAGTAATAGATAAAATTGATCCATTAAATACAACTCCGATGGATGCACTAAAAATATTATTTGATTTAAAAAATAAATCTAAGGATATTAGAAATTAATATAATATATAGGTGTAAAGCAAAAAGCGAAAAATGACAAGTAAGTGTCAATTGACACGGGGGGTAATTTTATATAATCATTCTAGAATATAGGAAGAGAGTGTGTAAAATGAAAAGTAAACTAAATGTAAAGCAAAAAGAACAAATAATAATTGTGGTGACAGTTACTGCACTGATACTAATGTTTATAGGAATAAGTTATGCATACTTTACATCAGTAAATAATGAAAGATCAGGATCAAGTATAGTAGCAGTAGGTGGTAAAATGTTAATTAACTATGATGATGGAACTGATGATATAAAACCAGTAACAAATATAAAACCGAGTAATGCAATACTAGTAGATAAAACATTTACCTTAACCGGAACAAATACAACTAAGGATTTAACAATGCCATATAAAGTAGGACTAAAATATACATCAACATTTAGTGATGGCATGATGCATTATTATATAAAAGAAGTAAATAGACCAGCAAACTCAAATGTAACAGCAAATTATGTAATAAAACCAGAAACAGGCAAAACAGAAAATGATTATAAAAATCAAACAGTACCAGGAAATATGGACAAAACAGGATATGTTCATGGAACTTTAAAAAAAGGAAATATGTATACTGAAATGGTAATTGGAGAATTTCCAGCAAGCACAGATGATCAAAACATTACGTTTAATTTAATACTACAATTTCCAGATAATAATGAAAATCAAGATTCAGAAAAAGGAGCAACAATTAATGGTAAAGTAGTAGTAAATTATGATAATTCAATAGCAACATATCTAGCAAAACTAGATAAAACTAAAAATGGCTTAGAAGAAGATAAAACAACAGATAAAAACTTAAGGTATGTAGGAGCATCACCAAGGAACTATCTAAAATTTAATGGTGAAACATGGAGAATAATAGGAGTATTTAATAATATAACAACAATAGATGAGAATGGTAAAGAAAAGAAGGAATCACTTGTAAAAATAGTAAGAAATGATTCACTAGGAAATTATTCATGGGATAGTTCAGGATCAGACAAAAATAGTGGCTACGGAATAAATGAATGGAGTCAAGCCGATTTAATGACCGAATTAAATACAGATTATATAAATCAAAATCCACCAAGTGAAACACCTTTATGGCATAATGGACAAAATAATGCAAAAAATGGATCATACGATTATAATAATAATCTAAAAAACAATTCTTCTATAGATAAAGTAGCAAAAGTAAGATGGAACTTAGGCGGTTATAATACTTCTTCAGTTTCTGCATTAAATATGTATAATTATGAAAGAGGAACATTACATGTAAGTAATCCATCAGATGGAATAACAAGAAAAGACTATTGGGATGGAAAAATAGCATTAATATATCCAAGTGACTATGGATATGCCTCAACGGATACAACATGTAGAGGAAATTTAGGCTCAACTGATTCTAATAATAATGTATATTGTAAAAATGAAAACTGGTTGTTTAACAGTGCAACTCAATGGACTTTGTTCCCTCGTTTTGGCGATGCGTCTAGTGTGTTCTATGTCTATTCGGACGGGAGTGTCTACTACTCCGTTGCTGGCTTCCCTTATGGTGTGCGTCCGGCCCTTTTCTTAAAATCTGATGTCGTGATAGCTGGAGGAACAGGCGAAAGTGTAGAAAATGCATATACATTGGAATAGATGAATTAAAAGATATAAAATAATTACTATTATATCTTTTTTTATTTGTGAAAATTAGGATATTTACTTTAGAATATAGAAAATAAATGAAATATAGTTTATAATGTTTAAAGGATAAAGGTGATTTATATGGATTTAAGTAAATATGGAATAAGTAAAGATAATAAAGATTTACAAGTTGCATTAACTCATACTAGTTATGCTAATGAACATAATATAGAATCATATGAAAGATTAGAATATTTAGGTGATGCGGTATTAGAATTGGTTATTTCTGATTATTTTTATAAGAATACTAAATTAGCAGAAGGACAAATGAGTAAAAAGAGATCTATGTATGTATGTGAAGAAGCTTTAGATGCTTATGCTAAAGAAATAAATTTAGCTAATTATATAAAAGTTGGAAATGGAATGCATAATGAGGTTAATGCAACAATTGTTGCTGATGTTTTTGAAGCAGTAATAGCTGTTATTTATTTAAATAATGGTTTGTCTAAAGCTAAAGAGTTTATTTATGATTTAATTATTCCTAGAATTAAAGAAAATAATATTTATTTAAGTGATTATAAATCATATTTACAAGAACTAGTTCAAACTAATCAAAAAAGTGTTGATTATGTTGTGATAAATGAATATGGTCCTGCTCATGATAAAACTTTTGAAGTAGAAGCAAGAGTTGAAGGAATGATTTATGGTAAAGGGGTAGGAAAGAGTAAAAAGGAAGCAGAACAAAATGCAGCACGTGATGCAATAAAGAAAAGTAGTGGTGGTAATAAATGAGATTATTAAGAATTAGTATTCATGGTTTTAAATCTTTTGCCGATAAAGTAACTATTGAAATTAAAGATGGAATAACGGCAATAGTTGGACCTAATGGATCAGGTAAAAGTAATATAGTTGATGCTATTAAATGGGTACTTGGAGAACAATCACTTAAAGATATTAGAGGAAATAATTCTTCTGATTTTATTTTTAATGGTAGTAAGTCAAGAAGTCCATTAACAAGAGCTTGGGTTTCCTTAACGTTTGATAATTCTGATCATTATTTAAAGAGTGATTTAGCCGAAATAGAAATAAAAAGAGTTGTGTATTCTACTGGGGAAAATGAATACTATATTAATAATTCATCTTGTAGATTAAAAGATATTACTAATTTATTTTTAGATTCAGGAACGAATGTAAATTCATTATCAATAATATCACAAGGTAAAATAGGAGAAATAATTGATGGTAAGCCAGAGGATAAAAGAGTAATTTTAGAGGAAGCATCTGGTGTATTAATGTATAAAAAAAGAAAAGAAGATACATTAAGAAAGTTAGATAAAACTAATGATAATTTAGAAAAAATTAATTTAATAATAGATGAACTTAATGTTAATTTGGAGCCTTTAAAAGCACAGGCTGAAACAGCACATAAATATTTAGATTATAAAAAAGATTTAGAAAGTACTGAAATAGCACTTCTTGCTTTAGATATAACAACAATTAACGATTCATATAAAAGTGATAAAGAAAATTTAGATAAGTTATCTAATGAATTAATGGCTAATCAAAATAATAATTTAGTTGATAATGCTAGAATAGATTCACTTAAAATGAAAGTACTTAAAATAGATGAAGAATTATCACAAAAAAGTGATGAATTATTTAAAATTACTAAAACTTTAAGTAACTTAGCAAGTGAAAAGCAAATAATGATTGAAAGAGAAAAATATGAAGTAGATGATTCTAAGTTACAAGCTAATATTATTAATTTAAAAGAAAATAAATTAAGATTAGAAAATGATATTAATTCATTAAAGGAAGAAATTGAATTAAAGAAAAATGGTTTAGATAATTTAAATAAAAAATATAATGATTTAGTTAATGAATATAAGAATGAAAATGTTAAGAAAAATCTTTTACTTAATGATTTAGGTAAGTTAAATAAAGATGAAATGTATTTAAAGAGCCAAATTGAAATATTACAAAATAGTACTTTAAATGATAGTAAAATGCCTTATGCAGTTAAAAGTGTTCTTAATAATCATAGATTAAATGGTATACATGATATTTTAGGTAAATTAGTTGAAACAGAAGAAAAATATTCAGTAGCTATTGATACGGCTCTTGGTTTTATAGCTAATGTAATTGTAACTGATAATGAAACATCTGCTAAAGAAGCAGTATATTATTTAAAACAAAATAATTTAGGTAGAGCTACTTTTTTTCCTTTAAATATTATTAAGCCTAAAAGAATAGATGAATTATCATTAAAGAAGTTAGAGGTTGTTCCATGTTTTATAGGAATTGCTTCAGATTTATGTAAATATGATCATAAATATAGAAATGTTATATTAAATGCGTTAGGTAATGTAATAATTGTTGATAATCTAACAAATGGAACTAATGTAGCTAAAATAATTAATCATATGTATAAAATTGTTACTTTAGATGGAGATATTATTAATGCTGGTGGATCTATTACAGGTGGTACTAATAAATCGAATAATAATTTAATTAGTCAAAAGTTTGAATTAGAAAATAAAATTAAATTATTAAATTCTAAAGTAAATGAAATAAAGTTAAAAGAAGAAGAGATTAATAATCATGATAAAGATTTAACTATTTTAGAGAAGAAAGTATTTGATGCTAATAATGAACTTAATGGAGCTAGAGAATATATTATTAGAAAAAATAATGATTTAGAAATATTAAATAATAATTTAATAAGTGTTAATAATGAAATTAATGGAAATGTTGGAATATTAAATAATGATATTTCTAGTAAGTTACAAGAAATATTAGATGAATACTATAAAGTTAATGGTGAAAAGGAAAAGATAGAATTAAATATTAATGAGATAAAAGGTACTAGAAATGATTTACAATCAGAAATTAATGAATTAGAGATTAATAATCGTAAACAAAATAGTGAATATAATAAATTAATGAATGAGATTAGAACTTTAGAAGTTAATATAAGTAAAGAAGAATCTAAATTAGATACATATTTATTAAGATTAAATGAAGAGTATGGTATGACTTATGATAAAGCTAAAGAATATAAGTTAGATTTAAATTTACCTGATGCTAGAATTAAGGTTAATAATTTAAAGAGAGATATTAAGAATTTAGGAGATGTTAATACAGGATCTATTGCTGAATATGAACGTATTAATACTAGATATGAATTTTTAACTAAACAAAAAGAAGATTTAACGGGATCTATTAATGACTTATTAGAGATAATTAATGAATTAGATGATACGATGAAGGAAAGGTTATTATCTACTTTTAATGCTTTAAATAATGAGTTCTGTAAGGTATTTAAGAAGTTATTTAGAGGTGGAGAAGGAAAGTTAGTTCTTTTAGATGAAAATAATATTTTAACTAGTGGTTTAGAGATTAAAGCATGTCCTCCAGGAAAAGAAATTAAGAGTTTAAAGACTTTATCTGGTGGAGAAGCATCTATGACAGCATTAGCGCTTTTATTTGCTACTATTAATATTAGAACAGTACCATTTTGTATTTTAGATGAGGCGGAAGCGGCACTTGATGAAGCAAACGTTGATATATTTGGTAACTATTTAAAGGAATATGATAACAAGACTCAATTTATTGTAATTACTCATAAAAAGAGAACAATGGAATATGCTGGTTCTTTATATGGAATAACAATGCAAGAGTCAGGCGTATCTAAATTAGTTAGTGTTAAGTTAGATTAAGTAAAGCTTGTATGAAATATTACAAGTTTTTTTGAATATAATTAAATAGAAGTATTTCTTGTAAAAATTAATGATTAAATATAGAATATATTTTTAAGAAAAGAGGAAAAGTGAATCATAATAATTGCTGTATTTTTAATGAAGAATTACCAGAAAGAATTAGTAGTAGAAAAATTTATGAACTGTTTAAAGAATATAAAGAAGGAAATATGAATGCAAGAAATCTTTTAATAGAACATAATATGAGATTTGTATTATATAGAGTATTAAATAAATTTGGTAAAATTGATTACGAAAAAGATGAATTAGTTTCGATAGGATTAATTGGCTTAATAAAAGCTGTAGATACATTTGATTATACTAAAGGATATGAATTTGCAACTTATGCGATAAAATGTATAGATAATGAAATATATATGTTTTTAAGAGAATTAAAAAAAGAAAAAAAGATAGTTAGTTTATCAAGTAAGATTATTATTAAAAGTAAATCAGAAATTGATTATAACTTTAATTTAAATCTTACCTTAAAAGATGTATTAGGTAATAATCGTGATAATATAACTATGTTTCAAGAAAAACATGAACAATTAGAATTATATAAAGCAATTCATTTAATTATTAATGAATTAACAGAAGAAGAACAAAAACTTTTAATGGTTTTATATGGCTTTAATGATAGTCCTATTTACGATCAAAGAGACATTGCTAGAATGTTAAATATAACACAGGGAACAGTTTCCAAAAGAAAGATTAAATTAACAAATAAAATAAGTGAAAAATTAAATAAATTAGGTTATATAGAAACAAATAATAAAGTTAAAAAATTGTAAAAATATATATTTAAGCTTAAACTTGTATTTTATTACAAGTTTTTTTGTGGTACTATTAATATAGTAGGTGCTAGATGAAAAAATTATATAATAAATTAGATAAAAAATTTTTACTTATAATTTTGATATTTACTATTTTTGGATTAGTAATGGTTTTTAGTGCATCTTCAATATCTGCTGTTTTATATAATAAAGTAGAAGAAACATATTTTTTTAAGAGACAGGCTTTTATTGCTATTGTAATGTGGATTATAGGTTTATTTTTTATAATTAGAATACCTACTAGTAAGTATAAATATTTAGCTAAAGTTTATTTTTATGTAGTTTTAATAGTACTTGCTTTAATATTTCCATATGGATCTATTACAAATAGTGCTAAATCATGGTTTAAAATAGGACCTATAACTGTTCAACCTAGTGAATTTTTAAAGACTGCTTTGATACTTTATTTTGGGGTTTTTTATGAAAAAATAATATTAAAGAAAGAGTTTAGTTCTAATAAAATATATGTTCCTATTGTACTTGGAGTTATTGGAGTTGGTTTAGTTGCTATTCAACCAGATTTAGGTACTGCTATAATTATTGCAGGAATACTTGGATTATTGATTATTTTTATGCCGATTAAATCTAAAGGGTATGATTTACTTAAAAAGTCTGGTGTAGTGTTATGTTTTTTATTAGTACTGTTTGTTGTTTTATCAGGTAATCTTTTAACTAAAGAACAAGCTGATCGTTTAAATTTTAAAACACCTTGTACAAGATATACAGAGAAAACTGGTTATCAGGTGTGTAATGGATTTATAGCAATTTCTAATGGAGGATTATTTGGTAAAGGATTAGGTAATTCAACTCAAAAATATTTGTATTTACCAGAAGCACATACTGACTTTATATTTCCAATAATTGTTGAGGAAATAGGTGTGTTAGGAGCTGCAGTGGTTTTATTAATGTATATTTTACTGTTGTTTAGATTACTTAAAATATCTAAAGAAGCATCTACAATTAGAGGATCAATTATCGCTTATGGAACTTTTTGTTATATAACGATACATTTAGCTATTAATTTATTAGGAATACTTGCACTTATTCCACTTACGGGTGTTCCAGTTCCATTTTTATCTTATGGTGGATCATTTTTAATGAATGTGTTGCTTTTAATGTTTGTAAATGAAAGAATTGCTATAGAATCAAATATATATCATGAAGATCAATTGATTAGGAGGTTATGATGAATAAAAAAGGGTTTACATTAGTTGAAATAATAGTTAGTATATCTTTGGTTTCAATTGTTGTTATATTTTTATTTCAACTTATTACTACAATAAAAAATATATACGATAGTCAAAGTAATAGGAATGATACTAAAATAACTGTTGCAGTTATTACAAGAGAAGTTGAAAAGGATTTAAGTTCTTTTGGACTTGAATCAATGCCTACTAAAACTTGTGATATGACAAACAATAATATTGTACCTAGTGCTGCAACAAAGGTTCAATGTGTTAAATTTATATATAAAGAAGAGAATGTTAAGTTTAATGAAGGTTATGTAGTTTATTATGAAAATAATGGAAAATATTTTTTAGGTTATAAAAGAGGAAAAGATAATATAATTGAAACTCAAACAGTTAGAGAAATAAATGTGGCTCCGGTAGATGATGTTTCTTTAGAAATAAAATATAAGAACGCTAATGATATATATAGTTTAAAAGTAAATATTCCAGTTAGAGATAATAATGATAAATATGATTTAGTAATAAATTATATTGATAGTGAAAATAGTAAGAATAATGATGTTGTTAATTTAGTAAGTCATATTGATAATTTATATGTTGAAAGTAAAAATAGTAATGGATTAATGGTTGATAATACCGCAGATAAAAATATAAGATATGTTGGAGCAAATCCAAAGAATTATATATACTTTAATGAAGAATTATGGAGAATAATCGGTATATTTAATGTGTATAATACTGTAACTAAACAATATGAAAGAATGGTAAAAATTGTAAGAAATGATTATTTAGGAAATTATTCATGGGATACTTCACCAGAAGATATAAATGGTGGCTTGGGAATAAATGAATGGAGTCAAGCAGATTTAATGACAGAACTTAATACTGATTATTTAGATACGAGTAAAACAAGTGGTATAACATATTGGTATAATGATGTAAAAGATTCTAAGGATAGTCGTTTCTTTTATGAAGATAGTATAAAATCGTCATTTTTAGATAAAATTGCAAGTGTGAGATGGAATTTAGGTGCTGCTACTTCAAATAAGATATCAGCACTAAGTATGTATAATGCAGAAAGAGGAACTACACACGTGACAAATCCATCAGATGGAATGATAAGAACAAATACATGGGATGGTAAGATTGGGCTTATATATCCAAGTGACTATGGTTATGCATCAACAAATGAGGCTTGCAGAAATAATATAGGTAATGGTGATTGTAATAATGATAATTGGTTAAGTACTTCTAATAAGTGGACATTAACAAGTTATACCACTTCTCCAAGTGGTGTGTTTATGTCTAGTGTAAATGGTTTTATTGGATTTTATACTAATGAAGCAGCGACAAGAACTGCAATACATCCTACACTTTTTTTAAACTCTAATGTCATAATATCAGGTGGCACTGGAGAATTAGAAAAACCATATCTAATGATAGATTACAATGCATTTAGAGATGATTCATGGGAGACAATTGCAAACAATCTTAAAGTTGGAAGAACATCAATATATCATGTTGGTTCAACGAAACAAGTTAGTATAAATGGAAAAAATTATACTTTACGACTTGCAAATAATTCAACTCCTAGTGAATGTAATGATAGTACTTTTTCTCAAACGGCCTGTGGATTTGTAGTGGAATTTTTGAGTCTCATTGAACTAAAATCAATGAATTCTACAGCTACCAGTGTAGGTGGTTGGAAAGATAGTGAAATGCGTTCATATGTAAATGGAGAATTGCTAAATGCATTTCCAAAAGAATTAAAAAATGTTATAGTAGATACGAAAGTAATATCAGGACATGGAAGTACTGAAGGAGAAGAAAATTTTGAAACTATTGATAAATTATATATGTTAAGTCCTAAAGAAATATGGGGAGTTAATGGCGGAACTGCTTATAATAAAATGAGACAATTGGATTACTATGCTGTAAAAAACGTAACAAACAGTTCAAATTATGAATTAGCTATAAAAAAATATAATAATGTTGGTACACATTGGTGGCTTCGCGACGCCGGACCTGCTGAAAATAATTATTTCTTTTATGTTCATAATACAGGAAAATGGTATAGATATCTTTCAAGTACGGTTATTGGCGTTTCTCCCGCATTCCGTATTGGATAATAGTTATTTAATATAAAATATATATTAAAATGACAAATAAAATTAAATGAATTATTCTTGATTTATAGAATAAACTAAAGTTTAAAGTGTTTTCTTTATTGAAAATACTTTTTATTTG
>CAKOKM010000015.1 GCA_934091015.1 uncultured Bacilli bacterium | reverse complement strand
AGTCATTTTCTATTCCCTCCCTTCAAATCAAGATTATTATATCACTTAATTTTAAATGGCACAATAAATTTTTTATAGTGTTTATTAAAATTTTAAAATAATTTAATTATTGTTCCTTTTTATTTAATTTGATAGAAAATTTTTTAAATTTTACGTTACTTTTATTTTTTGCATCAAGGTGTTTTTTTATTGCTCTAACATCTTGGATTCTTTTAATAATATCATCATTTTCAACATTATAATTTTGTCTTAATTCATTAACAAATTTTACGGCATCAATTTTATTACTATCATACCATTCAATTGCATCTAATATTTCTTGGTATGGCATTTTAATTGCTTCAATATAATAAACTAATTCAGGTATTGATAACTTATTATTTAGTTCAATATCTTCTTTTTGATTTAATTCATGTTCTATTTCTAATTTTCTTTCAATTGATATTTCTTGTCTATGTTTTCTCATTAATACTCACCATTCCTTTTGAATTTATAATAACATATTGTTTTGATAAATTAAATAAAAAATCTCACGTAGAGTGAGAATAATTTTATTTATGCACGAGATACATACTTTCCATCTTTAGTTGATACAATTATTGTTTCTCCTTCTGAAATGAACATAGGAACTTTAATTGTGTAACCTGATTCTATTGTAGCATCTTTCATAGCATTATTAGTTGTATTTCCTTTAACAGCATCAGTTGTTGCAGTAACTTTGTAATCAATTTTTTCAGGAAGAACAATTCCAAGAATTTCTCCTTCATACATTTGAATTTCAATAACTAATCCTTCTTTTAAGAATTTAGCATCATCACCAATAATAGAAGATGAAACCTCCATTTGAGAATAATCATTAGTATTCATGAATACATAGTTATCATTTTCTTTGTATAAGAATTGCATTTGCATTTTTTCAACATGAGCTTTTTCTAATTTTAAGTTAGTATTAAAAGTATCTTCAATAGTAGATCCTGTTCTTAAATCACGATATTTAATTCTAACAAAAGCAGGTCCTTTACCTGGTTTAACATGTTGAAAATCAACAACAGTTACTAACTTACCTTCTAATATTAAAGTCATACCATTTTTAATATCATTAATATTTACATTCATAACTTTATTTCCTTACCTTTTTAATTATTTGCTTTCTTTAAAAACTTGTACTTTACGACAATTATTACAGAATTTTTTAATTTCTAATTTATCTGGAGTGTTTGCTTTATTCTTTTCAGATGGTCTAGTATAATGACCACAAACTGTACATTTTAACGCAATTGGTTCACGATTTTCATTTTTCTTTGCCATTTTTATTCCTCCTTTTTTTCACCTAACGAAAGTATTATAACACACGAATTATACTAATTCAAACTATTTTTCTTTGCTTTTTAATTGTTTTAACATTTTCTACCAATTTTTTCTCCTAATTTAACAATTGTTTCGATGTCATTTGAACTATTAAGTAAGATATCATCATCAATATCAATATTATTAATTATTAAGATTATAGTTGATGCTCCAAACTTAAAATAGCCTTTTTCTTCACCTTTTTTAAATTCATAATTACTATGTTCGTTAACTATTTTACCTACCATTAATGCACCTACTTCAATTTCGATTACATCTCCAAAGGTCTCGGTATGAAGTGTTGTCCACTCTCTTTCGTTTTGAGTAAAGACATTTAAATTATTGGTAGCAATTGGTCTAACTGTATGTAAGACACCTTTAATGTGGTTATTTTCTTCTTGATAACCTGAATCTATATAAGAATATCTATGATAATCATCAACACATAAACGAAACACGAGAGCATAAGCATTATCCATATCTAATTTCATATTAGAATCTATTAGATCATTTAAAGTATATTTTGAATTCTTAATATTAAACACTAGGTCTTTAGTAAGTTTATATACTTTTAACTTCGCATCACATGGACTTATTAAGTTATATTTATCTTCATCTATTTTTCTTTTATCTTCTTTTATTTTTCTAGTAAAGAAATCATTAAATGATTTATAATCTTTCTTTTCATAATCATTCATATTAATATGATTATTTTTAATAAATTTTGGTATCATATTTTTAGAAAAAATAGAGTTTTGATAGAAACCAGCTATTTTACTTATAAATGGTAATACGATTATTTTAAGAAGAATACGTCCTAACTTAGTTGTATATAAAAATATATTTATTTTGCTTTCTTTAATAATAATTTGATTATTTAAACGATCTTTAACTTTATATTCCACAATTCATCACAAAATAAGTATAACAAAAAAAGAAGCATTATTCTACTTCTTATTCTTAGCAGCTCTAACAGTCTTTTTAACTGAGTTAGTTTTCTTTTTACTGTTTTTTGTTACTTTATCTTTTGTTTTCTTAACTTTTGTTTCTAACTCTTTTTTCATCATTTCAATTTTACTTAATTCATTAGCATATGAAACAACTTGTTTCCAGTACATCATTTTAGCGAATCCATATGATATTACTGCAATACCTAAAATTACAACAGTAGCTAAAATATAACTTCCAACAACTTCTTTAATTTCAGGATGAGATACACCATATAACATCATTACTAAATATACTAAAATATCAAAGAAACCTACTACTTGAGGAATCATAGAAAATAGCCATATTTTTCTACCTATTCTACTGTTATTAAAATCAGATGCTAATTTTTGAATACTTTCCTCACTCATATTGTAAACGTTCATAAATACTCCTTCTCTATACTATAAAAATTTTATCACATTTAAATTATAATATAAAGTTAATTATTAGAATAATTTAAAACTTTTTCACCTTCCTCTAACATGTTAGTAATTAGGATGCCATAACCTGTTAAGGGATTATCTATAACAACGTGAGTTACAGCTCCAATAATTTTATTATCTTGAATTATAGGAGAACCACTCATACCTTGAACTACTCCACCAGTTTTATCAATTAATTCTGGGCTTGTAATCTTAAAATGAATATTTTTTATATCATTATTATTTACTCTATCTATTTCAATATCAAAATTTTCGATTTTTTCACCATTAACTACAGTTCTAATTGTGGCTGTTCCTAATTTAATATCTTTATAGTTTCCTACTTCTAAAGTTTGTTTACTAGTTGTATCGTAATCATAAATTCCGTATATTCCCTTATTAGTGTTACTAACAATTGTTCCATAATTTATATTACTAAAAAATTTAGCGTTTTTAGTTCCAGCTAGTCCTTTAACAGATTTATCAATACTTGTAATTGACGTTTTAAAGATCTTGCCTGTTTTAACCTCAATTAATTTATTAGTTGTACTTTCAATTATTTCGTGTCCTAATGCCCCATATATTTTAGTTTCAGGATCTATATATGAAAGTGTTCCAATACCAATAATATTATCTTTAACATATAATCCAGTTTTATATATGCCATCAACTTTATCTATTTCGATTTCTTTTTCAAATACTTTATCTTCCCTTTTAATAGTAATTTTTACCCTATTATCATTAATATTTTTTTCAATTAGCTTTATCATATTTTCAATAGAAGTAACTTCTTCATTATTTACTTTTAAAATAGTATCTCCTACTTTTAAATTATTTTTATTTAATTTACTTTTTACCCTGTAAAATCCAACTATTATTACACCTTTATTTTTAACTTCAATTCCTAAAGTGTCTCCTCCAGGAATAATTTTGTCTGAATAGGCTAAAACATTAAAAGGTAACAACAAAATTAGTAATAAAATTATATATTTTTTCATATACTATCACCATTATTATTATGGATTTTTATACAATTAAAAAACATCCAGTTATTGGATATTTATTTAAGTTTTTTTACTAAATCATCTAAATTTTGATGGGCTTCATCTAATGTTTCAGGTTTAGAATAATGAATGGGAATATTTATTTTTTTATTTAGTAAATTAATCATTTTATAAAAATTTTGTAAGCTATTTTTTAAAGCGTGTTCATCATCAAATTTAACTAGATCTTGCTCGAAATCTATTAATTTAACATCTAATTTTTCATTTACTAAAAAGTTTTGGCATGAATATCTATGTAGGCAATTCCTTCTTTATGAAGTTCTGATAAAATTGTTAAACATTTACGATATATTAATAATAAATCCTTTAATGACACTTCATTTTTTATTTCATATAATTGTTTGAAGTTTTCATAATATATTATTTCTTGACCTATAATGTTTCCATCTAAAGTAACTACTCCAATAGGAAATGATGTCATGCTTATTGAAGGCTGAATACTTTGCAATTTTGATATAAATATTTCATCACGACAACCATTAAAGTTGGGATCTAGCAAACATTTATAGACTCTTAAAGCATTATCTGGATTATAATTTGATTTATAAATATATACTCCTTCATCATCTATTTGCATAGCACTTTTCTTAGCAAAATAATCATTGGCTTCACGTCTTGTCTCATTAACTAATGTTCCTAAATTACCAAATAAATTATCTCTAGTAAACGCTATTTCTCGAACATTTGGATATAATATTCCATTTTTATCTATAAAATTTTCTCTTATTTCCATAAAAAATCCCTCTTTTTTCAAGGGATTTAATATAACATAAATTGCATATAAATTCAATTATTTTTATTAGATATTTTATTAAATTTGGTTGATTTTAAATATCTATTATATCTTCTTGTGTTAAAGTTTTAAGTCTATTATCATTTACTATGTCTTTGCAATTCGTAGCATGATTTATAACACATTTTTCATATAAATTTCTTGCGAATCTAGCATTGCCAAAATTATCGTCGTTAAGATGTTTTTCAAAAATGTTTTTTACTTTAATTAATGCTTTATCTTCGATTTTGAAATTAGATTTTTTTACAAATAATTTAAATATTTCTAATAATTCAGCACTGGTATAATTAGGAAATTCGAATGTGTAGCCTATACGTGATTTAATACCTGAATTAGAATTTAAAAATGGTGTCATCTCTTTAGTATATCCGGCAAATATGACAATAAATTCGTTTCGATGATCTTCCATTGCTTTTATTAATGTAGCAATTGCTTCTTCATTATAGCTATTATTTTTACTATATAAAGTATAGGCTTCATCAATAAATAGTACTCCGCCCATTGCTTTATTTATTACTTCGTTTGTTTTTGGTCCTGTTTGGCCAACATATTCACCTATCAAATCTTTGGCTGAAACTTCAACAAGTTTATTATATTTAATATATTTTAAATCGTAAAATATTTCGGCAAGAAGTCTAGCAACTGTTGTTTTTCCGGTTCCGGGATTGCCTAAAAATACCATGTGTAAATTAACATCATTTATCTTAACTTTACCTTCAGTTTTGTTTTTTAAACTTATTAAATCAATTAATTCATTTATAGATTTTTTTATAATATCCAGTCCAATAAGGTCGTTTAATTCTTTTAAAATATCTTCTAATTTTTTAGGCTTACTAACTTTTGGTAATTTATTATTAAACGCAATATATTTTATTAAATTATCACGATATGTAGGATAATCTAGGTTACTATTTAAGAAAGTATCATTAATATATTTTCCAATATCATTTAAATTATCAATATTGATACTTTTTTTAATATCAGCCATAATATATTTAGTATTTGGCAATATTTCTTTTATAGAATAGGTAAAGTAGCTATTTTCCAAATCATTATCATTTTTAATAAATTCTTTTAAACTTGATTCTGTATCATTTAATATAACAATATTTTTATGTGTACTATTGTCTTTTAAAATATTAATTAACTTGGTAGCATCTTTGCCACTTAAACTATTAAAATCACTAATTATTAAAATACCTGATTTATAATAATCTTTAACTTTATTAATATTGTCTATATCTGCTAAAGAAATATTAGTTATATTTGTATTTATTAAATAATTATTACTTACGCTTTTTAATAAATTGATTATAGCATTTAATGTTTCTTTGTTGTTACCATATAATAAAATATTAAAATTTATGTATACTCCATTATTATAGTTTTTCATGTAGGTAATTATTTTTTTTAGCAATTCTTTTGATTCTTCATCAATAAGTAATTCTTCAATATTTTTTATTTCTATTTCTTTATCGATAGGTGTTATTTTTTCTTCTTTAACTGTTCCAAAAAAATCACGATAAACTTCATCTAATATTTTTCTACTATCCATTTGTATCTCCTTTATTTAAGAAAAAAGCATAGATATTATGCTTTTGGTAAATTTATTTCAATTAATTTACTCTTTAATTCCTTTTCAATATTTTCAAGTTCGGCTTCTGCTTCCATTCTCTTAGCATGACCTTCTTCGTGAATTTTGATGACACTATCGATGGTTTCAATTAAATCTTGATTTGTTTTCTTAAGAGTTTCAATATCAATAATTGCTTTTTCAGCTTCTTTTGCTACTTCAATTGAGCCTTGTTTTAATGTTTCACTATTTTTCTTTAACATTTCATTAGTTAAATTTGAAACAGCTTGTTGTGATTCTAAAGCTTTCTTTGAATTGCTTATACCTAACGCAAGTACCATTTGATTTTTCCATAATGGAATTGTATTAGTTATTGAACTTTGAATTTTTTCTACTAGTTCGGCATCATTATTTTGAAGTAACCTAATTTGTGGTGCCATTTGAATAGATATAATTCTTGTAGTTTTTAAGTCATAAATTTTCTTTTCAAATCTATTAATTTGATTTTCTAAATCTTGAATTTTTTGGGCATCTAATTGATCATGCGTTTCTTCAAATTTTGCTTTTGCTTCTGGTAATGTTTTATTTTTTAGTTCTTCTAATTTTCTTTCGCCGGCTATTATATATAAAGATATTTCTTTAAAATATTCTAAATTTTTATCATACATTGTATCAAATAAAGTAATATCTTTTAATAAAGTAACTTTATTTTTTTCTAAATTACTTTCTATTGCATCAACATTTTTTTCAATTTTATTATATTTAGCAATAATCGTACTAATTTCTTTCTTAGCACTGTTAAATAATTTAAAGATTCCTTTTTTTGATGTTCCGATAGAAGAATTGAATGATTTAATTTCACCTACTAAACTTGCAAGTAAATCACCAGTGTCTCCAATATCTTTGGTTTTAACATCTTCTAGAACTGTATCAGAAAAAGCACTAATTTTATTTTGAGCTTTTGCTCCGTATTGAAGAACTATATTTTGATCCATTACATTAATTTTTGTGATAAATTCATCAACAGCTTTTTTCTCACTTTCTGATAATTCATCATAATTTAATGATTTTTCAATCTTTTCATCAGTTACTTCTTTACTATTTTGAGTTAAATTACTAATATTTTCTTCCTTTAATTTGTCTTCTACTTTTAATTCTAAATTCATTTTTTCCTCCTACTTACTTAAATAATCTATTAATTCATTATAGTATGACATTTTTAAACTTGTTACAGTACTTGTTATTTTACTTGGAATACCTATTCCTAAATCAGTTGTACTTACACTTGTTCCAGTAACACCTGTTCTAAATCCATATTTTTCCCAGGCAATACGACTTATTTCTTCATCTTCAAAAGCTGCTAATAATTTCTTACCATTTTCACTAAATATTGTTAAACAGTGAGAATTCCAAATAGTTGGTTTAGGATATAAAACTACGATATCATCTTTAACTTGACTAAAACCAGATGGATTGGAATTTGCAAAATCTATAATACTTTTTTCATAATCAACAATCATTGGTTCTCCACCCATACCTGTTTTTAAATATCTTTCAAAAAGATCCGCTGGTGTGTTGTTCATATATCCACTCTTTTGATAGAATACTTTTAATTTTTTCAGATTTGCTTCAAGAGTTTGATCATTTATTTCTCCACCACTTAATATTGATAATAATAATCCATAATATGTCGCTCCTGGAGATGATGATACTGGATCAGTTGATGCTATATTGATATTTCCATATAAATCAGTTAATCCAATATCTTTCCATTTTTTACCAGCTAGAATATATTCAATTAATTTGTACATATTAGTAATATAATAAACACCATTTTCATTAGTCACAATTTCTTCTTTAATTAAAGCATTTACTACTTCTTTCCAACTATATATTACGATTGGCGTGTTAAGTGTTAAACCACCATCTAATACATAATAACGATCTGATTCATTTTTAGTTTTATCTGGTGATAATTTATAATAATCATAGAATCTTTGATCAGATGTAAATAGTGCATCATATTTACTAACACTATCACTATTGATAGTAATATTTTCACCATTTTTAATTTTTGCTATTACATCGTTATTTCCTAAATTAACACTTTCTCTAATTAATGGTTTTGTAATAGTTTTACCATTACTCCAATTATCATATACAACTTGAATTTTATATTTTTTTGCTAATATCTTTGATACTTCTTTGTCAGAAATAAAATCTTCTTTACCTCCTCCTGTTGCAACGTATATAGTTGTTAGATTGGAATTTAAAACATCTTTATTACCACTAAAATATTTTATTCCAACAATTACTCCTATTAGAAGAATAAAAATACTTACTCCAATTATTTTTTTATTCATTGTTATCCTCCTTTATAATTTCTTCATCATCATAACCATCGGCTTTAAGCATTGAATTAAATACTTTCATGTCAGCATCTATATTTATCATATCATTTTGATACAATCTTTCAAGTATTTTATTAAATGCTTCATCAGCTGATTTTAACATTAACTTTGTAGATGATATAAATTCTTTCATCTCTTTTGATGATAAATTTTGATTTTCTATTTCATCATATCTTTTAATTATGCTTAACGTTACTGGTAAATAATAGTCGAAAAAGTTAGCTATTTTTCTAATTTTTTTAGGTTCTTTTTCAATGGTACTTATTATTTTATTAGCACTATTGCTTATACTAATTAAATTCTTTTTTAAATCATTATCTTCAATCTTATTACGCATATTGTAAATATCTTTTGATTCATTTTTAGCCTTATCAAGTGTCTTTTTTACCGATTCGGTTAGCATTTGTTTTTCTTCATCACTGCTTAGCAATAACTCTCCAGCAATAAATGCACCGGTTCCTATTAATGCAGAAGGCAATAAAGGAAGTGAAAGTGCTAAATAAGGTACAGCAAAGAAGGCACTTCCTACAACGGCTGATACAGCTTCTTTATACTTTACTTTCATTTTAATTATAGCTCCTTACTTCTTTAAAGGCTTTAAGTAGATTTTCTTTACCATCAAATATTTTGGCGTTGGTAAGTTTAGCTATTTTATCTAATTGTTTTTCACTAGCATCACCGAATGTAATACTGTAAACAGGAATTTCTTTATTAAGTGTTTTGTAATATTTTGATAATGTATTAAAGCTTCCTTCATTTATATAACCATCAGTCATAGCGATAATTGTAGTTGTATAGTCATCAGTTTCTTTATTTAATATTTCTAATCCTTTTTGAACAGCATCATATAATGCGGTCGAACCGCCAACACTATATTTGTTAATGTTATTTATTAATTCAGTTGTGTATGTTCCTTCTAAGGTATTCCAAATATTTGTTACTTTTGTACTAAATGTTATAACCGTTATTTTATCACCTTTAGAAAATTGTAATCTATCTTTAGATGCTTCTTCACTATTTAAAATATAGTTCATAGCATCTCTTAATTCTTGGATACCTTCTCCTGACATACTTCCTGAATAATCTAAACAGAAAACAGCATGAGTTGGTTTTCTTAAACTTTCAATATAAACATTTATTGCTTTTGTAATAACTTTTTTAGATGGGAAATTAGTTACATTTAAATATTTTTCAGTATCTATTCCCCAGTCTGGATTAAATACTTTCGGATTGGCTTTACTACTTACTCCACCATACCAAGTACGATAACCATTTTCTTCTAATAATTCTTGTCCACTTTCACTTAATAGGAAGTTTTGAAAATTTATAAAATCATTTTCTTTAGATTTATCATTACTAATAAATGCAAGTGTCATATCATTTATTGATAGTCCATCTTTAGGATAGAATAAATATAATTCTTCTTTATCTTCATCTATTAATTTTTTATTTATATCTATTAATGATGCTTCATCGGTGATAATTGCTTCGTAATCATCATTATTTATGAACATTTCTTTAAGATATTCTTCATCTCCACTTACTCTTAAAGTACCAGAAAATAAATTTTTAAGTTCCGTAACTAATTTAGTGTTATCAAGCATTGTTTCAGTTAATATTTCTGGATTACCAGCAAGTGAATTTAAAAAGCCAATGTAGGCTGTTGCTCCGGTATTTGTGCTTGTAACAGATGGCATAACATATTTTATTTTTTTATTTTTAACTAAAGTAACTATATCATCATTAGTTAATTCTTTTCCAATTAAATTTAGTGATTTAGCTTTACTTTTACGAATTCCTAACACGATTGGACTAATTGCAATAGATTTAGAATTACTTGTTAAATATTGATTTTCTAACATATATAGCCACATTGAATTTGATATCCATACTCCATCGTAACTTTTGGCATTGGTATTTAATTCATCAACAATATCAATATCACCCATATATGTAAAATTTATTTCATATCCTTTTTTATATATTTTATTTTCTAAAGGTTTCATACTTGCAGAAGCTAAGATATTTAATCTTTTACTTTCAACAACTTCAATCATTTTATTACTTAACATATCTCCTACAACGCAGACAAACAAGAATGTTATAACAAGCGCTATAAAAAGAATTTTATTTTTATTATTCATCACATATCCATCCTCTAACTAAAAGTATATCATTAGTAAAAAATAAACTCAATTAAAAAAGTACATTTTATGTACTCTTGTTTAATATGTAATAACAATCCAAAATATTTGTTATAATTTTGGTTATTATCTTATTCTCTTATTTTATTTCTAATTTATTTTTATAAAAATAATCACTTTATATTATAGAATGATTATTTAAAGTTACCTATTATCAATTTATTTTATTGTTATAATATTTGCTTTTACTTTATTAAATGATTAATTATTCAGCAGTGTTTATAATAATATTTCCGACGGCACCACTTATTTTTATTTTAGTTTCTCCATCACCTATTAATGTATCTTCTGAAACATCAAAATCATTTAATATTATATTACCTAAACCTTTATTTATATCAAATCTATAATTATCTTTACTTCGACTTAACCCTAAATTTAATTTGCCTACCCCAGTTGTTAAAGTATTTGATCCAGTTAAGTCACTATAAATAGTAGCATTACCAGCTCCTAATTTCAAATTAAGGTTATTTATTATACCGGAATTAATATTAATGTTACCTGCACCACCATTTATCATTGCTTTTTCATAAACATTTATTTCTTTTGCTGTCATTGTTCCGGCACCTAAATCCATTAATAATGTTTCTACAAATATTTTATCTATATCTATTTTACCAGCACCTAAATCAATATCTAATTCACTAATCTTAAATTCATTTGGAAGATATATTACAATAGTTCCTCTGGATGAATTATTAATGTGCCAACTAAATGTTTTATCTGACTTAATTTTCACTTTACTATTTTCATGATAAAATTTAACATCAGGATCATTAGTTTTGACTTCAAACTTTTCTCCTTCTTTAATTTCAATATCATCATTAGAAATATCTATTTTAAATGATTCAACATTATTAACATTATTTGATATTGTAGTATATTCTTTTAATAATTCGCTTTCTTTTTCATCATTATTTATCGAACTTATTATTTCGTGACTTAAACCAAATATAATTGAAAAAATACTGATTACTAAAAATAAAGCAAAAGCAATTGCTAAATATTTAATTATTTTTTGAGTAGTTGTCATTTAATAGTTACTCCTCCAAATAAACAATTAGCATCAATAAATATAGTTTTAGATTTTTCGGTGTTTTTAACTTTTTTGGTATTAGAAACTCCTCCGAATAATGAACTTGATTTAATTTTTATTTTATATCCATCAGGAACTAAAATATCAATTCCACCAAAAACACAGCAAGCATTAATAACAACATCATCTTTTATTGTTGCATTTCTTAAATCTAATTTTATACCGCCAAATATGGCATTTAAATTAGTTCCTTTAAATTCTTCATCATCTAATTTAATATTTTGATTAGAAAATGTAGCATTAATTCCATCATCTTTGTTTATTTTTGAATTAAGTTTTTTGATTGATTTACTTACACTAGAATTAAATGTATCTTTAAATATTAAACTTAAACCGGCTATAATAATGATTATAGGTATTATCATTTTCCATACTAAATCAAAATTGATAATATCGTTTGCTCCAGCTAATAATAATAATCCAATTACCATCCATATTGCATTTCCAGTTTTATCATCTTCTGTTATTAAACCTACGAATGATGGAATGATTATAAATAAAGTCCACCAGCCATCAAAAAAGATATTAATATTAAATAATCCTAGTGAATTACCTCCTAAAATTAATCCAATAATTATTAAGATTAATCCCCATAAAATGTTTTTAAAATTCTTCATTATACCTCTTTCCTTTCCTATCATTAATATATAACATATGAAAATTAATGTAAATAAAAAGATTAATAACATAACCTTTTAAATTATTAATCTTAATTATTTAGAAGATAAAACATATAATTTATTATTTTGTGAGTTATTGTTTTGTGGTTCAACACTATTTAATTTATTTTTTATACTTGATGCATATTCTTTTTTATCTTTTAATTTTAATTCGTTACTATCTAGAATAGCACTAATAAAATCTTCTAATTCAACTCCTGAATGTTCTTCATAGATTGCTTCTGCGAAAGCAGATTCTACAATTCTTTTGATAATTCTAATTGGAAGAATTTTATATCTAGCATCTTGATGTTTAGCAACATTTATTAATTCTTCAGTAAGACTAATTAACTCAGCCTTAGTTAAGTTGACTTTTATATTATATTTTCTTTCTAAAAGTAAAATATAATTCATAATTATTAATTGAACGTTACGATTATCTAATGGTTTTACATTATTAATTGTTAATCTACTAGCAAAGGCTTTATCTCTAGCAATACTTTCATCATATTCTTCATAAGTAGTTGCACCAATAATAGTTATTTCACCTTTTTCAATATATGGTTTTAAAATATTAATAGCATCTATTGGGCTATCTTCAGTTCTTCCTAAATTGTATAATGTGTGTATTTCGTCAATAAATAAAATAACGTTTTGATTATATTTTTGGGCAAACTTTATGACATCTTCTAACTTGTCTTCAAATTCTCCTCTATATTTTGTACCCGCTAATAAACTACCAATATTTAATCCATAAACTATTTTATCTTTAAGAAATTGTTTATTAGTTTGGTTAATTTCATTTACTAAACCATCAACAATAGCAGTTTTACCAACACCCGCTTCACCTAAAAGGATAACTGATTTACCAAGTATACATGAAACTTTTATCAGGTCTCTTATTTCTTTTTCTCTACCGACTACATTGGTAAGATTTGTTCTACTATTCATATCTTGACATACTTTTGGAACTTTTTTAATTGTATTTTTTTCAACACTAGGTTCATAGATTTTATCAAAATCTTTATTTTCCATATTCACATCACCATTTATTCTTTCATTTAATTTTATTATTTCATCACTATGAATTACATAATCAAAGCAATGAATATATTCATTACAATATTCAGATAAAGTTTTAAAATCAATTTCTTTTGCTGCTAAATTATTTTTCCATTTGGAAATATTACTACCATATATATTTCCATCACTACCTATACGTAACTCGCTAAATGTATTAACATAAAATTGAAATTTAGTACCATTAACTAATTCATATAAACTAGCACTATATATTTCACTGCTTATTGGAAATATTATTTTACTAGATACCTCTTCAGCATAAATTTTATTACCATATGTAATTAATTTAAAATATATATATCCTATATTGGTCTCTCTATCATAAACATCAGCAACAAATATTCTATCATTTAATTTATATTCAAACATTTTATTTTCCCCCTTAATTTTAATATTCTAATTTATTTACCACTTAACAATTTCTTCTTAGTAGTACTATCAAGTGTTTCTTTAGGTAGTTTAATTCCGTAATCTTCAAATATATAATTATATTTAGATGCTTCTTGATTAAAGACATTTCTAAGTTCGTCATTTTGACCGATTAACATTAGTAGTTCCTTAGTTTGTTCTAAAAATAATTTTTTATCATTTTTAAGATTTTCTTTTGCACTTATATATTCTATAAATCTACTAATTAGGCGAAATTTATCATTGCTATTATTTAAATCTACATACATAATTCCAGCTTCTATGACAATAGCAACAATGGTAAGCAAAATGGTGAGTAAAATACTATTAAAGCTTACTTCAGCATGTTTGGATTCTAAGTCTACAATATTATATATAAGTTCATAATAATCTACATATTCTTGAACAATATCACTATTATCCTTTATATTAACAATCTCACTGCTATTAATAGGAACTGTAACATTTTTATTCCAATAATCTAAATACCCATTAATATCTTGATATTTTAAATAACTTAGATCATAAATGGTTTTTCTTCGATACCACATAGCATCTTCCTCTGTAATTCTAAAATTATAAATTTTTTTAGAATTATAGTCATCAATATCATCACTACTTAACGTATCATATTTAACAACGTAAGCTGTTTTAGTTGTATCATCAATAATTTCTCGTTCATCACTATGGGTATAAGCATTATCATAAGAATTGTATGTATTTTTACTAACATCATATGAATATTCTTTAAATAACTTTTTGCCTATAAAAAGAGATAAGTTAAAACTAGCTACTGGTATTGATAACGCTATGGCAACTGCAACAATTGATTTCATAAGTTCTTTAAATTCTAATTTAAATGTTTTAACACTATCTTCATATGTTTTTTCAGTATTAGAATAATCTTTATATTTTTCTTTAATTTCTTTTTCAACTGACTCAATATTTTTAACCATGTTATTAGCAGGAACTGTTATAACATTTTTTAATCTATCTTTTTCATCTTTAAATACCATTAATTTAAGAAAATCATTATCTAATAGTGAACTATTACTACCATTTCTTTTGATTTCATAATATTTAGCTTCAATTTCGGGATATTTTTCAAAATTAATTTCATCGATTGCAGCCTTTATTTTTCTTTCGATAAATGATTTATCAATTTCACTAGCTTTGCAAAATTCTAGCAAAGTGCTTTTTCCAGTATAATATATTTCAAAACAAATTACTTTAAAAACACCTTTATAAAATGGTTCAACAATTTTCTTTTCTTCTTCATAATCAATCACTGACGAATTACCAAGACTTCTAAGTAGTTTTTTAATTTCACCAACAATTTCACTTATTTTATCTTCTTTAATATAATTTTTATCTAAATATTCAGCATAATTATTAACTTTAATATATATTTCAAAAGAATCTAAACTAGAATCTAATTTTTCTAATCTTGTTATTGCATTAGAATAATCAGCAATTATAAATCCTTCAAAATTTTTATTTTTAGATATTTTAACTTTTGAATTAGTGTCAGTAATAATTTTTTCTACTTCTTCTTTAAATGTCTTAACATTAAAACCTATTCTTTCAATTTCTTCTATTTTGTCTTCAACTTGTGTTAATTTAGCCTTATAATTTAGTGCTACATCTGTGTTCATAAACACTCTCCTCTTTAAATTAAGGCTTATTTTAGCATATTTTTTAAAAATTTGCAAACATATTTTTGGATTTTATAATATATAAAAACACAAAAGAAAATCTAATGTGTTTAAATTATAAAATATAACATATTACGACCTATTTTACCCATCCTAAAATAACAATAACTGTTTACGCCCTAGTTGGATTATTATCTATTTCAATATTTACTTTACTGTTTAATCTATAAACATCATCTAAATATTTTAAATGTTCTTTAACTGAATTATAGGCTTTATATTTTAATATTATTTGAAATCTGTAAACATTATTTATTTTAAACATTGCAGCAGTTGTTGGCCCTAAAATTATAACATTAGTAAGTTTTTTATCTAAATAATTTTTAACTTTAGATATTTCTTTAGATGCTTCATTATAATCTTTGGATGCAATTAAAATTTTAGTTATATAAAAATATGGCGGATATTTAAGAATTTTTCTAATATTCATTTCATAATTATAAAGAGATTCATAATCATTATTTTTAGCATATTCTATTATTTTGTTATCACTATTAAATGTTTGAATTACAGCATCTGATTTATCACTTGCTCTTCCAGCTCTACCAATTGTTTGAGTAATAAGTTCAAAAGTATTTTCTCCACTTCTAAAATCTGGAATATTTAAAGAATCATCCGCGTTAATTATGGCTGCTAATGTTACTTTAGGAAAATCAAATCCTTTACTAATCATTTGAGTACCAACAATTATGCTTACATCTTCGCTTTCTATTTTAGCTATAATTTCGTCTTGGCTGCCTTTTTTACTGGTTGTATCAGCATCCATTCTAACTGTTTTAACATTATATCTTTTATTAATTTCTTCTTCTAACTTTTCAGTACCAAGTCCAAAATTAGTTAAAGATTTTTCCATACAACTTGGGCAGGTATCGGGATTATTAATGGTATATCCACAATAATGGCATCTTAAATTATTACTTGTTTTATGATAAGTTAAAGATATTTCACAATGAGGACATTTAAAGGTGTATCCGCAATTTTTACAATTAACTATAGTTGAAAAACCTCTTCGATTAAGCATTAATAAAACTTGTTCATTTGCTTCTAGTTTCTCCCTTATTTTTTGATCTAAATAATCACTTATAATCATATTTCTTTTTTTATATTCTTCTTGCATATCAACTATTTTAGTAGTAGGCATTACACTTTTTCCAATTCTTTTGGTTAAAGATAGTAAAGTATAAACCCCTTTTTTAGCCCTAGCCATTGTTTCAAGTGAAGGCGTTGCAGAACCAAGTACAACTGGACAGTTATGATATTTACTTCTTAAAAGAGCAATATCTCTAGCATGATATCTAGGATTACTATCTTGTTTATAGTTACTGCTTTGTTCTTCATCTAATATGATAATTCCAATTTTTTCAAAAGGAACAAATATAGCACTTCTAGTTCCAACAACAATATGTACATCTCCATTTAAAATTTTATGATATTCATCGTATTTTTCACCATCTGATAAAGCACTATGGAAAATAGCAACATCACTACCAAATCTTGAATAAAATCTTGAAACTATTTGATGAGTTAAACTAATTTCCGGAACAAGAAGTATTGCACATTTACCTGTTTTAACTACTTCTTCGATTAACTCCATATATACCTCAGTTTTACCTGATCCAGTTACCCCATGAAGCAAAAATATTTCACTTTTATTAAAACTTGCCTCTACTTTTTCTACTACTTCTTTTTGTTCTAAAGTTAATTCTTTTTTCTTAAAACTATTATTATCAATATTTATTCGATATTTATTAACTTTATTTATTTTAATAATATTTTCATAAGTTAGTTTTTTTATTATATCTAAACTATATTCTTTTTTTAAGATTTTTTCATTATTTAAAAGTCTATTAAGTATTTCAATTTGTTTAATACTTCTTTTATTATTGTTAGTATAATTAATAGCAGTATCTTTATTTATTAATTCTAAATATTCATCATATTTTTGATAACTACTTTTAATTGTTTTTATTTTCATAGAAGATGGAAGCATTGCTTGATATGCTTGAATAAGAGAACAAAGGGTTAATTCTTTTAATGTTTTACCAAGCTCTAATAACTCTTTATTTAAACAAAAGTATTCATCTGTAATACTTGCTATTTCTTTTAAATTATTGTTATTACAATTATTAGTTATTTCTAAGACAAATCCATTAATTAAGGTATTTCTAAAAGGAACTTTTACTTTCATTCCAACTTTTAAATTATCTTTTAAAGTATCAGGAATAATATAAGTAAATGTTTGATCTAGGGCTTTAGCACCATATTCAACTAAAATATTAGCATACATAATAAATACCTTCTTTCTAACTAATTAATATTATAACAAATAATAACACAAATAGTTTAAATAATTCTATCTATAATTATAGTTATAAGTTTTATTTTTGCCAATTATTTCCACTAGATGTATACAAACAATTGTTTTAATATATTCTCATAAGGAGAAATGTCTAATGAAAAATAGTTTATATTCAAATAGGAATATTATTGCAATTGATTTAAAAAGTTTTTTTGCTTCTTGTGAATGTATAGAAAGAGGTCTTGATCCATTTACTACTGCTCTAGTTGTTTGCGATCCAACTAGAAATGGCGCTATTACTTTGGCAGTTACGCCTTTTCTAAAAAATTTAGGAGTTCCATCTAGAGGAAGAGCCTATGATTTACCTAAAAACATTAAAATAATTAAAGCACCGCCTCGTATGAACTTATATATTCAAAAAAGCCGTGAGGTTTTAAGTATTTATTTAGAGTATGTTGCTAAAGAAGATATTCATGTTTACTCAATTGATGAAGTGTTTTTGGATGTTACTAATTACCTTCATATGTATAATATGACTGATTATGAACTTGCTCAAACTATTATAAATGATATAAAGAAAAGAACTGGACTTACTACAACCGCCGGAATTGGTCCAAATATATTACTTGCTAAAATTTCAATGGATATTGAAGCTAAACACGTTCAAAATAACATTGCTAAATGGACTTATGATGATGTCAAAACTAAATTATGGTCTATCACACCCCTATCAAAAATGTGGAGCATTGGGCCACGCATGGAACGTAATTTAAATAAGCTAGGTCTTTATACAGTAGGAGATATTGCCAAATATGATAAAAATAAATTAAAAGATAAATATGGTATTATTGGTCTTGAACTATGGGAGCATGCTAATGGGATTGATAACGCTAGAATAAGTGATTTTAATAATTATATTCCAAAAGAAAATTCAATTAGTCATAGTCAAATTTTATTTAAAGATTATAATCAAAACAATATAATTCTTATTATAAGAGAAATGGTAAGTGTTTTAGTTAGAAGATTAAGAATAGCTCATAAACAAACTTCTTCAATTGGTTTAGGAATCGGTTACTCTAAGGAAACTGGTGGTGGTTTTTATCACGTAACTAAATTAGATACTAGTATATTTAAAGAAGACGAAATAGCTGATATTTGTTTAATTATGTTTGATAAATATTATGAAGAATATATGCCAATTAGAAAAGTTTCAATTTCTTTTGGTAGATTATCTGATGATGTCGGAATTCAACTTAATATATTTGAATCATATGAAGAAGAAAAAACAAACAAAAATGGTGAAATTGTTATAGATGAACTTAATAACAAATATGGTGTTAATATGATTTTGAAAGCATCTAGTTTACTTGATGATTCTACTATTAGAATGCGTAATGGGAAGATAGGAGGCCACAATGCCTAATCGAAACGCGATTAAATGGGCACCTTTTAATTCAGTTATTAACGGCAACTATATAATGAATATGATAGTTAAAGAAAAATCTAGAATAGTTAAACCAGATTTATCAGAAGAACAAATAAATGAGTTTGAAAATTTAATTAAAGAATCATTAATTAATAAAATACCTTTAGAATTTACTATTTACGATAATGGATATATTAAAAATATAAAAGGAACCGTTACTAAAATAGACAGTTCCTTAAATAAAATATTTTTAAACTATAATAATCATATCTTCTTTTGTGAAATAATGAATATTAAAAAACTAGATTATTTCTTATCGTAATCATCTAAAAATGAATGATTTACTCCATCTTTGTGCCAAGAAAGTATACAATTCATATTAACATTATCCATTGCTTTAAAAATATTAGCATCAACACTTGGATTAATTTTACGTAAATTTTTAATTAGTTCTTTCATTTCTTTACGTTTACTTGTTCCATCATTTATTAAGGAACAACCTTCTGTAAAACGACATGCACAATTTATAAAAGTTAATTCGTTATAATTTTTCCAAGCAATAATAGATGCTTCTTTAACTAAATATAATGGTCTAATTAAATCTATTCCTTCATAATTATCAGAATGCAATTTAGGCATCATTGTTTTAATTTCGGCTCCATACAACATAGATAAAAGGGTTGTTTCAATAACATCATCAAAGTGATGACCTAGCGCAATTTTGTTGCATCCTAACTCCTTAGCATGATTGTATAAATATCCTCTACGCATCCTTGCACATAAATAGCAAGGACTTTTTGAATCCACATTAGCAACTACATCAAAAATATCACTTTCAAACATCTCTAATGGAATATTTAATATTTTAGCGTTATCTAATATAAAATTACGATTATATTCATTATAACCAGGATCCATAACAACATAATGAGCATTAAATTTAACGTTGCCATGCCTTTGTAATTCTTGAATACATTTAGCAAGCAAAAAAGAGTCTTTTCCTCCACTAATACAAACCATGACATTATCATTTTCTTCAATTAATTTATAATCAGAAACAGCTTTAACAAATTTAGACCATATTTCTTTACGATATGTTGTTATAATGCTTCTTTCTATTTCTTTATACTTCTCCATTTTTAACCTCTTTATATACTTTATTAAATATTTTTATAAATTCATCTATTTCTTCTCTAGCTGTTAAATAAGATAAACTAATTCTAATTGATGAACTTGCTCTTCCTTTATCTTTAGTTAGTGCATACACTAATTTTGAAGGTGTCATTATTGGACAACAACTAGTTTTACTAGAAACCATTACTCCATTTTGATTTAATTTATCAACAAAAAGGACTGATTTTATTTTCTTAACACTTATATTAATTGTATAAGGCAAGCTATTTGCAGTACTATTAATAATTACATCTTTATTTTGTTTTAATAAGTTAATTAAATAATCATGAAGTTCCTTAACATATTTATATCTTTCATCTAAATTTTTATATGCTTTTTCAATTGCAACCGCCGTACTCGCAATTAAATTAGTATTAGGAGTACCACTACGATAAACAGTTGTTGATTTGCCACCTAATATTTGAGGTATTAACTCGATATTTTTTCTTTTTACTAAAATAGAGATTCCCATTAACCCATAAAATTTATGCGGAGCAATAGTTACTAAATCGGCATTTTGAATATCTATATTAATTTTACCAATTGCTTGTGATGCGTCAGTGTGGAAAACAATATGATCATAATTTTTTAAAACCTTACCAATTTCTTCAATAGGTTGTTTTATTCCAAGCTCTGAATCGACAGAAGTTACTGATACTAAAATAGTTGTTGGTCTAATCATACTCTTTAAAACATCTATGTCAACTATTCCATCTTTGTTAACTGGAATTATTTCTACTTCAAAACCTTCTTCTTGTAAACGTAAACAAGAACTCATTACTGAATTATGTTCAAGACTACTAACTAAAATATGATTTCCAAAATTTTTATATCGATAAGATGCACCTAATATCGCTAGATTATTACTTTCAGTAGCACCACTTGTATAAATTATTTCATCAGGATTAACTTTTAAAATATTGGCAATTTTTAAATTAGCATCATCAATAATTTTTTTTGCCATTTTTCCCATATCATGATTAGAGTTTGGATTACCATAATAATTATTTGTAACATTTACATAGCAATCTAATACATCTTTATCAACCGGGGTTGCCGAAGCATAATCTAAATATATCATAGGTCCTCCTTAAATATTTATCTAATTTATTATAGAAAAAAAACAAATAATAGTAAATATTAAATTTAATTTGATATTAAAACGTGTATAAAATATATTTAAATGTTTATAATAATATTATCAGAACATATAATTATAGTTCTGATAATATTACATTAAATAATTAATGTAATAAAATGTGGCTACAATAATTATAGCCACATTTTTAAATATAACAAAAAAGAAGCATAGGGCTTCTTTAACAAATTAATTTAAAGCGTCTTTTAATTTGTTTCCAGCTTTAAATGTTGGAGCAACTTTAGCAGGAATTTTAATTTTTTCTTTAGTTAATGGATTAATTCCTTCTCTAGCAGCTCTTTCTTTAGCAGCAAATGTTCCGAATCCAACTAATGAAACTTTGCCACCTTTCTTTAATGCTTCAGTAATACCAGCAAGTGTTGCATCTAATGCTCTTAGAGCTTCAGCTTTACTCATATTTGCTTCAGTAGCAATAAATTCTACTAATTCTTGTTTAGTCATTTTGACTTCCTCCTATTTTAATAATTTTATAAGGCAAATTACCCTACAAATAAAATTTACCAAAACTAGGGACAAAATGCAATAAAAAAGGGCTATTTTTTGAAAAAATATATGATTTTACTTAACAAAATTATCAAATTATCTAAATATTAATCTCTTTTAAACTCTTTTGGTTTAGTATTAGATACATATTTAACAAATTCACCCATTTTTTTATACTTTTCTATTCCTTCTTCAGTGAAAAAAATACTTTTTCTCAAATTAAATCTACAATAACTATCTATTAAGCTTGATATAAAATCTTTTTCTTTATCTTTATTTATATATATAGTTCCAGGCCATGAAGGAATCAGTTCTTTTGGTAAGTCAACTTTGTAATTACCTAAGTACGTAAATTTATCTAAATCTTTTTTGGTAATATTTAGTTCAAATATATAAGAGTATAAATAATTATATTCATCCGGGTAAAATATCGTTTTTCGGTTTTTCTCTGCATCATCATATGTTTCAGGGCCATGAAAAGGATAAAATCTTTCTTCCCATATGATTAAATTTTTTTTTACATATTCCGAATTGTTAATAGTGTTAAAATCTACATTATTAATAGAATCTATTATTTTGGCTCTAAATAATTTTTTTGAGATACTACTATCATATTTTTCACTAAAATCTTCAGTTTTTATAAAAAGAAAATATTTTCCATCAAATTCTTTATTATAATTTTCAATCTTAATAGCAAGCGTATCGCCTTCGTTTAATTTTATCATTTTTTCTCCTTTAATTATCTAGTATAAATATATCATATGTTTTTTAGTATGGGAAATAAATTCATATTCTTAATTAATTATATCACTTTAATATTACAAATATATTAAGTTTCACTATTAAAAAAAGACAACAATTTAAAATGTTATCTTTATAAAACTATAGCTATTAAATTATTTGATCCTTTATTAACTATCTTAGTTACTGTGTTTGATAATTTATATCTAGTTGCTTCTGGCATCATTGATAATTTAGCTTCTATTCCCTCTTTAACAATGACATCTAAACTTCGACCAAATATTTCACTTTTCCAAATGCTTGATGGATCTTTTTCATAATCCTTCATTATATAGTTTATTAATTCTTTACTTTGCATTTCAGTTCCAATTATAGGCTCGAATGTGCTTTCTACATCAACTTTCATTAAGTGAATTGAACTTGCTAGGGCTTTTAACTTAACACCATATTTAGAACCTTGCTTAATAATTTCTGGAGTAGATAGCTTCATATCTGATAAGCTTGGATAAACAATACCATATCCTGTTGCTTTAGCCATTTTTAAAGCATCTTTAACACTGGATATTTCATCTTTACCGCTTGAGTAATCCATAAATATTTTAAGTAAATTACCTTTGGTTAATGATATTCCGCCAAGAAGTTCTTTTAATGTTTCATTATATAATTCATTTGATGAATCTAAATTTAAAGTTACAACACCATTAGATGTGTTGACATTAGATATATAGGCTTTAGATATATATTTACTATCTTTATAATAATTAATTATATTTTCAGCATCTTTAAGTTTGCTTATTCCGTCCATACTCTCTCTTAATTTTGTTAGATATTCCTCTTTAATTGGATGATTATTTGCTAAACTATGAACCCATGATGGAATATTAATTTCAATATCTAAAATTGGAAATTCATATAGGGCAGTTTTTAAAATTTCATACATATCTAATTCTGTCATTTTATCTACATTGACAGGAAGAACAGGAACATCGTAATTATCAGTTAAACTTTTAGCTAAATTTCTAGTTTCTTCTTTTTCAGGATGAGTCGTATTTAAAACAACAATAAATGGTTTATTAATCATTTTAAGTTCAGTTATAACTTTTTCTTCAGTACTGGTTATTTCTCCTCTAGTAAACTCACCAAATGAGCCATCAGTTGTCATAACGATTCCGATGGTAGCATGATCTTTTATGACTTTTTCAGTTCCAATCTCAGCAGCTTCCATAAAAGGAATTTCTTCGTCATACCAAGGTGTTTTAACCATTCGAGGATTTCCTAATTCATCCTCATATCCATTTGCACTTTTAATTACATAGCCAACACAATCAATAAGTTTAACATTTGTTTTAAATTCATCTATTTTAATATTTGCTCCTGATGATGGAATAAACTTAGGTTCCATGGTCATAATAGTTTTGCCGGGAGCCGATTGTGGTGCTTCATCTATGCATCTTTTCTTTAAATCTTCATCTTCAATATTGGGTACAATAAAATTCTCTATCACTTTCTTAATAAATGTAGATTTACCTGTTCTAACTGCTCCAACAACGCCTAAATAAATTTCTCCATTTCCCCAAGTTGAGATGCTACTTATTATCTCTTTTTTTTCCATACCATTTTCCTTTCATTTAAAATGTATGAAAGTAGTAAATATTTATGCAAAAAAAGACTAAGTTTAATAAAAACTTAGTAAATTTTAAAATATTGACTTAATTATTATTAACAATATTAATTACTAATGGAGATAAAATAATTAATAAAATTAATGGAATGAATATAAATACACTTACTAAACTTATTTTAATGGGCATCTTATTTATTTTGGCTTTAGTATCTAATAAGATTTTATCTGATAAGTAAGATAATTGATTACTTAATGATTCAACAATATTGCTTCCATAAATATTTGATTCTATTAAGTTTAAAATAATATTATTTACAGTATCAGAAGGAATTCGGTATTTTAAATCATCTAAGGCTTCATTTAAACTTTTTCCTAAAGATACATCATCTAATACTTTAATAAATTCGTTTGATAGATCACTATTGATATTGTTGCTTGTTAATTCAATTGCTTTAGCTAGATTATTACCAGATTCAATGTTTAAACTAAGAATTTGAAAGTAAAATAATGATTCTTTTTCTAGTTTTCTTGCTCTTTTAGCTAATCTATAATCAAAAAATAAATATTCAATTAATATAAAATATAGATATGATATTATTAATGATACTATAAAATTAGTCTTTAATAATATAAGTATTAGAAAAATAAATAGGGTACTTATTAAGTTAATTAATAATAATTCAACAACATTATAATTTTTTGATAAACCAAATAGTTTATTTTTTCTATTTATTCTTTCTATATGCTCTTTTGTATAAATTTTATCTACTAAATTATTCATAATCAATCCTCAATATTCTTTTTATAATTAATATATAACTTATATATAATATAATTATAAGTAAAATTATTAAATAACCAAATGGGGTTGTAAGTAATGGTGCAAAGTAATCAGGACTAATTAATAGTAGTATACCAGTTAATAAAATTGGCATAGTAAGTAAACAATAATAAACTAATTTTGATGATGCTGTCATACTATTTAATTCATCTTTTAATCTTTTGTTGTTAGTAAATGAATTTTCAATATTAGTAAAAACTCCAACTAGATTTCCACCAGTTAAATTAAGCAATGATAATGTGCTAGTTATATACTTAATATCTTCTATTTTAGCACGTTCATAGAATCTATCAAAAACATCTTTTAAATCTAATCCATATTCTAAGTCATAACTTATTTTAGAAAATTCTTCTTTAATTGGACCTGATAAATCTTTAACGACCATATCAACTGCTTGAGTAATGTTATATCCTGATTTAAAGGCATTATTCATTATAACTACTGCTTTTAATAAATCTTGTTCAATATGCTTAGTACGTTTTTTATAAGCAATATTAAGAATAATATTATAAGCGTAATAACTTAAAAATATTATTAGAATTAAAAACATAAAATTTAAATTATTTTCAAATAAACTATAGAGTATATAAAGAATTCCACTTCCAATTGATATACAAAATTTAGTAGCTATAATTGATAAACCATTGTAATCTTTATAAGAATATTTATTAAATTTTTTTGCTTTATTTTTAAAATATACTGATTTTTCTAGTACTTTAATTATACTTTGCTTAATGTTTAGGTATAACTTTAAGAGGCTATCACCTAAACTCGTTATGTTATTATTATTTTTTATAGTATATTTATTTATTTTATTGCTTAATTTTAGAGTTCTATTTAATCTAATTGTATAATAAATAATCCATATTAAACATAAAATAAATATAAATTTAATCAGTATATTTAATAACATATTATTATTTCCTTTCTATTTAAATATTAAATCTAAATCATCTATTCCTCTTGATTTTAATAAGTTATATACAGATGGTTTCTTTTTACATTTAATAAATTCACCGTTTTCTTCTCCAGCTTTAGTTAAACCATTTAGTCTGTATTCAAATATAGTATTTAATTTAATCGTATCATTTTCAAAACCAACTACTTCCGATATATTGGTTATTTTTCTTTTGCCATCATGTAATCTTTCGATGTTTATGACAATGTCTATTGCGTTTTCAATATATTGTCTTATTGCTCTTATAGGGATTTCAATGCCGCTCATTAAAACCATTGTTTCTAATCTATTTAATGCATCTGAACAACCATTGGCATGCAATGTGGTTAATGATCCTTCGTGACCAGTATTCATTGCTTGTAGCATATCAAACGCTTCTTTACCACGACACTCTCCAACGATTATACGATCCGGTCTCATTCTTAAGGCATTTATAACAAGATCTCTTATTGTTACTATTTTATTATTGTTATAATTCATTGTTCTTGTTTCTAAACTTATAACGTGTTCTTGTTCTAATTTTAATTCAGCAGCATCTTCAATGGTAATAATACGTTCATCATTGCCAATAAATGAGCTAAGTACATTTAAAAGTGTTGTTTTACCACTACCAGTTCCACCACATACAATTATATTTAATTTGCCTCTAACAGCACCTTCTAAGAAAATAGCCATTTCATTAGTTAAACTACCTACTCTTAAAAAATCATCTATTTTAGTCATATTTCTTTTAAATTTACGAATAGTTATAACAGGTCCATTAACTGATAATGGAGGTATAACGGCATTAATTCTAGATCCATCTTTTAATCTTGAATCAACCATTGGACTAGAAGAATCAATAGTTCTTCCTTGAGGTCCGATTAATCTTTGAATAGTTCTAATAATATGATCATCATTTATAAATGAAACACTGGTATCTTTAACTATTTTACCATCTATTTCAACATATATATCTTTTGGCCCATTAACCATTATTTCACTGATATTGTCATCTTTTAATAGTTCACTTAATGGCCCATTACCACTAATTTCATCTTCTATTAAATTATAAATATGATTTCTTTCAACATTAGTTAAATCATAACCTTCTAAACATTTATCTATTTCATCATCAATAAATTCATTTAAATTAACACCTTCAGGAATCTCAGTATCAACCAATCTCTCGATAATTATTTTTCTTAATTTATCTAATAGTTTCTTATCAGGGAAGGCATCATAATCTGTTAGAACACTATTTACTAATTCTTTATCTTTATTAAAATTAAAAGATTTTAATAATGAACTACTCATCTTTATTACCTCCTATAATCTCATTTGCTATTAATTTAAATATTTTTTCATCTTTAAATTTAGAATATTTATAAGTTATAATTTCTCCATTAACAACTAATTCATCTAAGTTATTTACATGAAAACTGGAACTGATTATATAATCAACATTATGGCCTATAATATTTTTGATATCATAATTACTGAAATAATCTTTATTAGGTATAAAACTATTATTAAGAATTATTTTATACTTATCTAAATTGTTTTCTATAAATAAATTTACTATATTTTTTATGTTTTTAAGAGAAACACAATCGTTTGTAGTTAATAGGTAAACTACATCACTTTTATCCAAACTATAAACACTTATCTCATTAAGTACACTTGGGGTATCTATTAATACAACATCATAATTATATACACTTTTTTCGAGTAAGATATCTATATATTTAACATCAATTCTACTTGCGTATCTAGGATCTTTTGGACTTGCCACAAATGAGATGTTTTCATTATATTTAGTAATATATTTATCTAAATCATTATATTTATTATTTATATAATCTTCAACAAAATTAAATATAGTTTTGTTAGCTTCTCTATTTAAAGATATAGCAATTGCTCCATTAGTTAAATCTAGATCAACAATTAAAACTTTTTTATTTAATTTAGAAAGTGTTCCGGCAAGTGATAAAAGAGTTGTTGTTTTACCAACTCCGCCTTTTCCACCATAGAAACATACAATTTTACCTCTAGCCATATTAAATGTCCCCTTTATTATCTTCTATAATTATACCATTATTTGAATTAATAACAACATAATTTATACTAACTGTATAATTTTTTAAATTAACTATATTACCAAATACACTTTTTATTTTATAACTATTTTGAATGTATATTTTATCATTTTCTTTTTTATACTTAAAATTATCTACTTTATAACCATTTTGCTTATATAAATCAACTATTTTATCTTCTTCGAGAGTACTATTTAGAATTGTTCTAGTAATATTTTCATATTTATTTTGACTATTAATTATATAAGCATAATCATAGAGAAAACTAAAAACAATAAATATTACGGGAATAATTATTATAAATATAACTAAACTTTGACCTTTATTGTTCATTTAATATTACCCTTTCACATTTTATTACATAAGGATTACCTAAAACAAGTGATAAACCAGGGGTTATTGTTTTATAATCTTCGGTTATTTGTAAATATGTATAATTATCTTTTATTCGATAAGTAAATTTGTTGTTGGTAATTTGATTTATTTCATCTATTTTGTTTTCTTTATAAAGAATAGTTACATTGTTCATATTTGATTCCAATTTATTTTTATATGAAAAAATTGTCATAAAATCTACTAATAGCATTATTATGAATATGATTACTGGAAGTATAATTATAAATTCAACTAAAGCTTGACCTTTCTTATTCATTTTACCAACCCTTATCATAATTAAATTATAAGATATTTTTTAAAGTTTTACAATTATATATTAAATTTTAGAGCAAAATAAAAGCAACTTTTTATAGTCGCTTTTATTTTTGTTACCCTTTTTTACAACAATAACAATATGTATCATCATACCATATTAACATAGGAATTCCGTCACCAATATAACAGTCACATTCAAATTTTAATTGTTTTGATACCTTACTAATACACACTCCTGATGATCCACCTCCGTCTAAGGAACATGTCTCACCGCTCCACCATGATTCACATAATGAATTATCTCTTTGATTATACTTGTAATAGTGATATTGAATTGTCCAGTCAGAATATTGTTCACATACTTTGGTTGTATAAGTTTCATCACATCTAGTGTAACACTTTTGATTATTACATGTTTCGGAAGTTGCTTCTTTTCCACATTCCTAGCTTGAATAATTAGTATCTACATAATGATTTATGATGTTTCCTCCACCACATGTTTTTGAACATGATGTTGACCTTAATGTTTTATTAACACAATATTCATACCATTGTGCAGTAAGTGTTACATCATCTGTTATTACTGTATCTGCATTATAACTTGTTCCACTTGTATTTTTTCTTCCGTACCAACTTTTTCATCCGTATTTGGATTTGCTAATGTATCATTTACATAACCATTATCTATTAAATCACCTATTGTTATTATTTTAAATGAATTATCATTTAAATCATTTTTAATATCTACTGTATTATTTACAAAAAACATTGCTGATGATTTCACTTTTTCCACATATTCATTATAATGTTTTTTATTATTATCTTTAAATACTCTATTTAAGGAAATAGCTATTACTGATCCTAATAATGATAATAATCCAATTGAGACTAATATTTCAACTAATGTAAAT
>CAKOKM010000014.1 GCA_934091015.1 uncultured Bacilli bacterium | reverse complement strand
TATTTTTTGTAATCTTTCCACTTAGATCACTCCTTACTCATTTATTTTAGCAAAATCATTATAATAAATAAACTAAATAATTTAGAACAAATAACTAATTTTTTAAATAATTAAATTCATTCCATTTAATTAAACCATCTTTTTGAAGTCTTCCAACGAGTATTCCTGGTAATATATTAACCCTTTTAGAAAAATCTTTTAAAATCTTTTCTGTAAATATCTTATTATTTCTAATAAACTCATTATAACTTTTATCTGGTATTAAAATATTTCTAGCAAATTTATCTGCTTCTTTTTCAATATTATTTTCTTCTTTATCATCTAAATCAACAAATACTTCTTTTCGACTATGTTTAATTAAATGACCTATTTCATGAAAGAAAGTAAACCAAATAATATCATCTTTTTTACCTCTATCGCTTATCATAATAATGGCTTTATTGGGATTAATCATATATGATACCCCATTAACATAAGTGTGTGGTAGTTCTGGCTCGAATATAAGCGATATGCCACAACTAAATAAGATTTCCTTTAATTTATTAAATTGTTTAATAAATGAATCATTTGCGAGGTTACGTAACTTAGATAAATTTTCATTTAATAATAAAATGTTAAATTTAGGATAGGTTACTTTATTTGCCTCAATTTCACCATATCTTAAATAACAGTATAATGCTTCATTAGAAAACTTATCATTACTTTTCTTTCTAAAGGCTAATTTCTTTTTTAATTCAGTATCAAAAGATAAAGAAGCAACTGAAAAAAATTTTCTTAAATTTATAACTTTTTGAAATGGATCATTAGTTTTTTCTATCCAGTCCCAACCACGCTTAGCCATCTCATTATAAGGAATATTTTCTAAATATTTTTCTTCTTCTTTAACTTTAATAAAATCATTTTTTCTTTCTAAAGCTTCCTGATAACTACTTTCTAAATTATTAAAAAAACTGGCAGGAATATTAAAAACATATTCAAATTTTAAAGCTGTAGTTGTTGTTATTGGTGCTTTACCTTTAATTATTTCATTAATTGTTTTTTTATTAATTCCAGTTTTATAAGCTAAATCTAATTGACTCATTCCGTTAGATTCTAATAGTTCTAAAATTGTTTCTCCTGGTTCTATGACATATTCATTATACACATTTGACTTACTCATAATGTTTAGACACCTCCATAATTTCTATTTCTTTTATTTTTCTTAAATCTTCTATTATTATATTATTATCTTTTTGTTTAAATATTAAGCGATATTGTAAAGTAATATTTATAGCAAAATATCCATTTAAATTACCTGTTAATTTATGTCTTCTAAATGACAAAGATGAAGGAATATCTTCTAAACATACCGCAGCTTTTAATTCTTTAATTCTTCGGGGTAATTTAATAGCAACTTCTTTGTTATATCTTTTAACCAATTCATTATTATATGTTGGATCTTCACATAATCTTTGAAGTTTTATAGTTTTGTATGTTAATTCCATTAAGGCTCCTTTCTCCATTTAACATAATTGGTTAATAATATAATAGCATATAAAAAACAAAAGTCAATCATTTTGATTAACTTAATAGGTAAATCATTTTTAAAAATTTGTATTTTTTTAATTTTGTATTAATAAAATAAATAAACTAAAATAAATGAAGCAAGTATCCCAATAAAATCAGCAAATAATCCAACTGGAAGAGCATATCTATTTTTAACTATTTTAATACTGCCAAAATAAAGTGCAATGACATATAAAGTTGTATCGCTTGATCCTTGAATTACACTTGCTAAAGTTCCCATAACTGAATCAGGTCCAAACTCTTTAAAGATATTAACCATTATAGCTAAAGTCGAATTACCAGATATACTTCTTAAAAAACACATAGGAATTATTTCACTTGATAAACTAAATCTTTTTAAAACATTATCTAAAAAAAAGAATGAATCAGTTATAATATTACTTTTAATTAAAATATTAATGGCAAATATCATAGCAACTAAATTAGGAATTATTTTAATAGTAGTTTTAAGTCCATCTAAAGCACCATTTAAAAACTCATCATATATATCTACTTTTTTAATAAAACCGTAAATTATTATAAATAACACTATTAAAGGTAAAATAATTATGCTACTTATTCCCATTTTTTCTCCTTATAAAATAATCTAAAGTTAAACCACCAATAGTTGATGCTGTTGTTGCCATAATGCATAGTGGTAAAACTTTAGTTGGATCACTGGAACCAGTTGCTTTTCTTAAGGCTAGTATAGTAGTTGGGACAATCGTTACCCCACTCGTATTTAAAACTAAAAAGGTTATCATTGAAGTTGATGCAGTTTTTTTATCATCATTTAATTTTTGTAGTTCTTCCATAGCTTTTAAACCAAAAGGTGTTGCAGCTGATCCTAGTCCAGCCATATTAATAGCGATATTTGAAGCAATATATCCTAGTGCCGGATGTGATGTTGGAATTTTAGGAAATATCTTAGATAAAATAGGACTTAATAACTTAGCTATTTTAGAAATTAAACCTGACTTTTCAGCAATAGCCATAAGTCCCATCCAAATTACAAGTAAAGGCATAATATTTAATATTAAATCTAAACAAGTATTACCTACCTCTATAATTTCATCATTAATAACACTTATATTTCCACTTATTAATCCATAAGTAATTCCAACAATTATAAATATTCCCCATATTATATTAATCATAATATTCCTTTTTAAATAACTTCTTTAATAGTTTTTGATACCACTTTAACTCTTTTTCTTTTTTAGGTTCTTTAATATAAATGTTTTCTTTAAAGTATTCTTTACCATTTAAACTAACGGTTAAAGATCCAACTATATTTGTAGCATTATTATCATAATAATTTATAGTAGTTTTAATCTTACTATATTCATCTTTACTTAAAGACATATAAAAATCTCTATCAATAAAAGTATTATCATAATCAGTCTTTATTTTACCTTTAGATACTATCTTATAATTTTTTAAAGTATTAAAATATTTTTCATATAAATCTTTATGATCATTAAAATCATTTCCATCATTAAATGTTACTACTGTTAAATTAACATTATTTTTAGAAGCATTGGTTACTAAAGTTCTTTTAGCTTTTTTAGTATATCCTGTTTTTCCACCTGTACAATATTTATAACTTGTAAGTAATTTGTTCTTGTTATGCCATATATATGATTTTAAATTAGTTTTAACTGTTATATCTTTAGTGCTTACTATTTTTTGATATTCTGGATTTTTAATAGCATAACTTGATAATAGAGCCATATCATAAACTGTTGATATATTAGCACTATCTTTTTCTTCTAATCCACTACTGTTAACAAAATTACTATGTTTCATTCCAATATTTTTAGCAAGTAAATTCATTAAATAAGCAAAATTTTCTGTTGAAGATGCTACTTGATAAGCAAGTTCTATGGCAGCATCATTTCCACTTCTTAGCATTAAACCATAAAGAAGTTCTCTAATTGTTATTTCTTCTCCAACAGATACATAAATTCCACTTCCATATGATTTAAGAACACTGTCACTTACAGTTATTTTTTTATCTAAATTAATATTATTTATTACAACCATGCTAGTTAATATTTTAGTTATAGAAGCAATCAAAGACTCTTTATTGATATTATTTCCTTCTAAAACCCTATTATTATCAGTATCCATAACTATATAAGAAGATGCACTTATAGCACCTACTTTTAAAGGAAAAATTATTAATATTAAAATTATTATTATTCTTTTCATATATTAGATTTTATGATTATTTAAAAAGAAAAATACATAAACATACTTTCTTAAGAATGGATTCTAATGTTATAATCATTATAGAAAGGGTAAGATAATTTATGAATAATATTATTTTATTAACTATTTGTTTTTTACCTTGTTTATTCTTTTTAATATATTTTTATAAAGAAGATAAGATTGAGAAAGAACCTTTTAGTTTGTTAATTATTCTATTTATTTGTGGGATTATTTCTTCTTGTTTAACGGTTATAGTCTCTATGATTTTAAAAAGTAATATTAACTTTATAAATTTATCTTATAGTAATTTAAATTTAATTCAAATTATTATCAAAGTTTTATTTGGAATTGTTTTAATAGAAGAATTAATTAAATGGTTATTTATTTATTTAATAAGTTGGAAAAATAAAAATTTTAATTATATGTTTGATGCAATTGTTTATTGTGTATTCTTGTCAATGGGATTTGCATTCTTAGAAAATATTATATATGTTCATACATTTAATAATTATGAAATAAGAACAATAATTGTTAGAAGTTTAATATCAGTTCCTAGTCATATTGTTTATAGCGCTAATATGGGATATTATCTTGGACTTGCAAAATATTATTTAATAAATAATGATAAAAAAAGAACCAAAAAATATAAAGTATTAAGTTTAGTTATTCCAGTATATTTTCACTTAGTTTATGATTTATTGTTAGTAAGTAAGAATGATTTTATATTTATGTTCTTTATCTTTTATAATCTTGTTACTTATTATATTACTTATATTAAAATTAAAAAATTATCTAGCATTAAAAAAAATATATCTTAATTTAAGATATATTTTTATTTAGGTAATCATCAATTAATTCTTGAATTCCTGAAACTGTTGCTAATTTGGATCTATCTATTCTAGTAGGCTCTAAAAAAACACCATAATCTTCTAAGGTAGAAAATAATAAAATAAAAGCATATGAATCTAGTAAACCACTTTCAATTAAATTAATATCTTTTTCATAAACTAATTTATCTTCACATATTTCATATAGTATTTTATATAAATCTATTTTATTTTTCATAATTTACTTAAAGCCTTTCTATCTATTTTACCATTTAAATTAACTGGTAATTTATCTAAAATGACTATACTTTTAGGTATCATATAATTAGGTAACATTGTTTTTAATTTTTCTTTTATATAATTTGAATCTTTATTTTTACTTACTACAAATGCTTTTAGAGTTTTAACAATATTATTTTCATCATATTTAGCAATTACAGCACAATCTATTACGTCTTTTATTTGTAAAATATTATTTTCAATATCATGAAGTTCAATACGATATCCTTTATACTTTATTTGATTATCTTTTCTTCCCGTAATATATAGCATATTATTTTTTATGTAACCTAAATCGCCGGTTTTATAACAATTTATTCCATTTTCTTTATAAACATTATCACTGGTAATATTTAAATAACTATTAAATACACTATTACCTTTTAACACTATTTCATTATTTATTATTTTAATATTTACAGCTAGATTATTAATATCGCCAACTGGCAAAATATCTTCATTTAGCATTTCTCTATTAATTCTTATGGCTGAAACTGCTGAGGTTGCTTCGGTTGGGCCATAGGCATTAATAATATCGATATTTGGAAATAATGAATATAATTTTCTAACTAATTTAATTTCTAACTGTTCTCCACAAAAATAAATACATTTTAAATTAGGATAATTTTGACTATTAAAGCTAGAATCTAATAAACATAATTTGATATATGTTGGAGTACAAACAATTAGGTTTATATCTTTTAAAGTATTAAAAATATCAAAGTAGCTACATGAGCAACTGTTATTAGTTGCAAATAACGTATGACCATTACATAATGAATAATATAAGTCAGCAACACTTAAATCAAAACTGAAACTAGCAGTATTTAATACATTCATACTATGATAATTAGATAAAGGATAAATATTACTAATCCAGGTAACAAAATTATCTAAATTATTATAGGATATTGGAACTCCTTTTGGTTCTCCAGTACTTCCTGATGTAAAAATAATGTAAGAAGTATTATTTAAATTATCTTCTTCTTTGATAGGAGAACTACTTAAATCTGGTAGTTTTGTTATCTTAATATTAGGAATATTAATTTCATAATCAGTTAAAATTAAACTTGCATTAGTCATTTTTATAATAGAATTTATTCTTGATGTTGGCATGCATGTTCCAATAGGAATATAAGCTCTTTTAGCAAGTAAACAAGATAAAATTGAAATGATCATATTAATTTCTTTGTTACCATAAATAATAATTGGAGATGTTCCTTCATTTTTTAAGAATTTTGAATATTTAGTAGCGTTATTCCATAAATTTTCATAAGTTATACTTTCATTATCAACAGTATAAGCTACTCTATCAGGATACAACTTTACTATTTCTTTAATTTTATCTATTATCACATTTATTCACTTCTTATTTCATCTTTAGGAATTAAATCATAATCATACATTACTTCTGAATGATTATCTAAAATTAATTCTTTATATAACTCTTCATTTGTTAATCTATCAATTACAATACGATAAACTTTAGACATTCTAAAATATTTATTTCCTTCTTTTTTAAAATGATGATCTTCTTCTACTAATTTATATCGACAAGGGAATGCCTTTTTACTTCTAAGTTCACCGCAAAGTTCGCCATCATCTATCCATACAAGAATTTGGATATCTTGATCAGTATTATTTTTGAAACGATAGTCTAAGTTGTTATAACAAACACTGGTTCCGGTACCAAAAGGTACTCTTCTTCGATCATCAGGAAATAAAGCATCTGAATGATGATGAAGTTCAGTTACCTCTAAAGGACTATTTAATACTAAATAATGAATCATGTTAGCCATTTGACATAATCCACCACCAGTACCAGCATAAAAACCATCTCTACCAATAACTAATCCTTCTTTATATCCTTTTTCTTTAGTTGGTTTACCTACCATTTGCCAATATGAAAAAGTTTCTCCAGGATGAATAATTATTCCATTTATTTGATTACATGCTAGGCTAATATTTGTTACTTTGTTTTCTTGAAGTTTAATATCTACTCCATATAATTTTCTTATCAATATTGAAGTATGACTTTTAACAATATTTGGTAATGGTTCTTTATTTTTAGTTTTTGCTATTTTTTCTTTACTTAATAAGTCTTTGGTTTTTCTTAATAAAATTTCTTTTTTAACTGATATTTTATAGCATGTTGGACTTATATCGCAAAATAATTTTCTAGTCATAATCATATACTCCTACTCAAATTTCAAATTAATTATAACAAATTAATATTAAAAATGATATTATATAAGTAATTACGGTGAATATTTATGAAATATATAATTAAAAATATTAATGATTATAGTGATAATGAGATTGATAATTTTTATAACAATATTTATATTGAAAAGAAAAATAGAATTAATAATTTTAGGAATGAACTTAAGACAAGACAATCAGTTATTGGGGAACTTCTTTTAAGTAACTTATTAGATAAATATTATAATCTTGACTATAATGATTTAGAATTTAAATTTAATAAAGATAATAAACCATTTATAGTTAATAATAATATATTCTATAATATAAGTCATTCTTCTAATTATGTTATAACTGTTGTATCCGATAAAGAAATAGGTATTGATATTGAGAAAATTAGAGAAACTAATATTAAATCTATTAATTATTTTGCTAGTAGTAAAGAAAAAGAATATATTTTATTGGAACATAATAATCTATTTAAGCGATTATTTGAAATTTATACTTTAAAAGAAGCTTATGTTAAAATGGTGGGAAAAAGTGTATTTGATATTAAAAATGTTGAATTTACAATTAGTAACAATCATATTTATTGTAGTGATATAAATGTTAAATGTTATTCTTTTATATATGATAATTATGTTATTTCAATATGTGAAAAGAACTGTTAGTTGATGTTAACAGTTCTTATTTATTTTTTCTTTTAATAAAAATTATTAGACAAGTAGTTCCAATTATAACTAAAACTCCTGCTCCAATTAGAAGTAAATTTACTTTATTACTTTTTTGGAAATTTACTATATTTTCATTTGTTTCTAAATATTTTTTATCTATTTCTTCATTAGTTAAAACATAACTAGATGTATGTGAAATATTAAATTCATAATAATCTTCAGTTAAAGTTATTCCTCTACTTATTAATCTAAATTTATTAGTTTTATCATTATAATAATAAACGTTTACTTTACTATCTAAAACTTTTTTAATATCATCATTATTTTTAATCTTAACTAAAGCATTTCCAGGTAATGAGCCATTATCAGGAAAATCTATTATAATTCCCTTTTTTACTATTTCATTAATGTTATTGTTAACTTCAGTTAAATAAACTTTAGTATTAACATCAATTGTTTTAGCTTCTTTAATATCATTTCCTTTAAAAATTAATTCATTATCATTATTATTTATTCTAAGAGTTCTATTAGTTCCTTTTATAATGTTAAATAACTCACTACTTATAAAACTATTTTCATTGGCATTTATAGCTATTTCAGAATTTTTATCACTTTCATATAACTTGGATATAACAGCTGTATCAATATCTTCATTATTATAGACAAGCTTTTTATTACTATTATTAGTTATTTCTAAATCTGAATTAAATACATATTTTAATGTTCCATTGTTTCCATTATTTGTATATATTATGGTGTTATCATTGTTTATTAAAGTTAATGAAGTTAGTATATATTTTCCTTCAGTAATATTAGAAGGTATTTCAAAATATGGGTTATTATTTAAAGAAGAAGCATAGACAGTAAATGTATTATTACCTACTTTAAATTCTAATTTTAAATTAGTTAGTTTTTCACTTGTTTGAATATCGAAATATACTTTATCTGATATATTGGCTTTATTAGTTTTTAAAGTGAAGCTATTTAATTTTATATTGGTTTTATTTTCAGAACTGATAATTAATTTTGAACTAAATGTATAGTTAAAATTGCCATTTTGACCATAATGTTTAGTAAATGTTGTATAATCACTATTTAAACCAGTTAATAATAAATCTGTTACATTATAAGTATCAGGAAGAATATTGTTAGGAATTATAATGTAAGGGTTATTATCTATTGAATAAATGCTTGTTGTAAATGTGTATCCTTTTGTACTTTTAAAAGATACAGATGCACCAGTATTAGTTGTACCTTGAGTTTGTAAATTAACATATATTTTTTCACCAGTTTTACCAGTAGTTGTTTTTAAATAAAAGCTAGATAAAATTAAAATATTATCATTTATAGATGCATTTGAACTTGTAGCATTACTGTCAGTAGCATTGGAATCTGTTGCATTGGAATCAGTCGCATTACTGTCAGTGGCATTAGAGTCAGTCGCGTTACAATCAGTCGCATTTGGATCAGTTGCAAATCCGCTAGCATTAAATAAATAACCTTGAATATTTTTAATTGCACCTCTATTTAATTTATAACCTATAAATATACCTACAGAGAATATAATAATTCCACCTATAACTAGTTCTAATATTTTATCTTTTTTCATTTTCAAACTCCTCTACTTTACAATTTAATTATATTGTTTTTATTTCTTTTTTACAAGTTAATTTGTTAGCATTTAAACTTATGTATAAAACTCCCATTAATAGCCAAAATATTGGACTAACTATTACAACTGAAAGATTAAAAAAATCTTGAATTAAATAACAAATAAAAGCAAGTAACAATATTTTAGAATAATTATTCATTTCTTTTAATCCTTTTTTTAATAATGAAAACATTAATAGTAAATAATTAGAAAGACCAATTACTCCTAAATTTATTAAAGTTGTTAAATAAACATTGGCTGCTGTATCATTAATTGTTAAAGGACCAATTGCTTTAATATCTTCAGTATACTTTGCCATAAACCTTAATGCAAAGGTATCTGGTCCTGTTCCTATTAAAGGATAATCTTTAACTAACTTTAAAGTTCTTTTCCATAAGAATATTCTGTATGTTCCAAATTCATCGTCAAAATTTAAATGTAATAATTCATGAATTTCATATAAAAACCCACTACTAAAATTTATATTATATATAATAATTATTCCAAATATTCCACAAATAGATATTAAGGTAAAATAATATTTAATTAGCTTTTTATCATTTAAAATATTATAGTTAGTATTCTTTAAAACTTTTGCTAAATAAATTAAAATAAAAATAACAATTAAATACAATACAACAATATAATTAAATTTAAAATAAAGTCCTAGTTTATTAATGTCGTAATGATACTCGGGATTTAATATGATATTTGTGCAATATGCCATCAGTATTAATGATAACACAATAAGAAATTTACTTAATCTTTGGTTATTTTTTATAATTAAAGGAAAAGTTAACATAAGCATTATTAATAAGGCAAGTTTACCACTTTGAACATTTATAATACCTAAAATAAAGAATGATAAAAATATTGATGTTAAATGAACAATATTATCTTTTTTACTATTATCTTTAAGAAAAAGATATGATGAAATAGATACTGGTATTAAGATACAATAAAGTGCTGATATAAAATCAATATTACCTATTGTTCCCATGAAGCTTACATTATGGGTTCCAATCCCATTTTGATACATATTTAAAGGATTAAAGCCAATATATTGAAGTACACATATAATATTATGAATTATTGATAAAAGCGAAAAATATAAAATATATTTTCTTTTAAATTTACCAAATAAAGTTATGCTTAAAAAAGATAGAATATAAAGAGAAGTCATTATTAAACCTTCTCCTCTACCAACTCCTATAAGTAAATTATAATCTTTTAAATAGGGAGATAATAAGCAAGATAAAATATTAATAATTAATAATGATACAGCAAATAATTGTACTTTAGATAATTTATAATTTTTAAAATAATTAACTTTTTTAAAGATATAAAAATATAATAACGTTACTAAATTTAGAGTTAAATATGTTATGCCAATAATTAAATATGAATACCATTTACATTCTAAAATATGAAAGAATCCATCTTTATTAACTATTAAAGGAAATATTAATAAGACTATAAAAATATAAATATCAGTGTATGTTTCTAAAATATTTTTTAGTTTTTGATAATTAGTTTTCATTAATCACTTACTTTCTTTTTGACAATTAGGACAGTAATAGGTGCTTCTTCCACCAATGCGGTCTTTTAATATTAAACTATTACATATTTTACAATTCATATTATCTCTTTTATGAACATACAATTTATCTTGATAATGTCCTGTTACGCCTAAACTTGAAGTATAACTTTTAATAGTTGTTCCACCATCAATAATCGCATTGGTTAAAATTTCCTTAGATGATGAAATTATATTATCACATTCATTTTTAGTAATATCTTTTCCTTTTTTGAAGGGATTTATTTTACTTAAAAATAATACTTCATTGGCATAAATATTTCCAAGTCCAGCAATAATACTTTGATTTAACAATAGTTCTTTTATTGGTAAATTACTTTTGCTAAATTTTGATAATAAGTAATCACTGTTAATATTTTTATCAAATGGTTCTAGTCCTAATTTATTTAGTCCTTTACATTTAGATAAATCATCAGTTAAAAACATACGGCCAAACTTTCTAGTATCATGATATCTTAAAGAAATATTATTATCTAAAATAAAAATAATATGTTCATGTTTACTTATTTCATCATTAATATTTTTTATGTAATATTTTCCTTCCATTCTAAGGTGTGATACTAAATAAAGATTATCTATTTTAAATATTAAATATTTTCCATAAGTTGTTATATCTAATATTGTTTTATTAATTAGATTATCAAAACTTAAACTTCCATCTTCTATTATATTTTGATATCTAATTTGATAATTAGTTATTTTCTTTCCAATTATTTTTTCTTTTAATACTTTTGCGACAGTTCTAACTTCTGGTAACTCAGGCATAATTACACTTCCCTACTACATATTTATTTTATAATAAAGAATTAAAAAAAGAAATATTATTCATTATCTTGTAACTTTAATATTTCTTCTTATTTTGTATCATACCAGGTTGGTCCAAAGTCTAAACTTGCTTTTAATGGTACATCTAATTTAACTGTATTTTCCATAGCGTCTTTAACTATTTTTGTTAATATTTCTTTTTCAGAATCAACACAATCAAATATTAATTCATCGTGTACCTGTAATAGCAATTTAGACTTTAATTTATTTTTTGTCATTTCTTCATCTATTTTGATCATAGCCATTTTTAAAATATCTGCACTTGTTCCTTGAATTGGTGTATTCATAGCTATTCTTTCACCTGCTTGTCTTATCATATAATTTTTATTTGTTAATTCTTCTATATTTCTTTTACGATTAAATAAAGTTCTTACATAACCATTACTATAAGCGTCTTTAACAACGTTATCCATATATTCTTTAACTCCTGGATATAATTCATTAAATTTTTCGATTAGTTCTTTGGCTTCAGTTGGTCTTATTTGTAAATTTTCACTTAAACCAAAACTACTGATTCCATATACAATTCCAAATACGACTGCTTTAGCTTTGCTTCTTTGTAAGGTGGTTACATCTTCTAGTGGAACTCCAAAAATATCACTTGCTACTTGCTTATGGATATCAATATTATTATTAAAAGCATTTATTAGTTCTTTTGATCCTGATAAATGAGCAAGTACTCTTAATTCAATTTGAGAATAATCGGTACTTAAAAATGAGTCATATTCTGGTAAAAATGCTTTTTTAACAAGTTTTCCATCTTCTTTTTTAGAAGGAATATTTTGCATATTAGGATCTAAACTAGATAATCTTCCAGTTCTAGTTAAAGCTTGTTTATAAATTGTATGAATTTTACCATCTTCTCTAATATAGTCTTTCAATCCTTCTAAATAAGTACTATTTAATTTAACTAAGTTACGATAATCTATTATTAATTTTAATTTGGGAATTGTTTTAGATAATTTTAAAATAGTACTTGCATCAGTGTTATATCTTTTTGACTTAGCGTTTTTATGAGCAAATGGTAAATTCATATGTTCAAATAAGACAATACCCAATTGAGTAGGACTATTAATATTAAATTCTTCTCCACATACTGCATATATTTTTTGAGCTATATCATCTAAATTTTTATCCATATCTTTTTGAAGGGAATCTAATATATTTTTATCACATATAATTCCATTCATTTCCATTTTAGCTAAAATAGTTATTAGTGGCATTTCCACTTTGTTAAATAGGTCTAACATTTCTTCTTTAGCTAGTTCATTTATAAATCTATCTTTATTATCAAAAATATATTTAGCTTTAAGCGTTACTTCATTTTCAATATTTTCACTTTTAATAACGTCATTATAAAATGGAATGTATATTTCTTCTTTATTCATTAAAACTGCTAAGTCTTCTTTTATTTGATAGTTAAGTAAATATGCTGCTATCATAAGATCAAAAGAAGTATTTAAATCGATGTTATTAAGTAAGTTAATATTCTTTTTTAAATCATAAGTATATTTTTCATTATCTTTTAAATAATCTAAACATTCTCTAATCTTTTCAGGTTTAACATAGAATAAATTGTTTCCATCATAAAGGCCCATTCCTAATATTTTAGCATCATGATAATTCTCATTATTGCATTCAATATAATAAGAAATTTTATTATCTTTATTAATTTCTTCTACATTATTTAATATTTTGTAATTAGATTTAGTGGTTTCTTGTTTAAAATCCATCTTTTTTAATAAAGAATAAAATTCAAGTTCTTTATATATTTCAATTAATTTATTATTATTTGGTCCTAAATATTTACAGTCAGTTAAACTTTCTTTTATAGGAGCATTTAAACAGATAGTACAAATATCTTTACAAAAAAACGCTGTATCTTTTTCGCTTGCTAATTTATCATGGATAGCACCTTTTATTGAATCAATTGAATCATATATACCTTCTAAGGAATTATATTGTTGTAATAACTTAAGTGCTGTTTTTTCTCCTATTCCTTTAACACCGGGAACATTATCAGAAGAATCTCCCATTAATGCTTTTAAATCTATCATTTTAATTGGATCAATTCCATAATCTTCAATAAATTTTTCTTTATTATACCTGATATAATCTTTACTTTTTAATAACTTTACTTCAACTTCTTCATTAATTAATTGCAATAAATCTTTATCTGATGAAACTATGGTTGCAATAAAATCTTTATCATCAAGAGCCATCTTACTTAATGTACCAATAATGTCATCTGCTTCATAATTTTCTAATTCAATATGTTTAATTCCCATTACATCTAATAATTCTTTAGATTTGTTTAATTGAATTATTAACTCATTAGGTGTAGCACTTCTTCCAGCTTTGTATTCTTTATATTTTTCGTGTCTAAAGTTTTTTCCAATATCATAAGCTACTGCCATAAAGGTTGGCTTTTCTTCTTCAATTATCTTGTTAATCATATTGATAAAACCATATAAAGCATTAGTAGGATAATTTTTACTATTTGTCATTATATTACCTGTTGTTGCTGTTGCATAATAACTTCTAAATATTAAATTATTTCCATCAACTAAAATTATTTTTTCCATGTTATCATCTCCATTTATTTAATTATATTTTATAATAAATGAATAAAAAAAACTATAAATAGAATAAATTAAGTTTATTATTTTAGGATTTAATTTATGTTTTTCTTTTTAATGATATAGTAACTTTGAATCTCAATGAGATTAAAGATACAAACTACTGTAAATTATTTTTTATTAATATTTTATATAATACATTTATGCTTGTTAATTAAAATTATATAATTGTGAAATTTCTATAATATAAAAAAATTTATACAAATTATTTTGCATAAATTTTTTATATTTAAAATTTTAATTATCTACATTCTTCATATGTGATTGCATAGGGATTATTATTACTTCCATCTCCACATACAAATTTAATGTCCTTTTTTAAATAAAATGTTGGATATACATAGCCACCAGTTGATGTTGATTTTGGCGCCGAATAATTATAATCATATAGGTATATATTTGATGTTGATGTATTATCTTTTGTTAAGGTTAAAATAACTGATGAAGCAGATGATGAACAGGTTGATAAATCACTTGCACAATCGGCTCCTAATTTATCATACAAGTAATCAGTTAAACTTGGTAATCCGATTTTGCCTGTCCATGTTTTCTTATTTGTGGTATATGGGGTTAATCCTCTTTCTTGTTTATATGCATCTTCTAAACTTACATTTAAACTATCTAATCCTCCAATATCCCATTCGACATTAGCTATTAGATCTAGATAAGCGTTAGGATCATCACTGCCTAAATCATTATCATAATCAAAGTATCTTTGTTTTAAATAATATTGATTTAAACTGGTTAAATAACTATTATCTCCTACATTTAATTCTTGCATTAAGCTTGATGTTTCCCAATTATTTGTCCCATTTGCATTAAATGATGTTTTTGAATAATAACCAAGTTTAATTTTCAATAACCTTTCATATTCTCCAGTATCGGCATTTTTAACTTTGAATACTCCTATTATTTTAGCACGTTCGCCAAATATGTTTATGTTATTTGAGTCTTTTGTAGAAACAGCTATTAACAATTTTGTTTCATAGTTATTCTGGTTTTGATTTGATACTGTTGTGGTATTTAATAATGATTCATTTCTCGTAAATCTTACATTTTTATCTGGCGTATTATCAGTAAATATTTTTGTATCATATAAACTATTATCTTGGGTTTCTAATTGTTTATCTATTGTATCTACGGCTGTTTGGCCTGCTATCTCGGTTGATAATGCATCATTTATTAATATCTTTCCATTAAAGGTTGCTCCTTTATTATAATTTTGGTTTTCTCCTGTATCTCTAAACATCATTTTTAAGTTAAAGGTTATTACTTGTTCTCCACTTGCTGCTTTAAACTCTCCTTTAGCTATCTCTTGTTTATATGTTTCTCCACTCCAGTCTTCAAAATAACCTAATGTATAATCTACTAATGTTGTTGGTAAACCATTAAGATTTTCTGATGTTAGTTGAACTAGACCTTTTAACGCACAACTTATGTTTTCATTTTCATCAGTTCTTTTTATAAAGTATTGTAATTCACTTTGATTAGCATTTTGAAACGTACTTTGATATTCTATACTTACTGTATATGGCATGTTTATGCCTTCTCCTATTGTTGTGTTTACTCCTGTTAAGGTAAATGTTTTATCAATTAGTATATCATTACTTGGTTTGATATTTGTTGATAGTAATAATGAACTATTTCCATCTTGATAATCTATAGTCATTTTACCACCTACTGCTACTATACTTGATCCTGATCTTACATTATTTACTGATGTAAAGTATGCATAACTGATACCTATAAACATTAGTACTAGTGCTATAATTGTTACTACAATTATTATTTGTTCTTTTTGTTTTCTTTCCATAAAAAATAATTTCACTCCTTATCTTATAGTGAAATTATATCTCGGTTTACCCCCCCGTCAAGCGAACATAGGTTTCTTTTTATATAAATTTTTGGACACTTGACGGCTTAGGTTAAGTGAAATAAAGTATTAATAAAGTTTAGAAAGTAATTATAATCTAAATAAATTATTAATAGACTTGATATTAAGAATGGACCAAATGGTAACATATTATCTTTGTTTCTTATAGTTATGTATATTGCATAAGGAAATGCAAGGAATGCTCCAAAGATAATATAAAATATTCCTAGTTTTGGTCCTAGTACTAAACCAGCTATAAATGATAATTTAATATCACCGCCTCCTAGTGATTCTTTTTTGAATAAAAGATTACCTAAGAGCATTATTGCGTACATTATAGCAAATATTAAAATGCCACTTCCAATTGAATATAGAACATTAATAAATGGTCCTTCTATTAATTTAATTATAATAATTAATATACTTCCTATAATTAATGGACTATCTAAAATAATATAATAATTTATATCACTAACAAATATTATAGATGTTAAACTACAAATAATGATGGATATTAAAAATTCTAATGATATTCCAAATGAATAATAACTTATTAAAAATAACATACCTGTAAATAACTCCATAGCAGGATACCAAACTGATATTTTAGTATGACAATTACTACATTTTCCTTTTAATAATATATAGGAAAATAATGGTATATTTTCATACCATTTTAATTTGTGATTGCATTTTTCACAATGACTTCCAGGAAATATTATTGATTCATTATTTGATAAACGCATACCTACAACGTTGTAAAATGAACCAAATAATAATCCTAGAATAAAAATATATATTGCTAACATTTTTCTCTCCTATTTGATTTGATCATATAATTGAAACATTGGTAATACAATTGCTAGAACAATTCCACCTACAACAACGGCTAAAAATATAATCATGATTGGTTCTATTAAAGATTGTAAGTTGTCTACTAAAGATTTGTGTTCTATTTGATAATAATTAGCAACTTTATCCATCATTTCAGCTAATTCTCCAGTTGACTCACCTGTAACTATCATATAATATGCTACTTCTGGTACTGCCCATTGATTATAAAAGGACTCAGATATTTTTTCTCCTTTAGCAATATTATTAATGGTTGATAACATTATTTCTTTATAAATTTCGTTACTTGTAACTTCTGATAATAAACTGATACTTTCAGTTATAAATACATTGTTTTTTAGTAATGACGCAAATGTCTTAGCAAAAATATTCATTTCTTTATAAATTATGATATTACCAAATAAAGGCATTCTCATTGTTAATTCTTGTACAAATTTTCTAAATGCTTTAACTTTTTTGAATAATATTGCTAAAATTAAAACTATTAATAATATAATTAAAATAATTTTAACTATGTTTAACTTTAAAAAGGCACTTGCATCTAACAAGAATTGAGTAAATACATTTAATTTTGCTCCTGCTTCTTTATAAACTCCTTCGAATTTTGGCATTACATAAAGTAAAATAAATGTTATAACACCAACTGAAAAAACGGCAATAATAGAAGGATACATTAAAGCACTCACCATAGCTTTTCTTGTATTTTCTATCTCGGTATAATAATTTGCCATATCATCTAATGTATTTTCTAATTCTCCTGTTGCTTCAGCTGTTTTTATCATACTTATCAAAAGGGCTGGAAATGTTTTACCTTGTTTAGATAATGCGACAGAAAATGATTCTCCTAATGTTAAATTATAAACTATAGAATCATATAATCTTTTTTTAGATTTATTTTTACCTAATTGTTTACTTAAAATACGCATAGATTCAGTTAAAGTTATACCTGATTTTAAATATGTTGATAATTGAGTTAACCAGAATATTAAATCTTTTGTAGATATTCTTGTTTGAAATTGACTATCTGGTCCCCAAAGAATGTTAATTAATTTTGATGTTTGAATAGTTAAGACTTTATAATTTTCATTGGTTAAATAAGTTAAAACTTCCATTTTAGATAATGCGATAAATATATTAGAGATTCTTTTGCCTTTAGGATCTATAGCTGTATATTTAAATGCGACAGGGGTATCACTACGTTTTTTATCTCTTTGTACTTCTAATATTAGATTTCTATTTTGTTCTTCAATTTTTCTTTTTCTATTAACTATAAAAGATAAACTATTCCATTTTTGTTTAAGTTGTTCACTTAAAGATAGGTTTTTATTTGAATTGTTTTCTTCATTATCAGCTTCTGTATTTTCTAAATTTATGTCTTCATACGGGGCTATTTCATTTAAATTAATTTTAGTTTTTCGAGAATCATATATTTTATCTATTATTAAATTATAAATATAAATAAGAGGATAAAATATACCATAAGATGTGTAGTAACATCCTAATGAGACATACTTAAAGAAAATAATAAGTGGGTTGAAAATAAATGTTATTCCTATAAATTCATAATTTAATATATTAAATATAAAACCTACTGTGTAATAAATTCCTATGAAAGGTAGTGATAAAAAATATAAAAATTTGTCTTTGTGTTTTGTTTTCATAATACCTCTCTATCTTATATTGAGTATAACACTTTATTTTTTAGTTGTAAATTGTTAAGGTGTTATGTAATTAATTAATTTCATATAATTAAATGAGGTTAGTTATGAATAATGATATTTTAAATACTTTATTAAAGGGTGCTTCAAAATCGTTATATATTATAAATGAAGCTTTACCGATATATAAAGATACTGCACCAGTCGTTAAAAAAGTTAAAGATTTTGTTGTTAATAAAAAAGGAAATATTGATTTAAGTAATGTTATTAAGAAGAAAAATGATATTGTTAAGGAAGAAAAAAAAGATATAAAAAAAGAATTAGTTACTAAACAAAATAGTAATAATCCTAAATTTTTTGTATAATTTCATTTAGTTTATCTGTAAATTCTTTTTGTCTTTCATCTAATTTTTCTTTTGTTTTGGCTTCAAAACGCATTGTTATGGTTGGACCAGTATTACTTTTTCTAATTAAAGAAAAACCGTCTTCATATTCTACTCTAACTCCATCAGTAAAATTGCAATTATAATTTTTAGATAAAGCATAATTTTTTATAGATTCAATTATTTCTTCTTTTTTAGTATCATTAACAGTAATACGGATTTCTTCAGTGGAATAGTATTTTTCCATTTCCATTGTTAACTTGGAAGATTCTATATTTCTATTCATTATTAATTTAGCCATTCTAAGGCCAGCATATAATCCATCGTCAAATCCATAATAGTCATCTTTAAAGAAGATATGTCCTGAATATTCACCACCTAAAAGGGATGGTAAATCATGACAAAATGTTTCAATATAAGCAGATCCATTTTTAACTATTACAGGTGTTCCATTTTGTTTTTTTATTTCATGCTCTATAGCTTTAGAACATTTGATATCAATTACAATATTTTTATTGTCATTTTGGTTTATTATTTCTTTGCAAAAAATGGCTATTAAATAGTCTGTTGAAATAATATTTCCGGCATTATCAACTATTCCTACTCTATCGGCATCTCCATCAAATGCGATTCCTAAATCAAATTTTCTTAATTTAACTTCATCAATTAACCATTTTAAATTTTTACTTACGTTAGGATCGGGATTATGAACAGGAAAACTACCGTCAGAATCAGAATTTATATAGGAAACATTGTTAAAGATTTTGGAATATACTTTTTTAACAATAATTGAGGCTGTTCCATTTCCACAATCAACTACTACTTTTTTATTTATTTTGCCAAATTTATTTATTAGCATATTAGCATAATCATCATTAATATTGATAGTTGTTAAAGATCCTGTTCCTGCTACTGTTTTTCTTTCTTTGATATACTTGTATAGTATTTGTAATTCTTCTTGTCTTAAATGAAGATGTTCTAATCCAAATATTTTAATACCATTATCATCTTTATCATTATGAGATGCTGTAATCATCAAGGCATAATCAATATTTTTAATAAATGTTGCATAATTTAACATAGGTGTAGTTACTAAACCAATATCAATTACGTTTATTCCTGAAGATATTAATGATTCTATTAATGCTTTATTTAGAGATTCACTACTTAATCTATTATCATGACCAACAATACATTTATTATAATTATGTTCTTTTATATAATAAGCAAAAGCGTGTCCTATGATTCTTACTGTTTCTTCATTAATTTCATTAGGATATCTTCCTCTTATATCATTTTCTCTTAATATATTTTCTTTCATTTTTTATTTCCTTTTTAGTCTTTTATTATTAAACTTTTAGCATCTTCCATTTCTTTAGGAATTGCTATATCCATATAGTCTAGCAAAGTTGGAGCAACATTGGTTAAATCTCCACTTTTTTTAAGTTTTAGATTATCATCAGTTATTATAAAGGGAACTTTTGATAAACTATGGGTTGTTATTATTTCATCATTATCTGTTAACATTTCATCACAATTACCATGATCTGCTAAGATAAATACTTTGTAAAAATTATCAATACTATAATTGACAATATATTCTAATAATTTATCTAATCCTTTAAGTGATTCAATAGTTGCTTCTAAATTGCCAGTATGGCCTAACATATCGGGATTAGCATAATTTACTAAAATAAAATCATAATTTTTATTTATAGCATTTTTTACTTTTCTTGTAACATCAGTTGCACTCATTAAGGGAGTTTGATCATAGGTTGATACTTTTGGTGATTCTACTAAATAATTATCGCATAATGGGAATTTTTTTGATAATTCAGCATTAAAGAAATATGTTACATGTGAATATTTTTCGGTTTCGGCAATTCTGGCTTGAGTTATTTTTAAATCAGAAAAATATTTACCTATTGGATAGATATTTTCTCTAGGTAATTCAAAAAGTGTATGAATATTTGTTACATCATTTACTTCAAACATATTCCAAGCATTAACTTGAAAATCAGTTTTAAATTCAGAAAAATCTGGATTTGTTAGTGCAGATAATATTTGACGAGCACGGTCTGGTCTAAAATTAAACCATAATAAGGTATCTTCTTTTTTAATACAAGCATCATCTGTAACTAACATTGGTGGTAAAAATTCGTCAAATATATTTTTCTTATAGCAATTATTAATAGCTAAGTTATAATCAATTACTTTAAATCCTTTATTCTTCATTACTAAATCGTAATATTTTTGGGTTCTATCCCATTTATTATCACGATCCATAGCATAATATCTTCCACAAATTGTTCCAACAAAACCTAATTTTTCACTTCTTAATAAACTATCTACTTCATTAATAAATTTTAAACTTGATTTTATATATGTATCTCTACCATCTGTGATAGCATGAAATACGATTTTTTTAATTCCTTTTTCTTTTAATAAAGGAATTAATTTTAAAACATATCCTAGATGAGAATGAACACCTCCATCTGATGTTAATCCCATTAAGTGAAGTGTTGATTTATTCTTTTTGGTTATTTCTAAAAGATTGTTAAATTCTTCATTTTCTAAGATTCTTTTAGTAAAGATTTCTTCATTAATAACTGTGATTTTTTGTTGTATTTTTTTACCTAAGCCAATTACTTCATGACATACTTCACTGTTACCAAATTGACCTTCTGGTAAGCCAACATATTCTCCTGATGCTTCTAAAAGCACATTAGGATATTTTTCTAATAATGAATTAAAATAGGTCATATTGGCTAATTTAATGGCGTTACCATGTTCGTTTTCTCTTATTCCGAAACCATCTAGAATTATCATTAAAATTTTTTTCATTCTAATTCTCCTTTAATATCTTCATTAAATATTCCTTTTAATGAATGTGATTCTATGTCGTAGTATATTACGAACTTTTTATTTCTTATTCCTTCATTCGTTACGGGATTTATAATAGTACTTTCACCATTACTATTCTTAGTATTACTATAATAAATATTCTTATCTATGATTGTTCCAACTTCGTATTCTTTGGCACAAGTAATCTTTGTTTTGCAAAGTTCTTTTTCTGGTTTTATATTATCAATTTTAAACTCTTCGTCATCAGTTGTATTTATGTAGTTTATAGTGGTTTCAATAATTGTTTTTTTAATATTTTCATAATTTTTTAATTTAACAGTTGCAACTGAACTTTGTATTGCACTTATTGATAAAACAGAAATAATTCCTATAATTATTAGACTTGATATTATTTCAATTAATGTAAATCCTTTTTTATTCATATACCATCACATAATTATAATATCATAATAATTAAAAAAAAGGTAGAATTTTGAATCCTACCTTCTAGTTATAACTATTTTGATTGTTGATACTTTAGGTATCAATTTTACTCTAACGTCATCTGATGTTACTTTTACTTCTACTTCATGGGTTCCAGCTGTCAATCCACTTAAATCTACTGTTGCAATTATCTTAGTTTGATCAAATGAATTAAGAACGCTTTCTACTCCTTTGGCTATAACGGTTACGGTATTGTCGTATCCACTAGCTATACCAGCGGTATATCCGTTTGCTAAATTTGTATGTTCAATACCAATGCCTTCGAATTCTTTACTTATTTCTTGTTCTAATTTTATATCAACATTAGTTGTTGTTTCTGTCATATATCTTACGCCTGATGGTTTTGTTAAGGTTACAGCAACTGTTTTATTTTCAGATAAATCATCAACTGATAATGATGCTTCAATATATTGTAAATTTTTAATTGCTTCTTCATCACCATATACGCTTACCTTTTGAATTGATGATGTCAAACTACTAATAGCATAACCATTTTTTAAGTTGCCAGTTGTTGTTACTTTAACTGGTAATTCAGCATAATATGAATCAACAACTACTGATGCATTAATTTTAGCTGGTACTGTTTCGACATTTTCAATAATGCTTCCATCACTAGCATAAGCAACTAGAATTATTGAATCAATTGTAAATGTTCCCTTCTCGGTTAAGTTAGCTGCTTTTAAATCTATAAGTGCTTTAACTTTAGCTATTTTATTTAATGTTTCTTCAGAACCTCTTACATAGACACTATTACGGTCTAATTTAACACTTTTAATACTTAATTTTTTGTTTAATTTATCTTCATTAAGTAGATCATATTCAATATTCTTTTCACTACTAACTTTTTTACTTATCTTAACATTAATAGTACTTGGATCTAATTTATAGTTAACACTATCAATGTTATGATTATATTTTAATTTTACTTTATATGTTCCGGGTTTGTAATCACTTAAATCTAATACAACTTCGTGTTCTCCAATTTGTTTTGCAAGATATAAATCACTTTTTCTTCCAATCAAGGTTATATCTACTGATTTAGGAACTCCTTCAACTACATATGCTTCTTCATTATATATAACATTAACTTTTTGATCTGATAAAATTTCAGCTTCATCACTTAATAAATTAATGGATTTTGTATCAATTAATACAAATACGATTATGGCACAAAATAATGATATATATATTAAAACATTGGGTCTATTTAATATTCTTTCTACTTTACCACTATTGTTTCTTGATAATTCATTTATTCTATATACTAATCTGCTAATGGGAACAACTATGTATTTATCAATTAAAGAATAAATAAATTTAAATAATTTAATGATAGGTTTAAATATCTTCATCAGAATTTACCTCCTCATCAGCATCATAGAATACATCCATTTTTGGTTTTAATTCATCTAATAACATTAATTTAAATTCTTCTAATGTTAAATTGTAATTTAAATAATTATCTACTGCAATACTGATTCTTCCTGTTTCTTCGGATACTACTAAAGCAATAGCATCTGTTTCTTCGGCTACTCCTAAAGCGGCTCTATGTCTAGTTCCTAATTTTTTACTAACATTAGGATTCATACTTGTTTTGAAAACAGCTCCGGCACATGTTAATTTATCTCCTTGAATAATTACTCCACCATCATGTAATGGGTTATTTGGAAAAAATATTGCTTCTAAAAGTGGGGCTGTGATGTCTGAGTATATTTTATTTGCAGGGGCAATGTAATCTTGTAATGAAACATTTCTTTCGATAACAATTAATGCTCCAATACGATTTCTTTTTAGATATTCAACTGCAGTTACAATTTCAAATACTACTTTTTCTCTTTCATCAACTGTTAAAACTTTATGTCTTCCTAGTAATTGACTTCTTCCAATACTTTCTAAAATATTTCTGATTTCTGGTTGAAAAATAATTATTAGAGCAAGTGGTCCCCAAGAAATAACATATTCAAGTAGCATTCCAATTGTATATAAATCTAGTAAATTACTAATTATTTTAATTGCTATTATTAAAGCTGCTCCTTTAAATATAAGAACTAACTTTATATTATTTTTTAAGTTTTTTAATAAATAATAGAACATAAGCCATACAAGACTGATATCAATTATTTTAGTAATTATACTCCATATAGATGTAAATGTCACAATTCATCTCTCCTTACTTCTTATTAGTATAACATTTAAGATATAAAAATACTATAAACGTTTTATTTTAAATTATTTAAATCAACGTTTTTATCTTTTTTATTAGTTGTTTCTTTAGTATCTTTTGGTATTTCAACATTTGGTTTAATTTCGGTATTAATATCTTCTTTTAGGATATCTTTTTCTTTATTATCTTTGTTTTTGGTATTGTCTACTATAAATCCAATTATAGCAAATACGACAAAGCTTCCTAAAGTTAACACTAATAAAAGATTTTCTTTAATAAATTCCATTTTATTCCTCCTATTATATTATATATTTATTACTATTAAGATATAGCAAGTGTTTGATTATCAGGCATTATTTGAATAAATGTATTTCCATCATTTACTTTTATTTCTTCACCATTACTATATTTATAAACTGTTGCTGAACTACGAGAATCCTTTTTCCAAGTAATTGGTACAGCATATCCATTACTTATATAGTAGCCTGTTCCAGTTCCAACATTATCAATAGTTTGTCTTCCTTTGTTATCACCTGCAATATTGCTGTATTTAACTTTATAAACAATAATATTTTTGACATTTAATTGTTTTCCTGTTACGTAATCATTTTGACTCTTGTTATTTACACTTCTTAAATAATAATTATTTTCACTATCATATGCATAATTTGTTGTTGTTCCTCCAGAATATTTAACATCAATTTTGTTTGCTGGAATAGCACCTTCCATATGGGATAAATCAATATTATCAACACTGTAATTAAGTAATAAATCTTTGTTTCTTTCTGTTCGTTTAGATCCGATTCCTTTACCTAATTTTTCAATATTTGTAAATAATGTGAATTCGTAGGTTTTTGATGCGGATTTATCACGCCAACCGGTTAAGTAATCACTTACTTCAATTCGATCTACTCCTAATTTGCTCCAATCTTCTCTTGCTTGTGGACTATATCCATGATGAACATAAATTGCATCATTTTCTAAAGCATAATCTAAATAATAGTGTCTTGCACTTCTAATTGAACCAATTCTTTCAGTTGTTTGATCTAAGAAAAGGGCAAGATATCTTGTTATTCCTCCTTCAACCATTAATTCATAAACTAAATATGCATCTTGAAGACCAGATTGTAATTTTCTGGCACCGTCTACATTATTAATCATTATAGCATAAGGTCTACTTTTAGATTCTTCATTAACTATATTTAATTTTTTAGTTGTAGTTGTTGTCGTAGTCGTACTGTCATCAGTTGTATTATTATTTTTATTAGATGTTAGGTATATTAAGGTTCCTAATAATCCTACTACGATTATTATTATTAATATTAATAAATATTCTTTTTTTATTTTTTTATTTTTCATACACAATCTCCTATCATTAATGATAACATAATTACTTTTTTTTTAAAACTAATTTTTATACATTGTAATAAAAATGATGTTTTGATATACTATTTTTGGTGATTGATATGGATTTTTTAAAAAAATATTGGCAGAATCCTTTAATTAAAAAAATGATTATTGGTACAGGAATTTTTTTATTGATAATAGTTTTTTTAATGTTATTTGTTGCATGTTCTAGTAAAGGAAAAAAATATAGTTATAATGAGATAGAAAAAATACTTATTCAAAAAACTAAAGCTGCTTATGCAAAGAGTAACAATTTACCTAGTGTAAATCAAAAAATGGAAGTTAGTCTTGAAGAATTAGTTAATAAAAAGTTGGTTAAAACTATTAATGAATATACTAAGGATGAAACAACAAGTTGTTCAGCTAAAGTTACTATTTATAATAATAATGGATATTATTTATATCTACCATATATTAATTGTGGAGAAAAGTATAAAACTAACACATTATATGATACTTTAATTAAAGATAATTTAGTTGAAAGTGGTAATGGTTTATATAAGGTTAATGATGAATATATATTTAAGGGAGATAATGTTAATAATTATGTATCTTTAAACAATATATTATATAGAGTTATTTCTATTGATGCTGATGGTGTTATTAGATTGATGGAAAATAAAAAGAATTCTGAAAATAATATGACAACATGGGATGATAGATATAATACAGATAGACAATATAATTCAGGTATAAATAATTATTATGCAAATGGTTTAAATAGTAGAATTAAAGATAAACTATATAGTATTTATAATAGTGATACTTATAGTGATGATGTTAAAGCTTTTTTCATAAGCAAAGAAAGTTGTGTTGGAAAAAGAAGTGTTAATGAGCTTGAAAATACGGGAATTTATGAATGTGCTGTTAAATCAGAATCATACCCTATTTCTGTTATTTCTTTATATGAATATTTTAGAGCTAGTTTAGATCCAAATTGTAAGGGAATTGAAGATTCTTCTTGTACAAATTATAATTATTTTGCTAATATAACTAATGGATTTTGGACTTTAACTGCTGATAAAGATACAACCTATAAAGTTTATAAAATTCAAAGTGGAATTGTTACAAAAACAAATGCAAGTAATACTTCATATCTATTAATTGTAATTAATATAAATGGTAACACGATAATAAATGCAGATGGTGATGGTTCAATGGAAAAGCCATATGTAATTAATATGGGTGAATAAGATATATGTTTTATATCTTATTTTTTTGCAAAATAAAAGATTTAATTATACTTAATTAAACCTTTATCGACTTCCTCTAATGCTCTACCTAATTCTTTTTTATTATGATATTCATTAACAGGAAGTTGGTAGTGTCCAGTTTCTTTCATTTGGATACTTCTTTTTGCTATGATATGTACTAATTTATATTTAGAATCAACATAATTTAGTATTTTATCAATTGATGGATATAGCATATTTTATCTCTCCTCTATGATATAAATATACTACATATAATTTTATAAAAATATATTTTATTGAATAAATGTACACTTATTTTACATTATTATTTAACGACATTTACAACTATCATCATATACATTACATATTTCATCTTCTTCTGAACAAGTGAAACATGGTGTACAAGTATGATGATAAATATGATGATTAATTATTCTTGTATGAATTGGTTTAACATGTCTTACCTCATGACATATTTCACGATGACATACTCTTTCACAAGGACACTCATAAATTGGAGCTTGCATTTGGTCATTCATCATCTGACCGTTCATCATTTGATCATTCATCATATAATCGTCAGCACATCTTTTTTCTTTCATAAAAAATACACTATCCTTTCTAGTGTATTTTATGTTTAATTTTAATTTAGGTTATTTAGTTTTGCTTAAATACTTTCCACCTTTATTTTTTTTGGTGTTTGGTTGTTCTAATAATTCTCTCGTTTTTTCATAAAGTGAATAACCAGTTACTCCTACTAAGCCTAAATCACTTGCAATAAATGCAGCTAATGCTAATCCAAGATTGGAATTATCACCTGTCTTAGGATTTGTTCCTGGTTCTGTTGGAATAGTAGGTATTGTTGGTTCTGTTGGAGTAATAATATCAACATGAGTTGTAATTCTTTCATGACAACCTTTATTTGTACATTCTCTAACACTATCATAACCTGTTGAAGTTTGATTTTCAATTTTTGGTTCTCCCCATGCATGTCCTGGAGCTGCTACTTCATAATGTACTATTTTTTCAGCGCCACACTTAACACAGTTAAATACTTCATCATATGATCCACCAGTTGTACATGAAGGTGTTATTTGATTTCTAACATCATCAGCGACATCTGAGAAAAGATGAGCACATGTAGTTGGTTCATCAACATTATTGATAGTATTATTTTGATTACCAACATTAATACCAATAGTTTTTACTTCATTACTTACGTTATTAGAATTGTCTACGTTTGTATTTTCATTTGAATTTGAAGCTTCAGTATAATCTGGAACTAAGTCACTTATAGCACTATCAATGTCAATTGGAGACATATCAATATCTTCAGCATGTGCATGTACTTTTGGAGTTACTAATAAAATTCCAGATAACGCTAAGGCATATAATTTTCTTTTTAAATTTTTGTTCATTTTAAAACCCTCTTTCTTAATTACGATATACATTATAGCATAAATCTACTTAAAATGCAAACATTATTTTGTTTTTATTATTTTTTTAAATATTTTCCTTTAGGTGCTTCTGATTTTTTTGTTTTTATTTTTTTATAATTCTTTTTAATTATATAACCGCATGCACCAGCAACTCCTAGAGAAACTAAAGCTGTAGTTGTTGCAGCATTTTTAATATTATCTTCTGCAGTATTATTTGAATATCTTATTTCTTTGACGATTTCATAATCACATCCTGGATTTTGACATTTTCTAACTATGTCATAACCATTTTCATTGCTGTTTTCTATTGCTGCATCACTTAAGCAATGTCCTAAAGAACCAACAATTTTATGTTCTATTTTAGATTCACCACATTTTAAACACTTGTATACACCATCATATGTACCAGGAAATGTACATGTAGGATTTACAAAATTTATTGCTTCATCAGGATACTCATTGTATAAATGTTGACAAACACTTGAATCTGTATAGTTTGAATAATTGCCATTATCATAATAATTATTGCTATTGTTATTATTACTATTATTATTTGAGTTAGTTGGTTCTGTATAATCTTGTGGATTATAATTTGGAACTAATTCACTTATTGCAGTATCTATATCAATTGGTGTCATATCAATATTTTCCGCATGTGCTTTTATTTTTGGCGTTACAACTATAATTCCTGATAACGCTAATGCATATAATTTTCTTTTTAAATCTTTGTTCATTTAATATTCCCCCTAAATGTGATTGTATTATACCATGTTTTTTTAATAATTGCAAACATTTTTTTGGTTTGAATATATAAAAAGTCTATGCAGGTTATTTTGCATAAATTTTTTATATTTAAAATTTTAATTATCTACATTCTTCATATGTGATTGCATAAGGTTTATTTCTTGTTCCATTACCACATACAAATTTAACATCTTTTTTTAGATAAAATGTTGGATATACATAGCCATCTGTAGATGTTTCTGGTAAATAAGCATAATTATATACATACATATTAGATGTAGATGTATTGTCTTTTGTTAAGGTTATATAGTAGGGTGAATTTTCTGAAGATGAAGAACAAGTTGATAAATCACTTGCACAATCGGCTCCTAATTTTTCATATAAATAATCAGTTAAACTTGGTAATCCGATTTTGCCTGTCCATGTTTTCTTATTTGCGGTATATGGGGTTAAGCCTCTTTCTTGTTTATATGCATCTTCTAAACTTATATTTAAACTATCTAATCCTCCAATATCCCATTCTACATTGGCTATTAAATCTAGGTAAGCGTTAGGATCACCACTGCCTAAATCATTGTCATAATCAAAATAAGTATTACCACTTTCTGCTGAGCTAAAATAATTCTTATAATAATTGTAATAAAAATTTAAATTGTCTTCACTGTTTAATGTTTGCATTAAGTTGGATGTTTCCCAATTATTTGTCCCATTTGTATCAAATGGTTTATGGACATAATTATTAAATTTAATTTTCAATAATCTTTCATATTCTCCAGTATCAGCATTTTTAACTTTGAATACTCCTATTATTTGAGCACGTTCCCCAAATATTTTTATGTAATTTGAGTAGTTTGGATATGATATAGCATCCAACAATCTTGTTTCATAGTTATTCTTACTTTGATTTGATACTGTTGTGGTATTTAATAATGATTCATTTTGCGTAAATCTTACATTTTTATCTGGCGTATTATCAGTAAATATTTTTGTATCATATAAACTATTATCTTGGGTTTCTA
>CAKOKM010000013.1 GCA_934091015.1 uncultured Bacilli bacterium | reverse complement strand
GATATTAAATGGTTTGATAAAGAAGATATAATTAAGAGAGTTAATAATAATTATGAAGATTTAACAGACAAAATAGGATGTTGGAACTATTTAATTAAATATTTTGAGATATCTAATAATAATTAGTTTTAAAAAATGACAATCAAGTTTTATTAAATGATGTAGCATGAATTTATTGCTACTTTTTCTATTCTTTGGTAAAATGTTTATAGTGATTGATATTAATCGATCGTCTTTATGTGAAAAAGTTGTAAACCACTCGGTCGTTCGCACCATTGACGAATCTGTTCGAACTATTCAAACTTTTATATATGAATCAATCAGAAATGATTGATTTTTTCGTTTTTTTGAAAAAATTATAGAAAGTATTTGTCTATGGTAAATATTATTAAAGAAGAAATTGAAATTGATGAATCTTTAGTTTCAAGATTAAATATTATATGTGATTTTTTAATACTACACCTATTATAGAAAATGGTAGTATTAGGAAGATAGAACATACTAATTTAATTTATATTGAACCACATAGAATTATTATAAATAATAAACTATATCTAGCATTTAATTATTCAAGTGATATATATGTTAATAACCTAGATAAGAAGATTAAATTATCAGAACTTGAAGATTATATAAAACAAGCATAGGTCTGTTAAATATGATGAGTAAATTAGCAGAAAAGAATAAAATAAAAAGATGAGCATTTGCTCATCAAAGAAAATCTATTTCCAATAGAGTGTGTGCAAAGAAATATCCCTTTTGAAACCCTAAAATATAATTAAGCAAGAACTAATCGTTCAAGCAAAATTATGTTTTTATATTAATGATTTCCCTTTAATTTTATTTTTAGCAATTAATATTTTAGAAGCAATATTAAATTTATTTATTATTGCATTTTGATTATTACAAGGTAATTCTATTAATTTTCCAGCAAATTTTAATGTTTGTTTTCTATTGGTACATAATGTTTTTGTTCTTGAACCATAATAATCTTCTATATCATAGCTTTCTACTTTCCAATCTTTTTTATTATATATTATCATTAGTGGTCTAACAGTTGTTGTATTTCCCTTTGTTATACATTTTGTAATCACAATGAAATTAAATGATCTAACTTTAGGATTTGGATGAGATAATAGTTTATCAAATTCAAAATCTTCTATATTAGTCATTGCGATTGGAAAATCAACGAAATCATTATAAACTTGCATATTATAACATACTTGTTTTTCTTCATTAATCATAATATTCTCCTTTGTTGTACTATATTTTAACACAAAATCGGTCATTTTCAACATTTTTTGACTCAAAATGTTAAAAATGTAGTATACTTGTATTAGTTAGTAAGTTATTGCTACCTATTAATGTTGGTAAGAAAAGTTATTCTACTTCTTCTTCACATGCATCATTAAAGATTTATTCGAACTAGAAATAGTTCGTTTTTTTCATTTAAAAATATATAGTGCCTAGAAAGTGACCGAAAAGTGACCGGATATATTGATGTTATTTTTAAAAATGTATGTACTATAATTGAGGGTAATAATAAGTACATAGAAGATGAATATACAGAATTGAAAATTGAGTTAACAAAAGAAATAAAAAAAGAAATAATAGCATTTGCAAATACTAAGGGTGGAAAAATATACATTGGTATTGATAAGACGGAAATGTTATTGGTCCAAATAATGCAAAAAAAGATTTAGAATCTCTTTAAGGAATGATACGAGAAGGAATAAAAAGTGATTTAACATTATATACATCATTTAATTTAATAAAACTAAGGGAAGAATTGTCGGGTTAAAAAGAATTGATACAAAGGATTATCCTGAATATGCGATAAGAGAATCATTATTAAATACAATTATTCATAGAGACTATAATTACAAAGGAAGTATTCTTATTTCACTTTACGATAATCATTTCGAAATTACTTCATTGTGTGGTATTGTTAAAGGGTTAAGCTTAAATGATTTATATTTAGGAATATCCGAAAGCAGAAATCCTAATTTGGCAAATATATTTTATAGATTAAAATATGTTGAAAGTTTTGGGACTGGAATTGGCAGAATAATTCAATCATACGATGATTATAATAAAAAACCTATATTTGTAGATACAGATAAGGCATTTAATGTAACATTATATAATGTTAACTACGTTGAAAATCATGAAAAAATATTACCTTCTAATTTAACGCAAGAAGAAAAAATAATAGAATATTTAAAGAAAAATAATAAGATAAATAGAAATATAGTTGAACAATTATTAGATATTTCATCGACGAGAGCTAAAAATATATTAAATAAAATGTGCAAAAATAAATTAACTGTTATGGTTGGAAGTGGAAAAAATATTATATACGTGTTAAAACAATATTAGATTGATTTATATATTAGATTCGTCAACAAAGTTGTAGACCTCTACGTAGTCAGAACCAAATATTAATTAAATTGAACTTAAATAGTTCATTTTTTTATGTTTAAATTGTTATTATCGTTTATTATTTCAATTAATTTTTTCGTACTAAAACTAGGTATATGATTTTTAGATAAAACATATCCAATATATCTAGAAGGAATTTTTATATCAGTTTTAATTTCATATAATAATTCAATATCTAATAAATTTTTTGCATATTCTTTAGTAACATAACCAATACCAAATCCAATTTTAGCTAAATCAACAACTAAAGAATAACTTGTAAGTTCAATACTTGGCTTTAACATAACGTTATTTTTCTTCATAAAATCATCTAAAAACTTTCTTGTATTAGAACCCTTAGCTTGCAAAATTAAATGATAATTATTAATCTCCTTCATTGTAATAATTTTATCTTTTAAATTTTTATATTTTTTTTCAACAACAAAACAATCATTAACAATTTTACATTTAGTTATGTTTAAGTCACTCTCATAACTATCATTATTTAAATTTAAAAATAATATATCAATAAGTCCGTATTTTAATTTTGAAATTAATTCATTAGAAACACCAGTAATAATTTTAATATCAATACTAGGATATTTATCATGAAATATTTCTAAATAAGGTAGTAAAAATTCCTTTGCTATAGTAGTACTTGTTCCAATTTTAATGCATCCTGTTTTTAAATTAATTAAATCAGTAAATTTATTTTCCCCATTATTAATAAATTCTATAGCTTGTTTAATATAATAATAAAGTTCTTTTCCTTCTTCGGTTAAAACAACTCCTTTTTTAGTTCTTATAAATAATGAGCCGCCTAATTGAGTTTCTAAATTTTTAATTGATTTACTTATAGCCGGTTGCGAAATATTTAAATGCATACTAGCTTTAGTAATATTTCCATAATTAGCAACTTCATAAAATATTCTATATAATTCAAAATCAATATTCATAATAACCTCCAGTTATCAAAGCAATAACAAATATATATTTTTATTATAATAACAAAAATTATATAATACAAGCAGAAGGAGAAAAGTAAAATGGAAGATAATTATTACACATATAATATATATGAAGATAAAGAAGAACTAATTATAAAAACATTAGATAAATATATAAATGATACAATAATAAATCCTTATTTATCTAAAGATAAAATAATTGATATGCATGTTCATACATGCTACTCAGACGGAGAATTAAAACCTCACGAATTAATATCTCTAGCACTAGAAAAAGGAATAAGTACCATAGCAATAACTGATCATGATACCATAGAAGGAATTAAAAAAGTAAATAGAAATGATGATTTAATTGTTAAAACAGGAATCGAAATAATTAATGGAATAGAATTATCAGTTAAAGTTCCAAAAGGAAGAATGCATATACTTGGCTATGGAATTGATTTAGAAGATATAAACTTAAATAAAAAATTATTAGAACTTAAAGATAATAGTTTGAATTCAGTTTTATCAATTATAGAAGTAATAAAAAAAGATTATAATATTAGATTCACTTATGACGAAATAAAATCATTGTTTCAGTTTGAACATAATTTAGGACGCCCAGATATAGCAAAAATATTAATTAATAAAGGTCATGTATCCTCAGTCAAAGAAGCATTTAGTAAATATTTAATAGATGCCCATAACAAAACAAGAAGTTTTAGCAAAGGAATAAGTTATGAAGAATGTATTGATTTAATTACTAAAAGTGGTGGTATACCTGTACTAGCTCATCCAAAATCTCTTGAGTTAACTGAAACAGAATTTTTAATATTATTAAAAAACATGATAAATTGTGGCTTAAAAGGCATTGAAGTTTTTCACTCTAGCCATACACCACTTGAAATCAAACAATATATGGAAATCGCTCAAAAATATGATTTACTGGTTAGCGGAGGAAGTGATTACCACGGTTCAACGGTTAAACCAGAAATTGAATTAGGGACAGGTATAAATAACAATTTAAATATTAAAAAATTATCGCTATTAGATGAATTACATCGAAGAAAATAAAGTTAAAATTTCAAAAAAATGAATTTGATTTATATGCTAATTTGCCAAAACTATCTATAAATAAAAAATATTTTATTATAAAATGTGTGTAAAACAAACTAAAAGCAACAATATAAAATTTAATATTATGTTATAATAAAATTGGTGATGTCATGAAAGATAAAAATAACAATATAGAAGTAATTAAAAACAACTACTATAACATAAACGACATAAACGACATAAACAATATAGAATATAAGATAAATAATGAAGAATACATAAAAGAAAGTGTTTATAAATTACTAACTCCAAGTTCTTATTTAAAGCAACCAGTATCACAACAATTTGCGGTAATTAGAACTTATGCCAGAATTCTTTCTACTAAACCATCCAAAATAAATCCCCGTACAACTACAACATCTATTCAACAAACAAATCCACAAACCATACCAGCCAATCAACAAACAAACCAAAATAGTTATATAGATGATAAAAAAGTTAATTTAATGAAAAAAATCTTTGATTTTTCTGATTGCAATCGTGCTTTATTAGATAGATCACTAGAAATAATAGAATTATTTGCAAAATGCGAAATAGATTTATCTAAATTTTTATTTTATGGTGTTAACACACAAAAATATAAAGACACATGGGGAACAACTTTAATAAGTCTATTAAATTTAGAGACAAATCTAGATGTTATATCCGAAACCTGGTCATATTATAAAAAAATTTATTTTAAACCAAAAAACAAAAATCAAGAAATAGTATCATTTTTAGATTTTATAAATATTTACGTAGACTATTCACAATTAATAAAAAATATTAAAAATAATTATTCTAGCAATATTCCAACTAAAATAGTAGATGCACTAGATAATTTATTTAATCATAACAATTCATTAAATGATCCAAAGATCCGTCAAAAATTAAACATTAATAGTACAAATATTGCAACTATAGAAGATTTTCAAATAGCCCAAAGTAAAGTTGATGATTATATAATTGCTAAATTTTTATACGAGGTTCTATATGCACATAGATATATATCAGAAGAAGAAAAAGATATTGAAATAAACAAGTTTTTAAAATCGCTATTTTTTCTAGGTGAATTTGATTTACCGCAATTAATAGAAAGATATGGCAATTCTGAATCACTTAAAATATTACAATTTAATAATAGAAAAAATCCTGAAATGGTAGAACTAATTGAAAATATTTTAGTAATTACAAACTTTATCGAAGAAATTAATGAAAGTAACAATTTTTCTAATATGTTGGAAAAAATAAGATTTGAAAAAAATTACTTAGACAATTTAAGAAAAATGATATCAAAATATCAAAAAATGATGATTAAATTGTATGAAATAGAATCTAATTACAATTTAACAAACATTAATGCAACACTAAATACCGGAACAGTTAAAGGAAAAAGAATCGGATATACTGTAGATTATTCCTCATCAAAAGTCAAAGTTATAAATTTGACTGATTGTAAATACACACTATATGCGCATGTTTTGAGCCCATATGAAACTATGAGTGAATTAGTTAATGGATCAGACGATGAAAACAAAGTAATTATTAGTTTGTCATCAATAAGCCATCGTAATCAAGTATATTATAGAAACAGAATTAATAATATAATTTTTGCATATGATCACATACCGGAAGGTAATTTCTTACTTAGTTCTGATACGAATATTGGATCAAATGGGATTATAAGATCTAATTCAGCGGATTTGGATGAATCAATAACTACTTATCAGCAAAAAGGTATACTAGAAACTAGCATGGCATCGCATGGTAACAATAATGAAACTGTTGCACTAAGAGAAGGCTTAAAACCATGCGGTATAATTGTCCCAAAAGGTGTAACACTATCGCCTGAAATAATTGAATGTAGCATAAAATACAATCTTCCATTAATTATTACACAACCGCCAAGGACAAACATAGAAAATCCAAGTGAAATTGAATATCAAAATTCTACAAATCAGCCAAAATATAATCACACTGACGAACTTTCAATGTATGCAAACGAAGCAAAAAATATGGAAAATCCATTTGAGAAAAATAAATCGAATAAAATTGGAGTATTAACTGATGTACACGCTATGTATGAACCACTTTTAGCAATATTAGAAGATATGAGAAAACGTGGAATTACTGAAATTTACTCATTAGGAGATAATATTGGCTTTGGACCTAATCCTCATGAAGTACTGGAATTGTTAAGAAAATATAATGTTAAAAGTATATATGGAAATCATGAAATTTATGCGATAGATGGTATGGATGCTTTAAAAGAACATATGAATACTTTATCGCCAATAACTGTTGAGCAAGATAAAAAAAGAACAGCATGGACTAGAAACCAATTAACTCAACAAGATATAGACGATATTATGAAATATGATAGCAAGATAATTCTCGAAAAGGGTGGCAAAAAGATAACGCTTGTTCACAGTAAAAAAGAAGATGTTTATGAAAAAAATGGTCATTTTACTAAACCAGAAATAGACCCATCATCAACAGTTATACAAGGTCATGAACATTTTGAGACAAAAGATAAAAAAGACCTTACCTTAAGAGCAGCAGGAATGGGATTTGATTATAATGAATATGGAACAGCCCATTATTTAATCATTGACGAATCTGGAAATTTTACCACAGTAAATGTGCCTTATAATATCAAAAATTTTAAAGAAAGTATAAACGAATCATCAATGGATACAGAAATAAGTAGTACAATAGATAGATTTGTAAGGAGATAATTATGGAATTGTATACAAAAGAAGAATTAAATACATTAAAAAAATTAATTGAAGAAACAGGAAATGAAGAAACATTCAAAGGAACGTTAGAAAGTATAGAAAATTGTAATAAATTAATAGAAAAAGAAAATAATTTGGAGAATGAAAGTTAGTAATTAAATCTAAAGAGTTCTGCTTTTAGCGGAATTTTTTTGATTAATTTATATATATTACAAATTGTACTGCTTAAAAAAGTTATTCCAGTGTACTGGAATAAATAAATACAATATTTAATATTAAAATAAAAGGTTACTACCGATAAAATCATAATAAATGCTTTTCAAATTTGATTTAATATTATAAAATAACCCTCAAAGGAGCAAACTATGAAATATATTTTCTTAGATTTTGATGGTGTAATTAATAACTTTTACCAAATGGAAGGTGTATCACTAGAAAATGCCAAGATATTAAAGCAAATAATAGACTTAACTAATGCTAGTGTTATAGCAACAACCTCTAACAAATACTCATTTCAACAACGTGGAATTGATTACTACAAATCAATATTTTACAAAAATTATGTTATTCCACTAAAAGAACTAGATATTGAAATATATGATATTACGCCTTTTATAAACAGTTCAAAAGAATTAGAAATTAAAGATTATATAGAGAGTCACAAAATTGAAGACTATGTCATCCTAGATGATGAATTGATTAAAGATAGCGAGTTGCAAAAACATCAAGTATTACCAGATTTATATCTCGGATTACAACCACATCACATAGAACCTATAATTAATATACTAAATGGTAATTTAGTTTTTTATCCGCCAAACTATAATTTAAACGAAACAGTTGAAGAACAAGCCATTAGAATAAATGACTATCACAACAAATATACAAAAAATACCCATAAATAATTGATTATTACGAAAAAAACAAGTAAAATAAAAATTAGGGAGGAATAGAAAATGGAAAAAGTTAAAAAAATGTTATTACCTGTAGTTATTATTATTATTTTACTATTACCAATTATTATTAATTATGTAAATAACAAAAAGATTTCAGTAATTTCATATGATAAATACACATCTAATATGTCAAAAGAAAAAGTAACACTTACATATTTTGGTGATACTAGTTCAGAAGATTATGCTAAAATCAAAGAAGAATTACTTAATTTAAAAAGTAAATATTCAATTGAAGTTAGTGCTATAAATACACCTAAATTAAGTGCAGAAGAAAAGCAAAAATTAACTGGTTCAAATGAAAAATTCAATAGTAAATCAGTTTTTGTTATAACACAAGACGGTAATACAGTTAAAGTAGTAGATAAAGAAACAGAAAATGTTAACTTAGATGCTCAATTAAACAAATATATTAACAATGTAATTCCAGATGATGAAGTTGCTTATAAAACAGTTTCAACATATAAAGAATTCATGAAAATTTATAAGAGTAAAAAAGTAACTATGCATGTTTTTGGACGTAACACATGTTATTATTGTAATATCTTTAAGCCAATATATAATGAGGTTGCTGCTGAAAATAATTTAGATATTTACTACTATGATTCAGACAGCTTTAATAGTGATGAATATAGTAAAATATTAAATTCAGGTATAAACATTCCGGCAGAATGTACATCATCAAAAGAAGAAGCTCCTTTATCATCAGGTTTTGGAACACCTTTAACACTATATTTAAAGAATGGTAAAGTAGTAGGATGTATTTCTGGATATGTTAACAAAGAAAAACTAGAAACTAAGTTAAAATCAGTTGGAATGATGAAGTAAAGGAGAAAAGATTATGGCATCTACCTATGAAATTGTAAAAAAATTTAAAAATAAATACCCTGGCACAATATGTTGGAGAATTAAAAAACATTCAAAGCTAGTTGACCAAAATTTATATCCTGATGAAGTAGTAAATTATGCGTTTGCTGCCCAAAATAACACATCACATGGAAGCATCTTTGATACAGCTGTACTTGCTATCACCAATAAACGATTAATAATTGCCCAAGATTATATCCTATTTGGATATGACTTAAACTCAATTACACCAGACTTATATAATGATATGCAAGTTCATGCAGGAATTATTTGGGGAATGATAACCATTGATACAATGAAAGAAACTATTTATTTTTCTAATCTATCAAAACAAGCGTTACCAGAAATTCAAAAAGAAATTACCTCATATATGATGGAAGCAAAAGCAAAATATTACAAAAAAGAAGAAAATAAAGAGTTCAATTAAGAATTCTTTTTTTCTAAAATGGAGAAGTATGAAAAAACAAAAAAAATTTATAATATTAGTATTTATAATAGTCATAATATATTTAATTATTTTATATGTTCCAAAAAATTACGAAACCGATTATATAATCAATAAAGTAAAAGTAAACGAAATATATAATAAACATAATAAACAATATAAATTCACTTTAACTTACGAAAATATTGAATATCCAATTATTATTAACACAAAATATCATAAACAACGTAAACTTATAAAAGATATTAAAATCATATCAGATGAAAATGATACGTGTTTAAACTTAACTGTTCTAGAACAAACTCAAAATCTTTGTAGCGATAAAAATGGTTTAAAAGATTATCGTTTAATTAATGAAAAATTATATAGTGAAAACTATGAAAAAGTAATAAAACCAATTAAAGAAACTGAATATGAAAACTTTACAATCTATAATAACGATATGACATATCTTATTTGGAACTATAATGGTTACGTTAAATTATCAGATAACAACGAAATAATTAAGATATTATCTAATGAAAAGTATAACAATATTGAAACATATCAAAATAATACTTATTTAGTAATTCCTGATTATGATTCTTCTTATTACTTTAAAAAATTTTATATATATGATACTAATAAAAATGACTTATCAACCTTAGATTTTAATTATGAAATTTCTTATAATATCTTATATCTTGGAACTTATAAAAATAAACTATATTTTTTAGACCTTAAAAATAAAAATGAATTTGAATTAAATCTAAAAAAGAAAAAAATAAAAATGTTAAATGAAAAAGATAATTATGGACTATTCCTAAATAATAACAAATTAGAAAAGGAAAAAGTGGACAACTTAGTTAAAAATCAAAAAGTATTTAATAATGAAATAAATAATAATTATGTTGTAGAAGATAATTACTTATACAAAATATTAAATAATTATAAAATAAAAGTAAGCAATCAACAAATAACATCAATTATACGAATTATAGATAATGACGTATATTATTTAGTTGGAGATACATTATACAGATATACAATTAATAATGGCGAAGAAAAATTACTTAAACATAAAGAATGGAAATATAATTATAAAAATCAAATATTTATTTTTAACAAATAATTAAAATAAGAATACCCTATACTAGGGGATGATTTAATGATAGATATGTACAATGTAAATCAGGATGCTAACAAATATTTTGACTACTATAAAATAAAAAAAGGAGATAATCTTTATCAAATTGGTAAAAGTTATAATGTAAATCCAGCATTAATTGCAATTCTTAATGGCCTAAATTTAAATGATTATATTTATCCTAATGAAACTATAATGGTACCTAAACAAGGATATTCATATTATATAACTAAAGCAGGAGATACCCTTAATTTAGTAGCAAATACATTTAATACCAACGTTTCAAATTTGTTAAAAAATAATGAAACAATCTATTTACAAGAAGGACAATTAATAGTAAATAAAATAAGCTAATAAGTTTATTTTATTTTTTTGGCATGATATAATTTACTTAAGGTAAAGGGGAATACAAAAATGATATTAAAAAAACCATATGCATTTTTAATTAAAAATTTTAAAATAATCCATATTATAATCTTTTTACTCGCTTTATATGTCAATAATTATTATATTAAAATATCTAGTTTCTTTAGAAAATATTCATCTAATAACTTCTATGATTATAATATAGCCAAAGATTATTTACCAATATTTTCATTTATAGCCATTATATTACTAATATCGTTTATATCAATAATGCTATACTTAATGAATAAAAAGAAAAAACCAATTAAATTATATATATTTTCTATTATTTATTACGTTATATTATTAATATCTATGTTATTTATTTATAATGTAATAAATACATTATATGAAGCAACACTAACTCAAAAATTAAGTAGGTTTTATCGTGATATATTCTTTATTTTAAATTTACCTCATTATTACTTTTTAGTAATGTACTTAATAAGAGGTATCGGCTTTGATATTAAAAAATTCAACTTTAGTAAAGATTTACAAGAACTAGAAATTAATGCCGAAGATAATGAAGAATTTGAATTCGTATTAGGTACAGAAGGATATTTAGTAAAAAGAAAAATTCATAGATTATATCGTGAAATAATTTATTATTATAAAGAAAATAAATTTTTAATTAATATCGTGGGAGGTACGATTTTATCTATTGTCCTAATTATGGTATTTATAAACACCTCAATAAATTTACATAAATATCATGTTGGAAGTTCCTTATCTGCTGATAAATTCACATATAAATTAAATAATGCTTATGTAACATCATATGACTATAAAAATAAATTAATAAATAATCAAAATAAATATTTAATTTTAGATATGACTATAACTAATAAAAATAAAAATATATTAAAACCAGAAGAAATGTACATTGTTTATGGTAATAATCAAGAATCTATATATAAAACAAGTTTAGCTAATAGTTTTTCTGATTTAGGCACAGTCTATATTGGAGATCTCATACCTAACCAAGCAACAAATTTATTATTTATATATGAGTTACCAAAAAACGCCAAAACAAGTAATTTAAAATTGATGGTTTATAAAGGTTATGAATATAAAAATGGAGTTAGAAATAATCTATATAGAGAATATAAATTTAATGCATCTAATCTAGATAAAGATTTAAAAACTACAAATCTAAATATTGGAGATACATTTATTTTAGGTAAAACACTTTATGGTAATACTAATTTAAAAATAACAAATATGGAAATTAAAAATAAATATGAATATACTTATCAAAAATGTTCTAATGAAAATAATTGTGAAACCTTGACAGATATTATATTGCCAGATAATAGAAATCAAAATGAGTTATTAATCGTTGATTATGAAATAAACATCGATGAAAATTCTCTATTAGCACGAAGTACTAATAATAAAGATCAAAATATAATTAATAAATTCTCTAAAATAAATTATACTATTAATAAAAACGATAAAACATCAACAATTTATGGTAAAACATATTCTAACTTAAAAAATAAAATATTCTTTGACATTCCAAATAATGTAAGTTCTAAAGCTGATAAGAAAAATTTTATAATTAAAACTAGAGAAAATGAATATAGCTTTAGCATAAATTAATCACATAAAGTGCTATTCGGCTTTAATTTTATTGACTTTAAAAAAATTATATAATACAATATTCTTGCAATGCCAAATATTGCATATATTGTATTAGATGGGGCTTTAGCCAAGTGGTAAGGCAAGGGACTGCAACTCCCTGAGCACCAGTTCAAATCTGGTAGGCCCCTCCATCGAAAATTAGTTCCAACTATTATGTTTGAACTTAATATAGAAAAGTATCAATTTCTAAAAGAGATTGATATTTTTTTGTTGATAAATATATTTATAATTTCCATAATTTTATCAATTGTATAAATATTTATGTTAAAATATAATATATATTTAATGAAAGAGGAATAACTATGAAAACCTGTGTATTAATATATAATCCCAACAGTGGCCATGTATTTAAAACCAAATATTTAAAAGAATATAAAAACATATTAATTAAAAATGGTTATACACCTAAATTTATTGCTACCTGTTATCGCGGTCATGCCAAAGAAATAATATCACATCTTGAAAAAGTAGATCTAGTAATTAGTATGGGTGGCGATGGTACCTTTAACGAAATAGTAAGTGGAAATCTTGAAAGAAAAGAGCCATTAATAATATCCCATATTCCAGTAGGAACAACCAATGATATAGGAGTTATGTTTGGATATGGAAAAGACATTAAAAACAATCTTAAATTGTTACTAAAAGGTTGCGTTAAAGAAATGGATATTTGCCTAATTAATAATCAGCCATTTGTCTATGTAGCAGGTTTCGGTAAATTCATGCAAGTACCATATTTAACTCCAAGAAAACTAAAGAAAAAATATGGATATCTAGCTTATTTAATAGAAGGAATCAAAGATTACTTTAGTCCTACAAAACTATATAAAATAACATATGAAGTTAATGGAATTACCAAAACCGGTTACTATTCCTTTGTTCTTATATCAAACGCTAATCGTATAGCCGGAATAAATAACTTTTATCGCGATGTTAAATTAGATGATGATAAATTTGAAGTATTATTATGTAATTTTAATCGTCGCAAAGATATTATAAAAACATTTTCCCTATTAATGACCATGGATGCAACTAAAGTATCGGGTGTCGAATTTTATAAAACCAATAATATGAAAATTGAATTTGAAGAATATCCTAAATATAGTTGGTGTATAGATGGTGAAAAACTAAATAGAGCAAATCTTAAATACGAAATTAAAAATATTAATAAAGTTAAAATCATGTTACCAACTAAAAATATAAATAAAATATTTGTAAACAAAAAAATTGATTAATCACCAATCAATTTTTTCTTTTTTAGTAAATAATAAATTAAGACACATCCTAATGAACTAATAGAAATTACACATCCTATTTTAAAATAAGGAATCTCATATTTTAATTCAATATTGTGTTCTCCTTCAGTTACATCAAATCCTAAAAGAGCATTACCGATTTCAAATGTATTTACTTTCTTTCCATCAACATAAACTTTCCAACCTTCATCATACGGAATAGATGTAAAAATAGTCCCTTCACCTGAGTTAACATAAGCATTAATCTTATTTTCTTTAAATTCATTTATATAAACCATATTATCAATTAAAGTCTTATTAAGTTCATTTAATTTATCCTCATTAACCGAATATATATATAAATCATTATCAAACTCATTATTAAATGCCACATAAACACTATTAATTCCATTAAAATGAATTACCTTACTTTCACTAAGCGAAATACTTGTAAAATAATCAAAAGATTCATCAATATAAACATTATTTTCATTTCTAGTATACAATCTACCATCAATTATTATTGAATTAATATTATCAGATATATAAATATAACCTTCATTCTTATTAAAATCCAACTTATGAACAATCCCATTATCATATTTAACAATAGAATCATTATTTATTTTAACATTTTCTAAAACATTATCTTTTCCAAAACTCTTACTAACAAAATCATTTTGAATTTCAAATGGATTAGCATTTAAAAAATCCCACGATTTAATATCCTTATTCACAATATACATTAAATTTGAGTTTACCTTAGATTTATAAATAAAATTATTATTAATAATATCACTAAAAAATAAATCATAATAATTATTATCTTCCATATCACCAATAACATATTTTAAATTAAAAATTGCATTATAAATAGGCGTATTATCAGTATAATAAAAGCTATTTATATAATTTCCCGGCATTCCTAATTTACTTTCTAAGACTGCTAAATTCTCATATTCCATTGAACTAAAAGCATTAATTCCATAATAACCATACCAAGATGAATCATTAAAAGTATGCATATCTTTTCTTTCAATTCTATAAAATAAATTATCATCATTATTTTTAACAAAATCTAAATTATTTTGAATCATCCCATAATCTTCATAAAAATTTTCTAAATTCTGAGATATATCCCAATTATTATTAACACAAATAATTACTTCCAATATAACAGTAAGAATACTAATTAAAGGAATAATTCCTTTTTTATCTTTAAAATATTTATAAATAACATACATCATAAACCACAATATCAAAATAATTAAATTAGCAATAATAATTTTATCACTTATATCAAATTCATTAATAAAGTAAACTGAAGATACAAAAATAAGTGATAAAATAAATACTATAATAACAATAATTTCCTTAATACTTTTAATATTATTTAAAGCATAACTACTAATAACTATTAAAATAAAAGGATATATAAATGAATACCTATAAGGTAAATCATTGGGTACATGAAATGCATGCCATATAAAATCTAAACGAACATAAAAGAAACTAAAAATCATTACTCCAATAAGAAACATATAACCTAATTTAGTTCCTAATTTAATTTTATTATTTAATAAGAAAAGTATAAGTAAAGGAACAACTACAATTCCACATGATATATTTGGAGCATTAATTGCATCACTTTTAAAAACAGTTGTTGAAACCCCACTTAAATGATTATAAATAAATTCTAATAAAGTAAAACTATAATATTGACTACTTGGCCAAACATCACTTGTTGCACTAATATCAGTTAAAGATTTAAACATTGGCATTAAAGCAAATGCACAAATACCTCCTGCAATTAAAGAACTTATCATAAATTTTAAAGATTTATTAATATAAGTTTTAATATCTTTTTTATCACTAATAATAAATAAATAAGCTATAAAATATAAAACACTAAATATACAAAGCATGTAACCTATAAAATAATTACTAAAAAGTATTAAAGCTAACCCAAATATATAAACATAAACATTATCATCATTAACAAGTTTTTCAATACCTAAAGCAACAATTGGTAATAATACCAGTCCATCAATCCACATTATATTCCAATAATAAGCAACAAAATAATTATTAAAAGCATACATTATTGCAAGAGGAATATTAATATAAGATTTCTTTTTAAATTTATAATTAAGAAATATATTCATACATACAGCCGAAACAACTGCTTTTAATCCAATAATAACTGAATAACATGCTAATAAATTTTCTCTTTTTACTAAAAATATTATAATATTAAAGAAACTTGACATATAATTATAAAAATTTCTAAAAAATGGAAGGCCCATCCCCATGTTAAAAGAATAGAATAAATTATAACCATTTTTAACTCTATCATATAATTCTCCTAACATAGGGCCATATTGATGATAAAAGTCAACTGTAAGCATCGAATTTTCTCCAAAAGGAGCAACCTCATTTAATATATATAGTGCAATAACAATTGTGATTGAACAAATACCCGTAATTAAGTAATATTTATTCTTATCAATCCATTTCTTAAAGTTAACTTTTTTCATTAAAATCACCTAGAAAAAGTATATCATATTATTATGACAAGATAAAATAGTAAATAATACGTACAAATAATCTATTTTTTAAATATTTTTCTTGACTTTTTACCCTATTTTGTAGTAGTATGAACTATGTTTGAAAGAGGGAAAGATTATGGATAAAATAATTAATATAGCCGTTGTAGCCCATGTAGATGCTGGTAAAAGTACTTTAGTAGATGCTTTACTTGAACAAAATGGCGCATTCGGAGAAAGAGATCAAATTGTAGACTGTGTTATGGATAGTAACGATATTGAAAGAGAAAGAGGAATTACAATATATTCTAAAAACTGTTCAATAAGATATAAAGATTATAAAATTAATATAGTTGATACACCAGGACATGCAGACTTTTCATCAGAAGTTGAACGTGTAATTAAAACAGTAGATACAGTTATTCTTTTAGTAGACTCATCAGAAGGACCAATGCCTCAAACAAGATTCGTTCTTAAAAAAGCATTAGAACATAATCTAAGACCTATCTTATTTATTAATAAAATTGACAAAAAAGACGCTAGACCTGAAGAAGTAGTTAATATGACCTTCGATTTATTCTGTGAACTTAACGCTACTGATGAACAATTAGACTTCCCAATTATTTACGGAGTTGCTAGAGATGGAATTGCTAAATATTCACTAGATGATGATAGTACAACTATTGAACCATTATTAGAAACAATTTTAAAACAATGCAAACCATATGAAGGAAGCGTAGACGATAAATTACAATTACAAATTTCTAACCTAGGTTATGATGAATACATTGGAAGATTAGGAATAGGACGTATTACTAAAGGTGTAGTAAAATCAGGCGAAACAGTATCATTAGTTAAAAATGATGGTTCAATTACTAACTTCAAAATAACAAAATTATTTGTTAATGAAGGAATTAAAAAAGTTGAAAAACAAGAAGCATATTATGGTGATATTGTAACTATTGCTGGATGTTCTCATATTTCTATCGGAGATACAATTAATGAACTTAACTGCATTGATCCATTACCTCCAATTGAAATAGAAAAACCAACTCTATCAATGAACTTCTTGGTAAATAACGGCCCATTTGCAGGCCAAAGTGGTAAATTCTTAACAACTAGACATATTAAAGAAAGATTAGAAAGAGAATTAGAAACTAACGTTGGTTTAGAAGTAGAAGAATTACCATCATCAGATGGATTTAAAGTAAGTGGTAGAGGCGAACTACATTTATCAATTCTTTTAGAAAACATGAGAAGAGAAGGATACGAATTATGTGTATCAAAACCAGAAGTTTTATTTAAGGAAATAGATGGTAAAAAATGTGAACCATTTGAAACAGTTATCGTAAATGTTCCTAATGATTATTCAAGTACTGTAATTAATGCCTTACAAGAAAGAAAAGGTATGCTTCTTAAAATGGAAAATGAAGAAAACTATACTCATTTAGAATTTGAAGCTCCAACAAGAGGATTACTAGGTTATCGTAGTGCTTTTATAACAGATACAAAAGGAGAAGGAATTATGGTTAGATCATTTAGTGATTATAAACCATATGCTGGACCTATTGCCTCAAGAAAAAATGGTGTATTAGTATCTATGGAAACAGGTAAGAGTTTAGGTTATTCTCTATTTAACTTACAAGAAAGAGGAACTTTAATTATTGGACCAGCAACTGATGTATATGTTGGTATGATAGTTGGAATTAATAATAGAGATAATGATTTAAATGTTAACCCATGTAAAAATAAAGAAATGTCTAATACCAGAAGTAAATCAAGTGATGAAGCAATCAACTTAATTACACCAAAAACATTTAGTTTAGAAGAATCACTAGAATTTATTGCTGATGATGAATACGTTGAAATAACTCCTGCAGTTATCAGATTACGTAAAAAGATATTAGATCCAAAAGAACGTTTTAGAGTAAGTAGATAATAATTAAGTAGAATTTAATTTAGGTTCTACTTTTTTTATATTTAAAAAACAGTTATGTTTTCCTACAGGAAAACATATTAACAAAAATCACAGTATCTTTTCCTACAGGAAAACATAAAACTATTTATTTGCCTCAATTAACTTATCAATTTCTTCCTTCATTATATTTATTGCATCTTTAATTTGTTCCAATTCAAGATCATATTTCATACCATTATCACTATTTTGATTATTAGTGTTATTATTGCTTTGATATAACTGTAAAAACGTAGCATTAGTTTCTAATACTTGCCCTAATAACATAAACCAGTTTCCAAGCGCATTTTGCACATAACTATTAAAAGGATACGTAAGAGCATAACCTATAATTAATGCTGCTAAAGTATTAACCCTAGAAGCTGTTTCCTCTTCCTTACTATTCATAATAAAGTATATGTTCGCTTGATATCAAATATTAAAAAATGGTATAATTAACAAAGAAAGAAGGAATTAAAATGGAATTAAAAGGAAGTAGAACAGAAGCTAACTTATTAGCTGCTTTTGCAGGAGAAAGCCAAGCGCGTAATAAATATACATTCTACGCATCACAAGCAAGAAAAGATGGCTATGAACAAATAGCATCAATATTTGAAGAAACAGCAAATAATGAAAAAGAACATGCTAAATTATGGTTTAAAGAATTAAATGGTGGAAAAGTTCCATCTACTATAGATAACTTAAAAGACGCTGCAAATGGCGAAAATTATGAATGGACCGAAATGTATAAAGATTTTGCTGCAATCGCTAGAGAAGAAGGTTTTGATAAAATAGCTGAATTATTCGAAAAAGTAGGCGAAATTGAAAAACATCATGAAGAAAGATATCTAAAATTAGTAGGAAACATTAATGATAATATGGTATTCCAAAGAGGAGAAGAAAAAGTATGGATTTGTCGTAACTGTGGTCATATTACATATGGTACAAAAGCACCTGAAGTATGTCCAGTATGCAACCATCCACAAAGTTACATGGAATTAAAAGCTGAAAATTACTAATACAAAAAGAGATTCAAATACTGAATCTCTTTAATTTTGCTCAAATTTATGCGAAGGTAAGAATTCCTTACTTAATAATCCTTTAGATTGAATCTTCTTAAATAATAGTTCATTAAGAACAATATCAAATTCTCCAATAAACTCATAAATGGTTGGATCAAAATCTAACTTAACTTTATTAAAATCATAATACATACTATTTTCACTAAAATCACTAGCCAGACCATTTAATTCCAAATATTCATACATTTCTTTATTATTATTAATCAAATAATTATATAAGTAATACTGAGCATAAACATTATCGTTATCATAATCTTCTAAAACAATACTAACCCTATTTTGATACTTAACTATTACAGCACCACCAATATATTTAAATTTATGTAACTTAAGACCAGCAGTAGCATCAACAACCTGATTTTTATATTTTAATAAATCCTTATCACTTTGCATCTTCTTATTAACTGCTTCATCACTACTATCAGTTTGAAGTCTTTCATTATAATAATTATTATTTTCAAGTTCTTTATTATATCTTTCTCTTGCACTTATTAAACATTTTTCATAATTAGCTTTAACCAATATAAGTTCCGCATTATTACCAAAATGATTTAAAATACTCTTAAAATAATTAATAGTTTGATAACTATGTTTACTAGCAATATCATATAAAATATCAATATCCTTTATATCAAGAACCTCAACAGTTAATCCATTATCTTCCGTTAAACCTAAAATTTCATTAAGCTTTTCATTCTGACTATATTCTTTTAAATTAATATAAGGATTAATTCTTGGAAATAAGAAATCTAATGGATAAATTTCTCTTCTTCTTTTAAAATTAGCATCCTTAAGAACGTCAATAATATTAACGTTTTGATTATAATTAAAAGTGAAATTATTCTTATCCACATTACCAATTATAATTTCTGGATTAATCTTTAAAAAAGAATAACCTTTTTTTCTATAATGAGAACAAACATCTTTAATAAACTTCTTTAATAATTCCGTATTATAATAATCAATTAAAAAACCTTTAGGAGCATAAACAAACTTCGCAAAAGTACCTATTTTCTTTCTTAATACTAAAGAAGCAGCAACCAAATTATTACTATCATCTCTATATCCTATTAAATCATGAGTATAACCCATATCACTCATAACTTTTGCATATTCAATTGTTTGACAATAATTTCTTAAAGGATGATTATTAGCAAAATCACTAAATTCAGAACTATTTAATTCAACTATTCTCATTAAGAACACCTCTACCAATATATTTTATCAAATTTTTTACTAAAAGTCTTTATATTTTTTCTTCATATATTTTTTCTTCATTTTAAATTAGTCAGGTGTATCATTTTAAATTAGTCAAAATGAATTCTCACTTTACACCTAATTTTACCAAAATAATTGCATCAACTAAATTAAAATACTATAATTAAATCAAGATATAAAGGAGATATTATGAAAATTATTGATTTAAAAGCAAGAGAAATATTAGATTCAAGAGGAAATCCTACTGTTGAAACAGATATGTTTTTAGAAGATGGATCATTTGTTAGAGCAAGTGTACCTTCAGGAGCATCAACTGGTACAAATGAAGCTCTAGAATTAAGAGATAATGACAAAACAAGATATGATGGAAAAGGAGTATTAAAAGCAGTTAACAATGTTAATGGAATAATTAGAGAAAATATTATTGGACTAGAAACAAATCAAGAAAACATTGATAAACTATTAATTAAATTAGATGGTACTAATAATAAATCAAACTTAGGAGCAAACGCAATATTAAGCGTATCACTTTGTACAATGAAAGCAATTGCTCATGAACAACATAAAGAACTATTTGAAATTTTTGATGGACCTTACACCTTACCATATCCAATGATGAACATAGTTAATGGTGGAGTTCATGCATCAAGTGGTCTTGAAATTCAAGAATTTATGATTGTACCACAACAAGATACCTTTAAAGAAAGATTAAGATGTGGAGCAGAAGTATTTCATAAACTAAAAGAATTGTTGAAAACTGATGGTTTTTCCACAGGAGTTGGTGATGAAGGCGGATTTGCCCCTAACTTAGAAAAAATAGAAGATGCCCTAGATTATATTGTAAAAGCTATTAAAGGAGCAAATTATGTTCCAGGTAAAGATGTATTTATCGCATTAGATGCAGCTGCAAGTGAATTCTATGATGGTAATATGTATACAATTAATAAACAAAAAATAAATAAAGAAGAATTAGTAAACTTTTATAAAGAATTAGTTAGAAAATACCCTATAATAAGTATTGAAGATGCCGCATCAGAAAATGATATAGAGACAATTAAAACATTAACAAATGAATTAGGAAATAAAATAATGTTAGTTGGTGATGATTACTTTGTAACAAATATCGAATACTTAAATAAAGGTATTACCGAACATTATAACAACGCAATATTATTAAAAGCCAATCAAATAGGTACTATAACTGAAATGTTAGAAACCATTAAACTAGCTAAAAATAATAATTTTAAAACTATAATATCCCATCGTAGTGGAGAAACAGAAGATACATTTATTTCTGATTTAGCAGTTGGACTAAACTTAGGCTACATTAAAACAGGTTCTCTATCAAGAGGAGAAAGAATAGCAAAGTACAATCAATTATTAAGAATAGAAGAAAAATTAACACATAATACATGGAATATGTAAAATAAATTTAATTTTGTAATAAACAATAAAATAAATAATTGTCTATTAAATATTAATGATTGTCTATTTGCCCCCTCTCAGTTGTCTACTTTTAACTTACAAAAACATAGTGTTTAGGTTTATATTAAGTAAACAAAAAAATGGAAAAGAATTAAAAAGTGTTAAGTTATCATAAGTAAACTTTGATTTATATTCAGAAAAGTTTATGGGAGGAATAATAAATATATATACATCAAGAAATAATTTAAATAATAATATCTTACTAGAAATGCCTATTGTAGTACATATAGGACTGTCTATGTTAGGTAATATGTTAAACATTAGATCTTATAGCTATTCATGGAGTAGAAGTAAAATACCTTTTATTGAAAGTAGAATAGCTTATTTTAAAGAAGTGTCAAAAGAAATTCCAGGACTTGGTACTGATTATCTTAAGCATTGTATGTTATTGAATGAAAAAATAAAATTACTTGAAGTATATAAAAAAATATTAGAGATAAGTTTTTGTGAGAATGGTAAAAATATAAGAAAAAATTTAACATAACTATAAAAATGTTAAAAAAATATTAAAAATTTAACATATTTCTTGTATATGTTAAAAAAATAGTGTAATATTATACATGAGGAGATGATAATATGAAGCTATTACCATTTAACGATTTTAATTTAAAAACACCTAGAATTCTTGAAGCATTAAATGAAGCTTCTAGATCACTTGCAGAATTAAAAGGATTTGCTAATTCAATTCCTAATCAACATATTTTAATAAATGCTATTACAATAAATGAAGCTAAAGATAGTAGTGAAATTGAGAATATAGTTACTACTCATGATAGTATTTATAAAGTTTTAACAGAAAGTGGATATAAAGATGAATCTGCTAAAGAAGTTGTCGATTATAGAAGTGCTATTTGGCGTGGATATGAAATAATTAAAGAAAAAGGATTTATTTCAACTAATATTTTAGTAGAACTTCAAGGAATAATTGAACACAATAAAGCTGGTGTAAGAAAGAATCCTGGAACTAAATTAGTTAATAGTAAAACTAGAGAAGTAATTTATACTCCACCACAAGAAGAAAAAGAAATTAGAGATTTATTAAAAAATCTTGAAGATTATATTAATGAAAATGATGATGAAGTTGATCCATTAATCAAAATGGCTTTAATTCATTATCAATTTGAATCAATTCACCCATTTTATGATGGAAATGGAAGAACTGGAAGAATATTAAATGTTTTATATTTAGTATTAAATAATCTTTTAGATAGCCCAATAATATATTTAAGTAATTACATTAATAAGAATAAAGACCAATATTATAAATTATTTACTGAATTTAGAGAAAATAATAATTATGAAGATTGGATTATTTATATCTTAAAAGGAATAAAAGAAACATCTAAAAATACTATTGAATTAATTAAACTAATTCAAAATGAGATGGAATCTTACAAAGAAGAATTTATGAATAAATTACCTAAAATATATTCTGATGAATTATTAGATTCATTATTCTTTGAAGTATATACTAGAATCAATTATATTGAAGATAGATGTGGAGTTACGAGGCAAACTGCTGCTACATATTTAAATAGTTTGGTTGCTGCAGGACTTCTAGAATTTGAAAAAGTAGGTAGAGAAAGTATTTATAAAAATACTAGATTAATTAATTTACTAAGTAATTTCTAAAACATATCATACCGTTAACGGTGTAATAGCAATTATAAAGTGTACTAAATTATCAAAGGAAGAAATAATAAAGTTACAAAATAACTAATAATATTTCTTTTTTATTTATTGTCAAATTAATGTAAAAATAACTAGTTATCATTTATAAATCTTGTAAATAAAATTAATAAAATTTAAAATTTAAATAGAGGTATGAATGAAATGAATAATAAAAAATACAAAATTATTCTAGTTGTATTGGTGTTATTTTTATTAATATTAATTGGATTATTAATTTATACAACAAAGAAAAATAATAATAATTCAAACAGTACAACTACTAGCACTACAACAACCACCGCAAAAAATCTTGCCACTAATTTTAATATGTTTCCACTAAACGATGATAGTGATATTATACATTTAAGTGTAGGTGATTTGTATGAAGCAGATGTTGATACAGAAACCATTTTTAAAAATATAAAATTAAAAAAAGGTAATTTAAATTATACTGCTAGTTGCAAAGAATATAGCGAAATAAATGGCTGCACACAAGTAGAATTCAATATTAACAATACATTAATAACTATTCCAGAAGAAACAACCGATGGTGGTTTATATTTAATGATTAAAAATAATAATATAGTTTTAGTACGTTTTGCAGGTACATGTGCATATATAGAAATTTATAGAAATTCCAAGTTAGCCTATACTGTTGACCACATTAGTACATATAATGACACATTACTAAATTATTTAAAAAGTAAAAAAGAAAACGTTTATGAGGATGATACTATAAAATATAACAACAATAAATTATATTATTTAGTTGATACAATTGATGGTTATACAATTTTAAAAACTATTGATTTAAACAAAGATGCAATTAAAGAAGAAGAAGTTGCAAAAGTAAAGGATAACCAAAAAATCGATCTAAATTGTTATAATAATTCTAGTCGCTAAGCATAAACCAAATATTCACTTGAAAAACACCCATATTTATGATAAATTATTAACTGACAAGGAGAAATGTATGGAAACAGCGTTATTAATTATATCAATATTACTTATCGCAATTGTCTTATTACAAAGTAATAAAGCAACAGATGCTAGTCAAATAATTACAGGTGGAAATAGTGAATTATTTTCTAATCAAAAAGAAAGAGGAGCCGAACTACTAATTAGTCGAATCACATTCGTACTAGGCATGGCCTTCTTTGTCCTATCATTTGTAATATACATGATATAATTATTAAGGGTACCTATTTGACAGGTACTCTTTTATTATTACTAAAATTATGATATATTTATAAAGAATAAATAGGAGAAACAATTATGAAAGAAGAAATAATTAAAAAATTAAAAAATAAATATGATGCTTTAAGTTTATTAGAAATTAATGATCTTTTAGGTTTAGAAAGTCCTGAAGAATTAAAAGAATTAGAGCTTGCCCTAGAAGAATTAGTTAAAGAATACGTTATTTATAAAACTAAAAAAGATAAATATATTTTATATGATAATAATCCCGGAGTTAAAGCTGGTAAAATAAGTATTAATAAAATGGGAAATGGTTTTCTTCTATTAGAAGTCGACGATCTATACATTAATTACCATAATTTAAATAACGCTGTTGATGGAGATACCGTCTTAGTTGAAGTTATACTTTATAATGGTAAAAAAGAAGGAAAAGTAATTCGCGTCTTAGAACGTGATACTAAAAATATTATTGGAACAATTATTTTCAAAAAGAATAAACCTTTCTTAGAACTAGATGAAAAAAAGAAAAAATTAACTATTGAAATAGATCCTAATACCTTATCAGGTTGTGTAGAAGGAACTAAAGTTGTCGTTAATTTAGTAAAAGAAACTAAAAAAAATTATTACATTGGTAAAATAGTTAAAGTACTAGGTCATAAAGATGATCCCGGCGTAGATATCGCATCTATTGCTTATAAATATAAAATATATGAAGAATTTTCTAAAGAAACTATGGATATGGCTAATAACTTACCAACTGAAGTAGAATCAAAGGATTTAGTAGGCCGTAAAGATTTAACTAATGAAATGATTTTTACAATTGATGGTGACGATACTAAAGATATTGATGATGCCATAAGTTTTAGTAAACATGATGGAATTTACACTTTAGGAGTTCATATTGCCGATGTATCATACTATGTAACTAAAGATAGTCCTTTAGATAAAGATGCCTTTACAAGAGGAACAAGTTCATATTTAGCGTACTCAGTTATACCAATGCTACCTCACGTTTTATCAAACGGGATATGTTCATTAAATGAAGGAGTAGTTCGTCTTACTCAGTCTTGCGTAATGGATATTGATTCTAATGGTAACATTATTAAATATGATATATTCCCATCATATATTAAATCGAGTAAAAAAATGACATATAAAAAAGTTAATGATATCTTAATGCGTGATATAGTTGATCCTGAATATGCTAAATTTGCTGATACTTTAAAAGGAATGAACGAACTTGCTCATATTCTAAGAAAACATAAAGAAAAAAGAGGTTATATCGACTTTGATTTAGATGAGCCCAAAATAATATGCGATAAAAATGGAAAGTGTATTGATGTTGTAGTTTATGACCGTGAAGATGGAGAAAAATTAATCGAAGACTTCATGATTGCTGCTAACGAAACAGTTGCAACTCATATTTATAATATGGATTTACCATTTATCTATCGTGTACATGGCGAACCTAAAAAAGAAAAGATTGATTCATTCATTCATCTAGTTAGTTCTATGGGATACAAATTAGTTGGTAAATTTAATGACATTAAACCCATAACCATGCAAAAAATCTTAAATCAATTAAAAGATGTTCCAGAAATAGATACTTTATCTAATATCTTATTAAGAAGCATGCAAAAAGCTATTTACCAAAAAGATAATATTGGACACTTTGGTCTAGGAAGTACGTGTTATACCCACTTTACTAGTCCAATAAGAAGATATCCTGACTTAATGGTTCATCGTTTATTAAGAGAATATCTATATAATGGTAATATCAACAATCAAGTTATCAACTACTGGGAATCAAATTTAGATTATATCGCTAATAATTGTAGTTTACGTGAACAAGCAGCTGTTGAAGCAGAACGTGAAGTTGATGACATGAAAGAAGCCGAATACATGGAAAGTCATATTGGAGAAATATTTGAAGGCCAAATTAGTGGTGTAACAAGTTTTGGTATGTTTGTAGAACTTCCAAATATGATTGAAGGATTAGTTCATACTAACACCTTAGAAGGAGATTATTTTAATTACATACCTGAATTATTTGCCCTAGTTGGTCAAAATACTAAAAAAACCTATAGACTTGGCGATAAAGTTAGAGTAAAATGTATTGCAGCAAGCAAAGAAGCAAAAACAATTGACTTCATAATACTGGATGGTGACAAAAAGAAAAATGAAAAACAAAAAAGCATACTTTGATTATTATATTGAAAAAGAAATAGAAGCAGGTATCGTTTTAACTGGTACGGAAATAAAATCAGTTCGTAATGGCTCTGCTAATTTAAAAGATTCATATGCCAAAATTAAAAAAGATGAAATCTATATTATTAACATGTTTATAGCTAAATATGATAATGGTTCATACAATAATCAAGATGAAAGAAGAACTAGAAAACTTCTTTTACATAAAAAAGAAATAAAAAGATTAGAAGAATATTCTAATAAAGAAGGTTATACCTTAGTACCTTTAGAACTATACTTTAAAAATAATAAAGCCAAAATCAAATTAGGTGTTGCTAAAGGTAAACATAACTATGATAAAAGACAAACAATTAAAGAAAGAGAATTATTAAGAGAAGCTAAAAACATTAATAATTATTAACTAAAATTAGCCTGTATATGGTCAAAGTTGACAAATTGATAGTTTTATGCTAAAATATACGACATATCAAGCAGAAAATCTCAAAGTATTACACTTTGTGACTGCAAAAGGGGGAAAATTGATATGGAAAAAGTAACGAAAAGTTATGTTGAAAAAATTTATAGAGGGATACTATTTAGTGAATCTTCAATCTCAGAAGTAGAAGAAAGAGATCCAATGCAAGTAGCAAATGATGGAAAAATGCAAGGATTCCGTTTTTACGACAAAGAGTTTGTTGTAGATGGTGATAAAAGTTATGATGGAGATAAGTCAAACTTCTCAAATTGGATTTATTTTGGAAAAAGAATGAGTTTAGAAGAAGTAAAAGCACAATATGGAAACAATTCAAGTTATAGCATATTAATCAGTAATATGGAAAATAACAATTACCAATATGTATGCCATACACAAGCAGGTTCTTTCTTACCAATGGAAGAAGGAGATATGACCTTTGCTGAACTTGTAGCTGCTAAAGAACAAGACAAAGAAGCACAAGCGAAAGTAATGTTTGACAAATTAAGAGAACATATTGGTGAAGATGTATCATACACAGGTTGGTGGTATGGTGTTAAACAAGAAGAAACAGCAGAATTAAGAAATGTAACTGATTTCATAAATGTAGAAATTGGTTATAGTGGTATTCCATTTGTTGGTTATGGTGCAGCAATTTCAAGTATAACATCAAAAGATGGTGAAGTATTATATTCAAACCCAAATATTGAATATGGATATGATAGAAGAGCAGCTGAAGATGTATTTGCATCAAAAAGATTAATATTTGGAGATAGAATCGTAGATGCAGAAGTTGCAGAAAAAGAAAAACAAGATAGAGAATGGGCTGAATATAAAGAAAAAAGTGATCTTGAAGCAAAGAAAATGAAATATACACTTATGAGAGAAGGATTAACTTTAGTTAAACCAGAAACAGCAGAAGAGTGGATGCAATTTGCTGATAATAATACAAATGATGGATATTCTGTATTTGTAGTAAAAGCAGTTATTTCTATGATGAAAAAATTTGAAGAAGGTATTTCATTTGAAGAAGCAGAAAAACAAGTATATAATGAAGAACTTGGATTAAGTGGATTTATGGCAGGTGCAGCAGCAAACGCTTTATCACACTTTGCTAAAAATGGAGATGCTTACAGAGTTCATTGGAATAAACAATATGGCGTAGAAGACGCTGAAGAAAAAGGTACAGTAAATCCTGCAATTTTAATCATAAAGAAAAAGTAGTTTTGAGCTACTTTTTTTCTTGTTCATAAAGTAATCTACTTTATGAAGTAATTACCCTTGTATCATATTAATTATACTATCTAGCTAAAAAATAGTAATTGACAAACAATCAAATAAAAATTATAATGTAACTTATAAAGCAATTGATGAAGACGATAAATAATTATTTTTTAAAGAGAAATTGTATTTTGGTGTGAGCAATGAAAAAATAATATTTATAGATCACTTCTGATGCGATTTAGGGATAAGCTAAATACGTTAACTGCGTTAAAGTTTAAAGTGTATGAATACGTTCATAAAATAGGATGGTACCACGGATAGATTCGTTCCTATATTATGGACGTTTTTTATTTAGGAGGGAGATTTAAAATGAAAAACTTTAAAGAATTAGACAAAAGAAAAGTTGAAGAGGTAGAAGAAAGTATTTTACAAGATTGGAAAAAAGAGGATATTTTAAATGAAACGATTGAAAACCGCAAAAATGGTAAAACATGGGTATTCTATGATGGACCTATTTATGCAAATGCTAAGCCAGGAATTCATCATGTACTTGCTAAAACTATCAAAGATTCATTTTGTAAATATCACACAATGAAAGGTGAAAGAGTATTAAGAAAAATTGGTCTTGATACCCATGGACTTCCAATTGAAGTAAATGTTGAAAAGAAATTAGGTTTTAAAACTAAAGCCGATATTGAAGCATTTGGTGTTGAAAATTTCTGCCGTGAATGTAATAAAGCAACTGCTTTAAATATTGATGAAATAAATGCTGTCACAGATAAAATGGGACAATTTATTGATTGCAAACATCCATATGTAACATGTTCAAATGAATACATTGAATCTGAATGGTGGATAATTAAAGAAATGGATAAAAAAGGATTATTATATCATGGTAATAAAGTCTTATGGTATTGTCCTAGATGTGGAACAGAATTATCTCAAAATGAAGTATCTCAAGGCTATGAAGAAACAAGTGTAAACACAGTAATTGTTCCTTTAAAAAGAGTTGATGCCGATGAATATTTCCTAGCATGGACAACAACACCTTGGACTTTACTAGCAAACGTTGCAATATGTGTTAATCCAAATATAACCTATGTAAAAGTTTTATCTCAAGGATACAAATTTATTCTAGCAGAATCACTAGCAAATAAGGTATTAGGTGATGATTACGAAGTTTTAGAAACATATAAAGGTTCCGATTTAGTAGGTATCAAATATGAACAATTAATGCCATTTGTTAAAGTAGAAGGCAAATGCCATGAAGTAATTGCTGATGATTATGTAACAGCTGAAGATGGTACTGGTGTTGTTCATATAGCTCCAGCTTATGGTGAAGATGATAACCGTGTTTGTCGTGAAAATGGTATTGGTTTTGTAAACCCTGTTGGTTTAGACGGATGTTATACCGAAGGTCCTTGGAAAGGAACACTAGTAACTGATCCAAATCTAGAAATTGAAATAATTAAATGGTTAAAAGAAAATGATAAATTATTTAAAAAGATTAAAATAACTCATGACTATCCTCACTGTTGGAGATGTCATTCACCACTTATTTGTTATCCAAAACCAGCTTGGTATATTAAAACAACAGCTTATAAAGATAAAATTATTGAAGAAAACAAAAAGATTAATTGGTATCCTGACTATGTTGGAACAAAACGTTTCGCAAACTGGCTTGAAAATATGATTGACTGGGGAATTTCAAGAAATAGATATTGGGGTTGTCCACTTCCAGTATGGACTTGTTCTTGTGGTCATAAACACGTTATTGGCTCATTAGATGAATTACAAAGCTTAGTAATAGAAGACGTAGATGTAAGAAAAATCGAATTACATCGTCCTTACGTAGATGATTTACATATTAAATGTCCTGAGTGTGGTAAAACAATGGAAAGAGTTAAAGATGTCTTAGACGTTTGGTTTGATTCAGGATCTATGCCATATGCTCAATTCCACTATCCATTTGAAAACAAAGAATTATTTGAAAATCAATTTCCAGC
>CAKOKM010000012.1 GCA_934091015.1 uncultured Bacilli bacterium | reverse complement strand
CTCCTAATAATTAAAGTATAACCTATAAATGATTAAAAGTTAAATATAAATTAGTTAGTAAATTATTTTTATGATAATATTATTGATTTTCACCTTAATTTATTATTTTACGATAAATTGTGGTGAAAATAAGATATCTAAAATAATTATCTTATTTGTAATTAAAATAAATTATTAAGTCCGTTTTCCTTTTTAATCCAAAGAAATATTTTCATTACATTTTCATATATTTGTTATAATATAAAGTGATTAAGAGGTGGTATTTATAAAAATATTAGTTGTAGATGATGAATATTTAATAAGAAATGTTATTAAAGAGTACTGTCAAAGTGAAGGATATAAAGTAGATGAAGCAGCCAATGGAGAAGAAGCAATCGATAAAGTTTATGAAAATGATTATGATTTAATAATTATGGATATAATGATGCCAGATATGGATGGATATGAAGCAAGTAAAGAAATAAAAGATATTAAAGATATTCCAATAATTATGTTATCTGCTCGAACTGAAGAAGAAGATAAGTTAAATGGCTTTGATATTGGAATAGATGATTATGTTACTAAACCATTTAGTCCTAAAGAACTTATGGCCAGAATAAAAGCAGTAACTAAACGTAACTCTAAAGAATCAATAATTAAATTAGATAATATTATTTTAAATAATAATACAAGAGAGGTAACTATTGACGGAAAGATGGTAGAACTAACCCATACCCAATTTGAATTATTATATTTATTTTTATCAAACCCAAATTTAGTACTTACCAGAGAAGATATTATTAATAAAATCTTTGGCTTTGATTATGAAGCAAGTGATCGAACAATAGATGCTCATATAAAACTTTTAAGAAATAAATTAGGTAAATATAAAAATTATATAAAAACAATAAGAAAGGTAGGTTATAAATTTGAATATAAAGAAAAATAGTTTAATGGTAAAAACATTTACCTATCTAATAACCTTTTCAATAACAATTCTTATTTGTTTATGGTTATTTCAAGTTGAATTCTTAAAATTATTTTATGAACAATACCAAATAAAAGATATTAAAAACGTCGCATCAGATATTATAAAATCTAATAATATATCTAAATTAGAACAAATCGCTTATGAAAAAGATATCTGTATAGAATTAAAAATAGATGATGAAATAATAGATTATAATATATTAAATAGAGATTGTATATTAAAGAGTAAAAATTCCAAAGTTCAAAAGCTAAAAGAAAGTTTATATTCTAATAACAAAACTAAAATCGAAACTTTAAGAAGTCCTTTAACTAATACTAAGAATTTAATTTATGGTATAGCTTATAGTGATAATACTTATATAATTCTTAATACCCCATTAGAAGATGTTAATAGTACTACTCATATCTTAAGAGGACAATTAATTTATATAACATTAATAACAATACTTTTAGCAATTATAGTTTCTTACTTTGTATCTAAAATGTTAAATAAACCAATATTAGATATTACTGATAGAGCTAAGAAAATGGCTAAAGGAGAATATGAACAAAATAATAAAACATACGATATTAAAGAAATAGATGATCTAAATAGTGTTCTTAATTATGCATGTTCAGAAATAAAGAATACAGATACCTTAAGAAAAGATTTAATGGCTAATGTATCTCATGATTTAAAAACACCTTTAACAATGATTAAAGCCTATGCGGAAATGGCTAGAGATATTAATAATGATAATGAAGAAAAAAGAAAAGATAATTTAAATGTAATTATAGATGAATCTGATAGATTAAATATATTAGTTAATGATATTTTAGATTTATCTAAAATTGAAAGTAATAAAGATACTTTAAATATTGAAGAATATGATTTAGTAATTGAACTAAAAGAAATAATAAAAAGATATGAAATAATAAAAGAAACAGAAAACTATAAATTTATTTTAAATATACCTGAAATAGCAATAGTCAAGGCTGATAAAAAAAGAATTAATCAAGTATTATATAATCTAATAAATAATGCAATTAATTATACAGGAGAAGATTTAACTGTTAAAATTAATATACTAGAATTAAAGAATAGATATAAAGTTGAAATAATTGATTCCGGAAAAGGTATAAATAAAAAAGATTTAAAACTAATCTGGACCAAATATTATAAGAGTGATAAAAATCATCGTAGAAACGTTGTTGGAACAGGACTAGGACTTTCTATTGTAAAGAATATATTAGAAAATCATAACTTTGAATATGGAGTAGATAGTAAAATAAATAAAGGAACAAAATTCTATTTTTACATAAATAAGAAATAATTTCACAATATTTTCACATTTAAATTATATATTAAATATGAAGAAGAAAGGAAAATTAAAAACCATAAAATAATAAAATATAAAAAATCATATAATCTCAAACTCACACTATCAAAATTTCTTCTTCCTAAAAATGGGCATCTTTCTGCCTATTTTTATTTTTTATAAAAAATTTGACATTTATGTATTGAAATTAAATTACTAAAATGATAAGATTTAATTATAGTAAAGGAGGAATAAATAAATGAACGAAAATGGAGGAAAGAATAATGCAATCTTACTTACTGTAATTGGTATTGCAACACTATTAGTAGTAGTAACAGGAGCAACATTTGCATATTTTGCTGCTATTGTTAATGGTGATGATACTGCAACATCAGTTTATATTAAAGCTGCTACTGAAGTTGCATCAACTGAAGTTAGTGGTGGAGATAAGATTGAATTAGTTGGAATATATCCAAAAGCTGATGCATGGGCAACTCAAGATTTTAGTGTAAAATACCCAGCTGCAGAAGGAGCATCTGATACAGTTAAACAAAAAACAAAAATTGATTTAGTTGTTTTAGAAAATACCTTTAAAGCAGGATATATCACTGTACAAATTAAAAACAACACAACAGGATCTAGTGCAACATATTATTCTGAAACAGATACTAAGTCAACTAATGCTGATGGAACAACACAAAAAGATTATGAAGTTCCAACTGTAGCAACTGGTGGAACAGAACAAAGATTAACATTAGTAACTGGAGAAAGACAACGTAATCAAGAAGTTACTATAAGCTATACATTGTCTATTTTCTTCCCAGAAAAAGAAGAAAATCAAAATGATGGACAAGATCACAGAGTTGAAATGCATTTAGAAGATAACAGTGAAGAATAATAAATATGAGATAAAGGAGGAAAAAATGGAATCTAATAAACAAAACACAGTATTATTAACAATTATTGCAGTAGCAACATTATTAGTAGCCGTAGTTGGAGCAACATTTGCATACTTCACATCAACAAAAGCAACAACAAGTATATCAGAAGTTGTTATCACTGGTGGTAAGATGAGCATTAGTTATGCAGCAGATGCAAATGGTGAACAAAGTGGTACAGTAATTTTAACAAAAACAAATTTTAAACCATCTCCAGATGTACTTGTTCATAAAACATTTAGTTTAACTGGTACAAATACTGCAACAGGTAATGGAACTACAGCATTAAATATGCCATATGCTGTTAGTATTGAATATAAAAGTGGTTTTCAAAATACTGAGTTACATTATACAATAAGTAGAACTGGAACAAAAGATGCAATGGTAACATCATCTATTGATTCTGCAGACAAAACTGGAACATTCAAAAAGACAGTTCCTGGAACTGGAGAAAATCCAGCAGATAGAGTTATTACTACAACAGGCACTACTACAGAAACTGAACCATTAGTAACTGGAGTTTTCAAAGCAGAGACAGGAGCAACACACACAATCAACTTTACTTTTGAAATGACATTCCCAGATACAAATGAAAATCAAGATTTTAACAAAGGTGCAGAGTTCCTTGGAAAAATTGTATTTACTTCAGATAAAGCAACTGCTTAATTATTAAAAATAAAAACCTCTTCTAGAGGCTTTTTTTATTGTAATTTCATTTTTATTATTATATAATCTTATTAGAATAGAGAGTTGGTTAATTATGGAAATTACTAAAGAAGATACAAGTAACAAAATTAATAACAAAGAACAAACTTTATCTACTTTGAAAAAAATTACAAAAATATTAAATTATATAGGTAAAGTGTTGTCATATGCCTCTATTATTTTGTTAGTTATTATTGGTATTTTTTTAGTGTATTATTTAATCACAATGCAAAAAGTTAAAAAAGATCCTAAATATAAACCCGAAGTAAGTCTATATACTATTATATCGGGTAGTATGGAACCAGCTATACATGTTTATGATGTTGTTGTAAATGTTGCAACTAAAAGTCCTGAAGATATTAAAGTTGGAGATATTATAACCTTTATTTCTACAAGTTCTATTAGTGAAGGTTTAACAATTACACACCGTGTTCAAGATATCAGAATCGTTAATGGTGAATATGAGTTTGTAACTAAAGGAGATTATAATCCAGTTGCTGATTCAAAACCAGCATCATACAGTAACGTAATTGGAAAAGTTGCATTTAAAATTCCTCAATTAGGCAGAATCCAATTTTTAGTTGCTAGCAAAGCTGGATGGTTTTTAATTGTTCTATTGCCTGCAATGGGAGTTATAATTTATGATGTAATAAAATTAATAAAACTTTTAGGAGCTAAAGCAACATCTGATAAAGTTAAAAATAAAAAGAAAAATCATACCGGTGATAAAGATGTTGACAAAGCCTTAGAAAACATTATTAAAAAAGATTATTCTTCCAACATAGACGAAATGAAAAATGATCTAAAAAATAATAATATACTAATTAATAATGACATTAATGAAAATAAAGATAAAGATGAAACTATAGTAGAAAATAAAATAGAAAATAAAGAAAATGAGGAAGTTCATATTTCTAAGCAAGAATACTTAAATCGTTTAAATGCTTTAAAAAATAAAAAATAATTCTAGCATTAACAAAATCTATTTGATATAATAACTTTGTTAGCGATGAAAGGCCCTACAACCCTGGAGCTAAATCGAATAAATCACGTTACGATTAATAAGAGTATGAATAAAGTTCATAAACTAAGGTGGTACCGTGCTAATTTGCACCCTTAGATTAATGAACTTTTTTTGTTTAAAAAATAAGGAGGAAATAATTATGACATTTTTTGAAGAATTAAAATGGAGAGGTGTAGTAAAAGATATAAGCTCACCTGAATTAGAAGACAAACTTAATAATGAATCTTTAACATTTTATTTAGGAACAGATCCTACTGCTGATTCACTACATATTGGTCACTATGCTTCATTTGTAACTGCTAAAAGATTAGCAAGACATGGACATAAACCAATCATATTAGTTGGTGGAGCAACTGGCTTAATTGGTGATCCTAGACCAACAGCTGAAAGAGAAATAATATCTAAAGAGACTGTTGCTAAAAATATTGAAGGATTAAAAAAACAAGTTGATAAATTATTAGAAAGCAAAGCCCAAATAGTTAATAACTATGAATGGATGAAAGATATTACATTCTTAGATTTTTTAAGAGACATAGGAAAATACATCAATGTTAATTATATGTTAAGCAAAGATATAATTAGTCGTAGATTAGAAACAGGAATTACCTATGCTGAATTTTCTTATACATTAATGCAAGGATATGATTTCGTATATTTAAATAGAAATTATAATTGTACTTTACAAGCAGCTGGATCTGATCAATGGGGAAATATTACAACTGGTATCGAACTAGCTAGAAAAATGGATAATAAAGAAGTATATGGCTTTACAATGCCTTTAATTTTAGATGCAACTGGTAAAAAATTTGGTAAAAGTGAAGGAAATGCTTTGTGGCTAGATGCTGAAAAAACATCACCTTATAAAATTTATCAATATTTAATTAATACTGACGATTCTAAAGTTATAGAATATTTAAAAGTATTTACATTCTTAACTAAAGAAGAAATTGAAGATATTGAAAAGAAATTTAATGAAAAACCAGAAGAAAGATTAGCACAAAAAACTTTAGCGTTTGAAGTCGTAAAAGATATTCACGGAATAGATGCAGCCACATCTGCAAGAGAAACAAGCAAAAAAATCTTTAAAGGTGAAGTTACTGATGAAATGCCGACAGTAGAGGTTAATAATCATAACATCGTAGAATTATTAGTTGAATCTAAGCTATTACCATCAAAAAGTGAAGCAAGAAGATTAATTACTCAAGGTGGTATAACAGTAAACAATGAAAAAGTAATTGATCCAAATGCTGAATTTAATGGTGAAATTATTCTTAAAAAAGGTAAAAAGAATATTTATAAAATTATTATTAAATAAAATAAAAATACATAAGTTACTTCATTTCACTTATGTATTTTTTTAATGTTTTAGCGTTAGGTCCAAATATAATTTTTAATTGATTTTCAATTTCAACTATTCCTTTAGCACCTAACTTAGTTATAGCGTCTTTATCAGCTAATGTAATATCTTTAAGTGTTACTTTTAATCTTGATACGTTTACTTCATAATCAAGAATATTATCTTTTCCACCTAAAGCTTGTACTAATTTATTAATTTCGAAAGTAAAATTCTTCTTATTTAATTTAACAATTACTAATGAAATAATAAACAATACAGAAAATATTATTAAATATTGCCACCACATAAATTTATCACCTGTATTAATTATACTAAAAAATCCCTAAAAATAAAATCACTAATTTATAAGTTAAACATAAAATATATTGAGAAATAATGAAAGGGTGAAATATTATGTGTAATAATAACAATGATTCAAATAATAAAAGTTGTATTGCTGAAATATTAAAAGTAATTTTACTTCTTCAACAAAATGCCTGTCCTGATAATTGCTTAGATTCATGTGATAGACCTATGCTTGGTGGAGGAACAAATTGCTTAGTATGTAATACCAGACCAGTAATGTTATATACTTGCTGTGGTAATGGTGTACCTATAAGTATGCCAACAACAAAAGATTCAAATGCAACTTGTTCAAATCCATCTTTAAATAGTTCATGCGATGGATGTTCAAATGTATTTAGAGTAGAAAAGTTAGAAGGGAATTGTTGTACATTTAGAGTACTTGCTGTAAATCCAGATCAAAGTTGTTGTAATAGCCAACCATATATTGCAACAAATAGTTTCTTTACAATGAATTTAAATTGTTGTTGTATAATTAGATGCTTAAATGATTGCTATGTAGATTGTGTTTGTTAAATAAAAAAATCACTTTAAATTAAGTGGTTTTTTTATGTAATTTTTTACTTGTTTGCTTGTTTATGAATTTCATGAGTAGTATAATAACACCTAAGGAACAATTAGTTGCTGGGTGTCTATCCTCATTTTTTTAATTATAAATAAGATGAGGAGGTGTACATATGAGTAAAAGAAAATTTATAATAAGTATTTTACGATATATCTGCATCATGCTGTTTTTAATAACAACTATGATTTACATCATACAAAAATAGACACTTAATCATAAAAATGTGATTAAATGTCATAACCTAAAATTTTAAGGGTAGGCATTCAGCATAGCAAAACTAAATGTTCCTTTTTTTATTATATGTAAGTATCCCTTACAAATACATTGTAGCACAATTACTTCATTTTTACAATTTAATTGTACTAATTAAAATTTCAATTAACTATAAAAATTTTTAATATACTCATTATAAGCATCGTTCAATAATTTAAATTCATCATCATGGTAAACAAGATTATTTTTCTCTAAAATATCTTTTACAATCATATTAGTAAAATGAGGATTTCTAATAAGTAGAGGACCTATAACTGAAGTTCCATAAAAATTATTTTCATGATATCCTTCATTTTCACTTTTTAAATTATCACAAATACCATCTTTAACTTTAAATAGATGATTTCTATTTATATTAACGACATAATCTCTATTTTGAAAACCTATAATATCTTTTAGGTTTAACATTTTCATTAGACATTCATGTGCAGTTCTATTAGTCCATTTAGCATAATAATCAAATATTTCTAGACATTCAGTATCATTGATTTTTTCCCCAAATAATAAATATGAATTACCTGTTGCAATAACATAACCATTATTATCAATATATTTTTTTAATTCTTTTTTATATTTTTTTATATCTTCAAGAGCAATACTAAAATTAGAATTAGAACCATTCCCCATATAAATTAAGTCATAATCACTAAATTTAATTTTATCATCAACAGATAAACAATCAAGCTTTACTTCAACATTTTGATTATTAAATGCTTTTTTTAAAGCTAAAATATTACCTTGTTCACCTGATAAATTTAATAAATCATAATATAGATGTAATATTTTAATCATTGTTATCCTCCATAAATAATTTCTTTAATATAGCGGTCATATCAAAGCAAACCATAGTAAATATCTTACCTTTACTTACCTTTAATAGCTTAGTAATATCACCTATATTATCAACCATAATTAATTTATCTTCTTTAATACCAGCAAGCACTAATCTTGCATATACATCATATCTAAATCTACCAATACAAAATATTTTATCAATATTATTTTGATCTAAAATTTCAAAATCGATATCATAAAGCCAAGAAATATCATTAAGTTTATATCTTCTTGAAACATTGTCAAATCCAAGTATTATCGTCTTTTCGTTATTATAATTATTAATATAATTTAAAGATTGTAAATAACTTAAATTGTTTTCGTTTTTAGATTCTAACATTTCAACAACTCTATTATCAAAAGTAAGTTCTTTTAATCTTTTACTTTCCATAATGTGATCATTTAAAGATTTAAGTATTTGTTCATCAGATAGTCCAATTTCATGACAAAGAGCATAAGCAGCAAGTGTATAATATGCAGCAAAGAAAACATCTTTATTTAAATGAACAGGTAATTTATTAATCTTCATTTCACATTTTTCTAAATTAACATCTGTTCCTATATATTTAGCAGTTCTTTTAAAATCACAATCTTTATTTACACATTTATAATTACCAATATGTCCATAATGATAGAAAGAATATTCTAACTTTTTATGACAATATGGACAATATGCTGCGTCCACATTATTACTAACTGATTTACTTAAACTATATTTTGTTTTATTAATACCATAACCAACAATATTTTTAAAGGCTACTGCAAGTAAATAAATTAAAGGATCATCCGCATTATAAATTATTCTCATATTAGTATCTGGTTTAAAAGCAGAAGCAATTTTAGCTGATACTTCTTCCGGTGAACCATTTCTAGCAACTTGATCTCTTGTTAAATTTGTTAAAACTAAATGAGTAATTGTATCTTTATTAAATGTTTGTCTAATATAAGATTCATCCATCTCTAGAAGAAGTACATCTGCTTTAACCTTATGGTTAAATATTCCACTATTATTTAATATAAGAGAAGTAGTCGCATTAACTATATTTGATCCACTCTTATTCCATACAACTTTATATCCATTATCTTCCAAAATATGGGCAATCATTGAAGTGGTCGATCCTTTTCCTGAGGAACCAGTAACAGCAACTACATACTTAGGATACTTAATATTATCTAAAACATTTTTATCAAACTTTCTAACAATACTTCCTGGAAAAACCGATGCATTATAACCAAATAATTTGCATACTCCTGTAATCATTTTATTTATTAAAATTAAAAAACTTGTTTTCATATTCACTACCTCTAAAAATAGTATAACATTTTCTTTGAAATATATAAATAATTATAGTATAATTCATAATAGAAAGAGAAATAGTTATGAGAAAGATTTTTACGGCTTTAGATATTGGATCTAATACAATTAAAGTAGTAGTTGGTGAGTTTATAGGAACTAAACTCAATATTTTAAGTGCTGTTAAAGTAAATTCAAGAGGTTATGTAAATAACTATATATTAGATAAAGAAGCTTTAATAAGTCGTATAAAAGAAGCTATATCTAAAACTGAAGAAGAATTAAATATTAAAATAAGAAAAGTAATTTTAAATGTTCCAACTTACAATTTAGATTTTAAATTAACCGATGGAAGAGTTGAATTTGAAGAAAATGTTGTTAAAAGTAACGATATTGTAAGACTATTACAAGATGTTAGTAAAAATAAAATTGATCATAAAAATGAACTTATTTGTACACTTCCAATAATGTTTAAAGTAGATGATGAAGAAACAATTAATCCTTACGGTAAACATGGAAATATTTTATATGTTAAAAGTATTTTAGTATCAACCGATAAAAAAACAATTTATGATTTAGCAAATATAGTAAATAGTTGTAACCTTGACATAATTGATATTACAACAACAGGTTTAGTAGATTATTATAATTTTAAAAGTAAAGAATTAGATACTAAAAACACTGCTATTGTTAACTTAGGATCTAGTACAACTAACATAAGTATTTTCTCTAAAGGAATATTTATTAATAATAAAATAATAGATGATGGTGGATTTTACATAGATAAAGAAATTGCAAGTGTTTATAATCTAAAAAGAAATGAAACTGAATATTTAAAAGAAAAATTAGCTTTAGCAGTTATTAATAACGCTGATGAAAAAGAAACTATTACATTAACTAATAAAAATGGCGAAGAAATTACTATTAATCAATACGAATTAAGTAAAATAGTTAGTGAAAAGATGGATAATCTTCTTAAAGTTATAAAAAAGAACATTAACCTCTTAACAAAAAAAGAAATAAGTTATATAATTATAACAGGCGGTTTATCTGAAATTAAGGATATTAACCTCTTAATAAATAATGTATTTAATAAAAATGGTAAAATAGGTAAGATTAATAATTTAGGAGCAAGAGATAATTCCTATAGTGTTGCTCTTGGAATGCTTAAATATTTTAATAGTAAATTATTACTAAGAAACAGAGAATTCAGTAGTTTAACTGAAGAAGAAATAGATGCAATGTGTACAATAAGTGAAAAGAATACTTCGAAAAATTCTCTTATTTCTAGAGTAGTAGGATACTTTTTCGATGATTAATAAAGGAGAGTAAAATATGTTTGGATTAGAAATGGATCAAATTGCAAAGATAAAAGTAATAGGTGTTGGTGGTGGTGGAAACAACGCTGTTAACAGAATGATTGAGTCAGGAGTTAAAGGTGTTGAATTCATTGTTGCTAATACTGACTTACAAGTATTAAATGCTTCTAAAGCAAGTAATAAGTTACAAATTGGTAAAACAATTACTAATGGATTAGGAGCAGGTGCTAACCCTGAAGTTGGTAGAGAAGCTGCAATTGAAAGTAAAGATGAAATTAAGGAAGCCCTAAAAGGTGCTGATATGGTATTTGTAACTTGCGGTATGGGTGGAGGAACCGGAACTGGTGCTGCCCCTGTTATTGCTGAAATTGCCCAAGAATTAGGCGCATTAACAATTGGTATTGTAACAAAACCATTTAGATTTGAAGGAAGAAGAAGAATGGAACATGCTATTTTAGGTATTGATGAACTAAAAAAACATGTTGATACTTTAATAGTTATTCCAAATGATAGATTAAGAGATATTATTGATAAATCAACTCCAATGTTAGAAGCGTTTAAAGAAGTTGATAACGTATTACATCGTGGTGTTCAATCAATAAGTGATTTAATTGCTGTATCTGGTTTAGTAAACTTAGATTTTGCAGACGTTAAAACAGTTATGGAAAAACGTGGTAGTGCATTAATAGGTATTGGTTTAGGTGTTGGTGAAAATAGAGCTATAGAAGCCGCAAAACAAGCAGTATCATCACCACTTTTAGAAACAAGTATTGTTGGTGCAAAAGATGCTATTATAAATGTTACTGGTGGAACAAGCTTAACTCTATTTGAAGCAGAAGATGCAGCTGAAGTAGTTAGACAAAGTGCTAATAATGATATTAATATTATCTTCGGTGCTGTTATTAATGAAAATTTAAATGATGAAGTAATCGTTACAGTTATTGCTACTGGATTTGAAGATGATGATAACAAACAAGAAGAAAAAGAAGAAGAACCAAAGAGAAGATTCTTAGATGATGATAATGATTATGATATTCCACCATTCTTAAGAGATAGAGATAATTTTTAAGTAAATAAAAAGAATTTAAAGTGATTTAGATTCTTTTTTAATTAGAAGTATATTAAAATTTTATAATCAAACTAACTTTATAAAACGAAAAACTAAAAAAATTCGTTCTACGAAAAATTATAAAACGAAAAACTAAAAAAGTTCGTTCCATAAAAACTAAATAATAATATGATAAAAAAATATTTTTAAGTAAAGGAGTGAAAGAATGTTAAACATAATGGAAAAAGATATTAACGAAAAATTACTTGAAGCTGAAATAGAAATGTATACTAATTCTAAAAGATATACTATTGAAGAAGCTCCAAATTGCTTTAAATAAAATAATAGAAGAACAATAATATAATATTTGATATTTCATATATTTTATTATGAAACTAAGAAAACAAAGTGAAAATAGAAGAACAATTATATATTTATTATTAATAATATTTTTGTTAACATATACAATATTATCAACAATAGGTAAAAAAAGTTCTGATAATATCATAGAAGTTTCTAATACATTAATAAATGATTTAATAATTGATATAGTTAATTCCAGTATCAAAAATGATATCTTAAAACAAAATAACATAAACAATTTAATCGAATTTAATTATAATTCCCAAAAAGAAATAGAAAGTATTAACTATAATTTAGAAACAACCTACGATATATTAATTGCAATTAAAAATAACATATTATCAACTATATCCAATTCAAATGAATATAAGTATTATTATAAATATTATATAAATAATAATAATATAATATTAGAAGTTCCTTTTTATAACTATACATCTAATATTTTTATAATTAACTTAGGACCTAAAATCAAATCCCGTATCAACTTTTTAAAAACAATAGATAGTTCCGTTAAAACCGTAGTTAAAACCTATGGTATAAATACCATAAAATTAGATATATATGCTAGTTTTACTGTCATTAGTAATGTCGTAGTACCTTTTAATAAACAAGAAATAAATAATAGTTTTGACATCCTATTAACAAGTAAAGTAATTAACGGAAAAATACCTGAATATTATGGAAGCGGTTTTAAAAGTGAAAGTGATATCTTTAATTTATAAAAAATATGTGTTATATTTGATATAGTAGAGAGGTGAGCAATTAACAATGAGCATATTCATTAACAGAGCAATTACTAATGGAATTGAAGCTTATAATAGTAAAAATGCTGGAAAAGATTATTCTTCATCTCATTACTATGAATTAACAATTATCGAAATATTAACTAAAATCTATAATAAGGTTAGCATAATAATACCATATAAAACAAAATATGAAAAAAACTTTATTAACAATTTAAAATTATATGGTTTGTCCAATGAAGATACCAATTTATTTATAACATCTTTAAAAGAATATGATAATTGGTTAACTAATAAAACTGGAACTACAACAAATTCCGTTAATAATATTCACCTTATTTTAATAAAAATGATTCTATTAAAAAATTTATATAAACCATTATCAAAGGAAGAAATAGATTATTATGATTATTATTTAAACGCAAAAGAAATAAGATTTAAAAAAATAATCTCTTTAGCATCAAATAATATAGATGTAGTAATTAAAGTATGGAATCATAAAAAAAACGTTTATTTAAGTAATAGAAATTATGAATTAACTGAAATAGAACCTGATTTATTAAGTAAAACAATGTATGAAAAACATGGGTTATCTATAAATCAAGTTAAACAATTATCTAATTTAAAAGTTAATGAAATAAATGATATTATAGTTAATAATGAAAATAATATTAAACAAAAAAGTAATTTTAGTCCATTTAAACTTGTATTAACAAGTGGATATGGTATAGTAGATACGTTAGTGCTATTTTGCATAGTAATAACAGAAATATTTATTGGCTTTTTAATAGCCGTATTGGGGTAGTTATGGAAAAATACAAATTTAATGATTTAGAATATAATTTAATTAAGGATTATCGTGATGGTTTTGAAGAAGAAATAGTTAAAGAAAAAATGACAGATTACTTTAATGACTTTGATTATGTTGTAGGAGATTGGGCTTATAGTAAAGTTAGATTAAAAGGTTTTTATGACAAATCTAATAAAAAAGTAAAAAACTTAAATAACATTGAAAATATTGAAAAATACCTAATAGAAAATTGTGCACCTAACGCAAGATATTTTATATTAAAAAAAATTAGTTGATATACTAATTTTTTTGTGGTAGTATTTTATTAGAATAGCGAGGAATTATATGAATACCAATATTGAATTAAAAAGAGCAAACGGAGAAACAATTAAAGCGGAATTAATAAGTTATTTTGAACATATTCCAACAGGAAAAAAATATATATTTTATACTTTAAATGAAAAAGTAGAAAATGAATTAGTTAAAATGTATGTATCAGAAGTTTCTGATAATGCAACTTTATCTGACAAAATGACTGATGAAGAATGGACTAATATTAAAGAAATTATGAAGTCTATATTAACAGCTAATAATAATGATAAAATTAAATATCTAACATGGGAGGCATAAATCATGATAATACAAAATGAATCAAAAAAAATTGCAGTAACAGAAGCTCAAATTAATGCTTTAAAAAATGCTTATAAACCTCAAGTGGTCCAAGCAAAAGAAACAGTAAGTGTTCCAGAAACAAATGAAAATATAATAAATAATATAGTTAATGAACCAACTTCTGAAGTTGTAAATACACCTTCAGCAGATGCATTAATTACCGATGCGCCAAAAATAGAACCAGCTCCAGTAGAAAGCACTAATATTTTTGAACAAAGTATAGTAACCGATGATCCAAGTATCACCACTAAGCAATCAGAACCAGAAAATGTTGCACCTGTTAAAGAAGAACCAAAAACTGAAATAAAACCAATTGATAATAAACCAGAAAATCATGATGTAGTAAAAACTGCTGATATTAATGAATTAAAGGAATTATCACAACAAATGTTAGATGCTTATTATGATTTGCAATTGCATGTTCAAGAAGTTGGTGTAAAATTAGAAGAAATGTTAGAAAAAATCCAAAAACAAGAATATAAACAAGAAATAGTTAAAGAAGACACAATTCAAAATGCAACACCAGTAGTAGAAACACCAGTAGTAGAGCAACAAGTTGTACAAGAACCAGCTCCTCAAGTTCAAAATAATCAAGTAGAACAAAATGTTTTTAACAACGATTTCAACCCAAATACGGAATTTACTGGTAACATATTTGATATGCCACCTCAAACAAATTCTGAATCAGGCATGAAATTATAAAAGTCTAATTTTAGACTTTTTTTCATATTATTAAGTATGGAAAATATATTAAATTATTATTATCAATTAAATATTATCGACATTAAGAAAAAAGAATATTATTATTTATTAACAACCGATGAGTATGAACAATATATTTTTAATGAAATAATAGATTCTAATGAATTAAAAGAAAATCTAGATTATTTAAACAACACAAATGTATTATATGATCTATTAATATTAACAAAAGAAGGAAATATAACCATTAATTATAATGACAAAGAATATGCTTTATTTAAAGTTAGAAATAATGAAAATCTAAATATCTTAAGTTTTTCCAACTTAATAACAACCGGTAAATTAAAATGGGGAACCCTCTGGTCAAATAGAGTAGATTATTATTTAGAACAATTAGCTGAAGTAGTAGAACAAAAAGAAATAAAATACGCTATGGATTATTATATATCTTTAGCAGAAATAGCAATTTCTTACTTTAATACATTATCTGAAATTTACAATGAAAATACCTTAATGTTCACATTATCACATCATATTATAACATCGCCAGTAGATAAATATATGTTTTATAATCCATCCAATATGTGTTTTGATCTAAGCGTAAGAGATATAGCTGAATATATAAAAGAATCTTTCTTTAATGATATTTTAACTAATTATGAAATATTATCTTTAATAGATAAAATAAATTTGAACGAAGCCTTAGCCAATTATTTATTAGTTAGATTAATTTATCCTTCTTATATTTTTAAATTATATGATAATTATATTGAAACAAAAGAATTAAATAAAAAATTCTATGAATATATGAAAAAAAGTAGAGAATATGAATCTCTACTATCGAATATATATAATAAATTAAAACTAAAATATTCAATTAAAGCTTATATTTATTTTTTTAAAGATCAATATTAACTACATTTTTAACTTCTGGAACTTCTTCTTGAATTGTTCTTAAAACAAAATCAGTTATTGTATCATCACGATATCCACATTCAGCACAGGCTCCATGCATTTTAACATAAACAATATTATCTTTATAACTAACATATTCAATATCTCCACCATCACTATTTAAATACGGTTTAATAATATTAATTGTCTCTTTTATTTTTTCTTCCATATATAACACCCACTTGAGATTATACCACATTTTATTTATAATAATAACAAGAAGGAAAGATTTTTATGTATAAAATAGGAGATATAATTGAAGTAGAAGTATCTGGTATTGAAAATTATGGAATATTTGTAAAAGCGGAAGATGATTATACTGGTTTAATTCATATATCGGAAATAGATAATAATTATATAAAAGATATTAATAAATATGTCAAAGTTGGTGATGACATTTATGCAAACATAATCGGTATAGATGACGCAACTAAACATTTAAAATTATCCATTAAAAATATGAATTATAATGATAATAATCATGGTAAAAGAACAATAAAAGAAAATATTAAAGGGTTCTTGCCACTTCATAATAAATTAGATGAATGGATAAAAAATACTTTAAATCAAATGGATAAAAAATAATTTATCCGTCAAGCGAACATTTTTCAAAAAATTTATAGTATCTAGGCCTGAAATTCTAATGTATAATAAAATAAGCTTCAAAATGAAACTTATTTTTTATTTATGTTTAATATAGGAACAAATATCAATAAAAAGATTGATGAAAATAATGTTATTATAAAATTAGCTGTCAAACTTTTTAAAAAATCTAATATTGTCAAATTATTCATTATAACTTCTGGTAAATAATAAATCGTAGTATAAAGCATTTGATCTAATATAAATCCAATTAACATTGATACTAAGAATCCAACAAGATATCCAGTATTAATTTCACTAACATCATAAGTAACCATAAAAATATAATGTGAGAAGAAATATATTAATAAATAAATTATTATTTTATAAACATCTGGAAAATATATTGTAAAATTGTTAAATTCATGACTTTCTGGAGTAAAAACGTTTCTTAAAGATACTAATAAATTATTTTCACTATTAAATTGACATAATATTGTTGTTAATACAAAGAATAAAAGAAAATATAAAACAGATGAAAATAATATTTTTTTATTATCGCTAATTTTATTTTTCTTCATCATCTTAAAAGTTACTAAATAAGTTAAAGAATAAAATATAACTCCAATCGATAATGAACTATTATTATAAACATTAACATCAATTAAATTAAACAAATAACTTATTAAAATCAGTATAAATAATAGTAGTGTATAATTAAAATTTTTCCCTTTCATAAATAAATCACCCTCATATTCTAAAATAATATTAACATATTACTTTACAAAATTAAAGAAAAATTATGTTAAACATTAGTTAAAATGATACCGATTTATAATTACAGATAGCAAACAAAGGTGAACTTTGTTTGAATGAAAATTATAATCGATGAAATATAAAAAGCAAGGGTATTATGAACTCACTTTGTTCGCCCTTGCTTTTAATCTTTCATCTCTTTCTTTTAAAACTTGTTCAAGTTGTTTTTGATTATCTATTCTCATTTGTTCTCTTTTTTCTGGATCTTGTCTATGACCTTCGATTTTTTTAGTTTCATAAAATATATTGTAGTATTTAACCTTAACTTTTCTTGTTAATACATTTTCAAATACATGTATCTCAGTACCTTTATAAATTAGCTTTATAGAATTATCTTGTTCCAATATTTGATAATAATTATTTCTCCAGGAAAACATATTTCCGCTAAGTATTGTTCTTTTATCTCTTATGCATAGAATATTGGATAAATCAGTATTATCTAATGAAACAAAAGCTGTTTCATTTTCTTTTGGCTCATAAGCATATTTTTCATTAAGATAATTACAATAAAAATCATTAAAAAATATATTCAATTCATCAATAGATTTAATACCATATCTCTTAATATCATTTATTAATCTATTTTGAATAGTGTTATTCCATTTTTCTACTTTTCCTTTAGCTTGAGGTGTGTTAGCAGCAATTATATTAATACCTAAATCTTCACACATATGACCAAAATTAGTTAAATTACCATCGATAGGGCTTATTAAAATAGTATGTTTATCACAGTATATGTTTTCTGGAATACCATATTTTGTAACTAATATTTCTAACATATGAACATAACCTTCTAGACATTCAGTAGGCATAAACCATCCACATAAAGCTTCACCTGTGGCATCATCAATAGCTAAATGTAAAGATGATTTTCTTCCATTTTGAAACCAATCATGAGGAGTACCATCAATCATAATTAAAATACCTCTTTGTGGAGAAGGTTCTCTCAAAGGATGACTATCATAATCTTTATTAAAACATCTATGTGCAATAGGCTTAATCCAATGAAACTTTTCATACAAAGATTCATAAAAAGAATAACTTCTTACTTTAAGATTGTTTTCTTTTACTATTTTAACCATATTAGGATTCCAAATAACATCTTCATGATAAATATCTTGAAATTGTGTTATACTAATAACTGGATATTTATTCTTAAAGTTCTTAATAAATTCAATTTCTTTGTCGGATGGTGAATTATTAGAAGGTTTATTAGTTAAACCGTGAACTAAAATAGAATCAATATCCTTTTTGTTTAACAATTTAGAAAATCTAATTATTTGCAATTTTTTATATCCAGTAAGAGAACCAATTTGAGAGTAGGAATAATTATTTAAACCATTTAATTTATCTTGAACAAGTTTTAATGCATATTCTTTATTATGCATAAATAAATATACCTCCTTACAGGGTATATTATAATATAATGTTCGGTATCATTTCTATTAATGATAAGGTATCATTTTAAAAAAGGATTAACAAATTAAAGAAAAATTATTGTTAAAATAAAAATACTATGTTATATTTATAAAGAAAATAAGCAAGATAATAAAAGGAGTTGTATTATGAAAAAAGTATTATTAATTATGCTTAGTGTATTATTACCGCTTAGTGTAAGTGCAATGGATTATAGTAGTGAATTTGATATTGGAGATAGTGTTTCTGTATCATTTAATGGAAAAACTGATAGTAAAAATCTTATTGGTTTTCACGTTTTAAATGGATCAAGTTCAGGTGAAACAACAGTTACATTAATATATGATGGAGTATTAGCTACTCATGATGCTAGTGGAAATATTAAAGAAGCTCAAATTGCTTTCCAAACACCAGATACATCAGCAACAACAAATGCATCTCAATTTGCTGGAAGTAACGCTAAAAGATTTTTAGATGAAGCAGTAACTGAACAAGGATGGATTTTAGCATCATCTGCTAGATTATTAGAAGAAAGTGATTTAACAATATTAGGAATCACTAAAGATGCTGATGGAACATTCACTCTACCAACAAAATACGATTTTTTAAGACCAGTAGATTTTGATAGTGCCATTAATTCATCAACAACAGATTATTGGACTCAAATAGCTGATGGAGTAAACAATGTTTATGTAGTAACAAAAGAAGGAACTGATAAAGCAAATAATATTTCAGCAAAAATTGTTTCTAAAATCGCTGATCCTGTATCAGGTAACTCAACTTACTCAATTAAACCAGTTATAGTTGTAGATAAACAATATATTGCATGTAACAATACTAAAACACCAAACAATGTTCCAACTGGAGTAGAAGATTACTATTACATTCTTGGTGGTACATTATTATTAGCATCTATTGGATACGTAGTGTCTAAAAAGAAAAATGCTTTTCAAAATATTTAGTTAATTATTAAACTTTATGGTAAAACATAGAGTTTTTTTATTTTCATATTTATGTTAAAATCAAAATAGAAATGAGTGGTATTATGGAAAGATTATATGGAGTAATTAAAGAAATATATATACCTTTAGAATATAATGAAAATAATAATGTATTAGATGTTATGGATAGACATAATATTGGTTTTAAAATAGATATTGATGGTAAAGTAGAATCTTTTGAATTTGAACAAGATGAATTTAATAGTCAAATACTTAAAAATGATTTTGTAATGATTACTAAACAAACAATAGATGGAACTAATTTTGTAGATATTGAAAAAGTGGAAAGTGATTTAAATGAATAAAGGTTTAAAATTATATAAACATAATGAAGAAGCTTATAGAAAAATAGATAATGCTTATCAAAGTGGTGAAGATGTTGTAGGTATAGTTCATGCAACAGGAACTGGTAAAAGTTATCTTGCTTTAAATTTAGCTTATCATAATCAAGATAAAAAAGTTGTATATATAGTTCCATCAAATGGAATTATAGAACATTTAGAAAACATTATTAAAGAATCTGATTTAAGTAAAGAAAAAGATTTTGCTAATGTTGAATTTAGAACATATCAGAGTTTAATAAATTTATCCCTTGAAGAGATGGAAAACATAAATTGTGATTTATTAATCTTAGATGAATTCCATCATTTAGGAGCACCAATATGGGGAGCCCGTACTAAAACATTTATTGAAACTCATCCTAACATTAAAATATTTGGAATGACAGCTTATACTGTAAGAGATCGAAATACTTCATATGAAAGAGATATGGCTAATCCGGAAACTGATGAATTATTTTCTAATAAAATAGTAAGTAGATATGACTTATGTGATGCCATAATTGATGGAATATTGCCCCAAAATATAACTTATAAAACAAGTGTAATTGGATTAGAAGAAATACTAAAAAAGTTAGAGGATAAAACAAGTTCTTTAGGTTTAGAAGAAGAGAATAAAAAAGAATTAGAAGCTGCTAAAAAAAGAATATCTGAAGCACCAAGTATAGCTAAAATAATAAAAGAAACAATTCACAAAAACTCAAAATTAATATATTTCTGTCCACCATATTCAGAAAAAGGTGTAAACGATATAGCAATTATTAAAAAAGAAGCAATGGAATGGTTTAAACAAATAACAGTTGAAGAAAATATTGTTTTCTATTCAACAACAAGTGAGATGGGAACTGATGGAAAGAAAAATAGAGAAGCATTTTACCAAGATGAAGATTTAAATGGTAACAATGTAAGTAATAAATTAAGAGTCATGTTTGCTATAAATCAATATAATGAAGGAATTCATGCTCCAAATGTTGATGGAGTAATTATGGGAAGAGGAACATCATCAGATATTGTTTTCTTTGAACAACTAGGTAGAGCCTTATCCGTTAATCGAAATAATAATCCTGTAATTATTGATTTAGCCGGAAATTATACTTATATTAATGAACTTGAAAATAACATTAAGGATAGAATTAAAGAACAAAGTCACAAAACAGGAAGAATCAACGAAAGAAGCAATATTTCTGAAGTTAAATTTAATATTGAAATTCAGAATATAGATATATTTAATTTCTTAAGTGATTATTATAAAAGAATTAATCGAACTTGGATGGATTATTATAAACTTGCTAAAAAATATTATGATTTTTATGGGGATTTAGAAATACCTCAAAGGTTTAAAACTAATGATGGAACTACATATGATTCAAATGGAAAGATAAATTTAGGACGTTGGATAGCAAATCAAAGACAAACATGTTCCCCAGAAAGTGAAAGAGGAAAATTACTATCTCAAATCGGCATGAGATTTGAAAATATAAGATCTACTTTATTATGGGAAGAAATGTATGAATATGCCAAAAAATATTATGAAACATATGGAGATTTAGAAGTACCTCAAAAATTTAAAACTAATGATGAAATTACATATGATTCAAATGGAAAGATAAATTTAGGACGTTGGATAGCAAATCAAAGACAAAAATGTTTACCTGAAAGTGAACAAGGAAAATTATTATCTCAAATTGGAATGCGATTTAAAAGTAAAATATCTATCTTAACATGGGAAGAAATGTATCTATATGCTAAAAAATATTATGAATCACATGGAAATTTAGAAGTACCTCAAAAATTTAAAACTAACGATGGAGTAACTTATGATTCCAATGGTAAAATAAACTTAGGTAAATGGATAACAAGGCAAAGAAATAGAAGCATACCAGAAGGTGAGCGAGGTAAATTATTATCTGAAATAGGCATGCGATTTAAAGGTGAAATTTTCACGTCATATTGGAACGAGATGTATCAATATGCTAAAAAATATTATGATTTTTATGGAGATTTAGAAGTGCCTCAAAAATTTAAAACAAATGATGGAGTAACTTATGATTCCAACGGTAAGATAAATTTAGGTATATGGATAACAACACAAAGAAGTAGATGCCTACCTGAAAGTGAACGAGGTAAATTATTGCTACAAATTGGTATGAGATTTAATGCATTAAAAGATAATAATAGTATTAGAACAATTTGTTTAAAAAATGGTATAGATTTAGAATTAAATAAACAAGTTATACAAGTAAGCACTTTGGAAGAATTTATTGCTAAAATAAAATTAAGTGAGGAATTAGGAATAAATCTTATAGATGAAAATGGCAAATTAAATCAAATTTTCTATATGAATGATGAAGAATTTAAAGATAAATTTGGTTATAGTGTTGAAGATTTAATTAATAAATATTCATTAGAATCACTTTTATCTAGCAAATCAAAATTAAAATAAAATTTTAAAGGCAATGTAAAAAATATTGTCTTTTTTTTCTCTAAAAAATATTATATAATTTATAATAGAATAGAGGAAGTTAAATGATAAGAAAACTTAAAATAAGAACTATTTTAATTGCTTTAATAACCTTATTTATAGGTTCTTTAGCTACATCTTATTCTATCGTTAATAGTGATGATTTCTTAAAAAGTTTTAAAATAACAAATTTTACAAACGTTAATACTAAATATCATCTTGAATATGAAAAAACAAAAAATGCAACTGTTTATGAAGTAATAATTTATGATGAAAGTAGCGAAATAATTTTTAATGAAAAAACTACGGAAAATGTTGTTGATTTTGATTTAAACAATTTAAGATATGATGAAAAATATAAATTAGTTATATATGCCTATGATAAAAATGGCGAAAGTATTTCGGTAAAAAATCCATATGAATTCACTTATACAGAACCATCATTTAGTAAAGATAATAACTTAGTACTTGATAATAATGAAGACTACACATTATATATTGATGGTGAATTAAATAAAGATAATAAAAATTATCAAATCGGATTATATGATAATAATGTTTTAATTTATAAAGAAGAAATTAAAGATAATGAATACATTATTAAACAAAAATATTTTAATGGTCTTACTCAAACATTAACTGCTAAATTATTTGATAACGATACTGAAATAAATTCAATTACATTATATTCTAACACATCACCAATAAGTGATATTACAATTGTTAGTCCTCAAAATGATGCTTTATTAGATTATCAAGATGTACCTCTAACATTTACCGGGGGAGATAATGCTACCGAATATATTTTAGAAATATTTAAAGATGATATCTTAATTAAAGAAGTATCTTTAAATCAAAATAGAGCCATCATTAGTTCTGAATTTTTTGTAAAAGATAATAATTATACATTTAAAATTAAAGCTAAATACCTAGATTATGAATCATATAGTAAAGAAGCAATAGTTAGTTTTAAAATGAAAGAAAAAGAAACACTTTTACCAGTTTATATTAATAAAGATTCAAATTATATTAAAGAGAATTCTTATATTACTTTAAATAATCCCAATAATAAAGGAACTATTTATTACACATTAGATGGGACAGAACCTAATGAGACTAGCCTTGTTTATGATAATCCTATTTTAATAAAAGAAAATACCACAATTAAAACCATAATTAAAGAAGATAAATCTTATGATAGTCTAGTATCAACATACAACTTAAACATTGGTAATAAAACTGATTATAAAGTATATCTTAGTCCTTCAAATCAAGATGGTAATTTAGGTGTTAAATCAGTTGGCTATACTAATGAAGAAAAAGAAATGAATGATTTATCCAATTATATTGAAAAAAGATTAAAAGATTATAATATTAAAGTTTATCGTAATAATCCCAATGGTAATATTAACTTATGGGTAGCAGATTCAAGATATTATGGTGCTGATTTACATATTGCTATTCATTCTAATGCTAGTACAAACCATACCTCTAAAGGAGTAGAAACTTGGATTAATGATCAAACAAGTAATACTTATAGTTTAGCTAACATGATTCAAAGCGATTTAATGAATATTTACTATGATAAAGAAAATGGTAATAGAGGAGTTAAATATTCTAATGGTGCCTTAGGTGAAACTAGAATGCCTAAATTTGGTATTCTTGTAGAAGTTGCTCATCATGATTATTTAGAAGATGCTAAATGGATAATGGATAACAAAGAATTAATAGGTAATACTATCGCTGATTCAATTCTTAAATATTTTGGCATAATTTGACGAATTCAAGATTTTTTGTAAAATAATGTTGTATTATAATCTTGGTGATATTATGAGTAGCATTTTTAGACAAATGATTGAGAAGACAAAAGAAATAATAATATATGAAGATATCTTGAAAATATATGACGAACTTGACAAATCAAAGGATAAATAATAAAATTATTGATAGTTAGAAGGAGTATTAATGGAAGAAAAATTATATCTAAACCCTGATGAAATATTAAGACATGAATTTAAAATTGATGCAAGAGGATATCGTATGCAAGAAGTAGATCGTTATCTAGATATGGTAATAAGGGATTATACAGAATTAATTAAAACTATTAAATCACTTGAAAATGAAAATAAAAATTTAAGAGAAGATAATCGTAAAATAAGTGCTGAATATCGTCGTCTTAAAGAAGAAATTAGTGCAAGTGATACAGGCATGCCCAATGGTAATACTGACCTTCTAAGAAGATTATCAAATTTAGAAAAAATTGTTTATGGTAAAGAATAATATTTTAGGCAATCGCTGCATTTAATGTAGAGGAAAGTCCATGCTCACAAAGTCTGAGATGACTTTAAAGTTCATGCTAAGGGAAAAAATAACCTTAGGTAGCAAATGCTAACGGCTTCGAAATAACCTTAACTGGTTAAATTAGATATAAAAGTGCCAAAGAGACGAGTTTACTTGGAAACGAGTAAAGTGGAACGTGGTAAACCCCATGAGTGAGAAACCCAAATTTTGGTAGGGGAGTTTTAAATTGCAAAATGAAGCAAGATAAGAATCGTAAGATAGATAAATGATTGCCACCTGAAAAGGTACAGAACATGGCTTATTAAATGTTATTTTTTATTTATAATAAAGGAGTGAATTAAAATAATCGAGATTAGTGAAGTACTTAAAAGTACTAGAGAATCATCCGGATTAAGTCTTGAAGAAGTATCAAAAGATTTAAATATTGATGAATTAAAACTTACTCAAGTTGAAGAAGGAAACATAGGTGCCTTTAAAGATTTATTTGAGTTAAAAAGAATTCTTACAGAATATTCTAAATATTTAGGATTAAATCCAGTTGAAGTAATAGATGAATTTAATGAATACATGTTTGAAAAAACATCAAAATTACAAATTAAAAAAATAGAAGAAGCTGTTAAAGAAGACATTAAAGAAGCAAATCAAAATAATGAAATAGCATCACCTTATACTAAACAAGCTCCTTTAAAAGACAATAAAAGTTTTGTAATAACAATAATAATAATTTTTATATTAGTTGTATTAGCTATAATTTGGAGTGTTAAACAAGTAACAATTGGAGATGCTGGAACTAATATATTAAATTTTTTCACTAAATAAGGAGGTTTAAATGAATTTACCAAATAAGATAACTTTAGGAAGAATATTTTTATCTATATTAATAATAATTATAATGTTATTTCCCTTTTATGAAATGGGTATTCAAGAAACAAAATATTTAGTGATGGGAAAAGTAACAATAAGCTTAAAATATATAATTTGCGGAATTTTATTTATAATTGCTTCTGTAACAGATTTCCTTGATGGAAATTTAGCAAGAAAAAATAATCAAGTAACTGATTTTGGCAAAGTAATGGATGCTATTGCCGATAAGATTTTAGTAAATGGTGTATTAATTATAATGGCATGTAATGATTTATTACCAGTGATTATCCCCGTGATTATTGTACTTAGAGATACATTTGTTGATTCAATAAAAATGATAGCAAGTAATAAAAATGGGAAAGCAGTAGGCGCTAGCAAGGCTGGTAAAATTAAAACCGTATGTATGATGTTTGGATTATCTTTAATGTTTTTTTCCAATTTACCATTTGAATTATTTGGATTCTCAATTGGATATTATTTAGTAATAATAGCTTGTGTATTTTCTGTATATTCAGGAATTCAATATTATATGGTAAATAAAGAAATTTTAACTAAAAAAATGTAATCATTAACGATTACATTTTTTGTTAAATAGATTCGATAACAAATAAAGTATTATTAGAGCTAATAATATTAATCCATAATATTTAGCTATATATTCAGTATAAATATAGCTTTTCAAAAAAATATTATTTAATATCAAAACTACGAATATCAAGGTTATGATTAATATTGGTTTATTAGAAACTCTTTTTATATTATATGTAGCAATAGAAGAAAATATAATTGAACTAAATAACCACAAATAAGATAATATATTTTGTATATTTTCAATAAAACCTAGTAAAGATATTTCTTTAAATACCATATATTCAGGATATCTATATAATTTAGCTAAATTAGTACTCAAATTACCGATGATAACTATAAACATAATAAGTATTAATAACGATGAAAATAAATAAGTTTTATAATTATAATTTTCTTTAAATTTAGAAAACATTAAAAATGGGGCAGTACTTATAAATGCATATTCAAAACTACATTTAATAATATCTATAAAATTTGATGTTAATATTGGTTTAAATTCATCAATATTAATTTTAGGTGCAAGTGCTAAAAAAGGAATTAAATAAATTAAAATATAAATGAATGCTATAATTAAAGAAGTTTTAAAAATGGTATTAATACCTTTATTAGATATATAATATACCAATAATATTAATGGTAAAAGAACCAATAAATCAGGAGTTTTATTTAAATAAATAGAAGATATTAATTTTGTTATCAACAGGATATCTAAACTAAGTAAAATAAAACTATAAATATATATTATGATTTTATTTTCTTTTTTGGGTAATTTAGTATATATATAATTTAACATTAATCCTAAAATTGTTCCTAAAATAATTGATATCCAAGAATCACTACCAATAGTATTAATTATATTGCTTATTCCAATTCCTAAAAATAATGATGAACTAGATAAAAATAAAGCTGAATTATATTCTAATTTATTATATTTCATTTTTCTTAGCTCCTATATTATCAAAAGTAAGTTCTTCTCTTTCTAAAGTTAAGTTTATATTAACTTCAATGGTTAAATCATTTATATCATCTAATTTATTTTTTGTTTTATTATAAATAATTTTTTTAAATCCTAGAACATCTATGTTGTTTTTTTTAAGAATATCCATAAATGAAATAGTATCATTATAAATATGATTTTTAGTTAAATTAATTAAATTTTCAATATTATTTTTATCCAAATCAATATTATCCATTTCATTAAAATTACCAACAATATTAATATTTATTTCAAAATTATTATTATAATCCAACTTTAATTTAGATTTAATATCTTTGACTCTATATACAATATAACCATTATTATAATTTATTTTAAATAAAGTATATTTATTAATATTATTAAGTAAGTTATAAATTTTAATATAATCATTATTAACAATAATTGAATCTTTATCACCATTAAAAATAATAGCTTCATTAAGAGTAAATTCATCATTTTCAATTTTTCCATATGGTAATATCATATCTTTATATTCGTTAAGATAATTTTTAATAAATTTATTAAATTTAATATTTACAGTATTATTATAATCATTATTTATAGTGTCTTTAAAATAAGAACCTATTATTTTATTTTTTTCTTTTATTAATTTAGCTATATTATTAATATCTTCATTAGACACTAATATATTAAAATTATTTCCTATATTATTTTCCCTAGTAATATAATCAATAGTACTTTCAAATTTTTTATTTATTACATTTTCTGTTAGTATAACAGTATCTACATCGACCAGATATAATGTCTTATTTAAGGTTAGACCTATATTTTCAAATGTATAATCTAAAGATATTCCTTTATTTGAATAAATACTTGAAGTGTTAGGATTATCTTTTTCATTTTCTCTAATTTCAACAGTTAGAATATAATTATCATCTTGATAATCGATATGAACTAAAGAAACAACTGCTATGTCATTAAGACTTAAATAATTAAAACAACCACAAGTTAAAAATGGTATTATTAGTAATATTAATTTTTTCATATTTATCTTTGCTTTCTAATATTATTTGTTAAGTACTTAGATCTTTTTGTATTATTTTTTTGTTTAACGGCAATTAATGTTTCTTTTAAATAATTAAAGTTAAAAGGCGATGCAGGGAAACTATATGACAAATTAAAAGAATAGCTACTAGTTAAATTAATTATTAAAAGAATAAATGATATTGCAACACCAAATAATCCATAAAGAGATGCTATAAATAAACTTAAAAATCGCCATGATCTTAAAGCAGAATTAAGTTCAATATTATTAAAGACCATACTACTTATAAATGTTAAAGAAATAGTTATAATCATGATAGGACTAACGATACTAGCGTTAACTGCAGCTTCTCCTATTATTAAAGCTCCCAATATAGATATAGCAGAGCCATAGTTAGATGGAAATCTAATATCGCTTTCTCTTAATATTTCACATATTATTAACATTATTAACGCTTCAATAGTAGTTGGAAAAGGAACGCCTTCTATCTGAGTAATAAAACTTATTAATAATTTAGATGGAATAGTTTCTTGATTATAATTAGCAATTGCAATGTAATAAGCAGGTGTTAAAACGGTTATAAATAGACAAAGTAATCTTAAAATTTTACTAAAGTTAACATTATAGGCATAAAGATAATTATCTGATATCGGATTAATAAAATCAGCTAAGACAGCTGGAACTATTATAGCGAATGGAGAAGTATCAACCACTATAACAATTTTACCTTCCAAAAGAGCATGAGAAACTGAATTAGGTTTTTCAGTTAATTTTACCTTAGGAAAAAGATTAGATGATTCTTTAATAATATATTTTTTTAATTCTCCTGTATCAATTATTCCATCTATATTAATATTTTTTAAAATATTATCACATTTATTTATGTATTCTTCTTTAGTTATACCTTCAATATATAATAGACCAGTTTTTGTACTTGTATATTTACCAATATTATATTCCTTTATTTTAAGATCTTTTGACTTAATTCTTCTTTTGATTAACCCAATATTTTTTTGATAATTTTCAACAAAGGCATCTTTTGGACCATATAGTTCTTGTTCAATTTCGGGAGTATTAATACTTCGATCTAAATTAGCTTTAGTTTCCAAAGCATATATTTTATTTTGATAAACTAAAATAGTAAATCCATTAAACAAATATTTATCTATTTCATCTAATTTAATCAAATTAAAGTTGGGAGTAGCTAATATATTATTAATTTTTCTATTATTATTAGGATTAGTAATATTTTTTAATATAAAATCATTAATTTGTTCACTGCTACAAATTGTTTCAAGATAAAAAATATAAATATTTGATAATTGATATTTAATTTTTCTGGTTTTTAAATCAGGTATATTTTTATAATTATTTTTAATTTTATTTACTATAAACATATTATCACTTGTTTTATTATGGCTTAGATAAAATAAAACTTACCAAAAAATGGTAAGTTATTTAAAATATTGTTTTATTAACGATAAGTTTTTATAATTATTTTCTTTTATATCAAATTTATTAAGAAACTCTCTCACACTTAATGTTTTATCAAAACAATCTTGGATTCCATCTATAATTTGGGCCTTCTTACTTGATAATTGTTCATTAGTATAAATAAAATAGAGCAGAAATGCTTTTAATGTGGATTCAGCATATTTAATAGCGTCATCTTTTTGTACTATTAATAGTTCATCATGTGGAAAAGGATTATTTATAATAAATTCTAAATTATTTAATAAGCTATTTAATCTTAATTTAATTATATAATCATCACTATTTATATAATCTCTAGCAATTATTTCCATAAATATTGGAATCATTTCGTTATTGACTCCTGATATAAAAGTTTGCTGAGTATGTGCAATTTCATGAGCATATGATTCTAATACTGCTTTAGTTAAAGTTAAATTTAATTTTCTCACATATCTAATATTTTTATTATTATATGGAACTATACCACCTTCAACACTACAAGCAAGTCCATTTCCATTTATAAAATTAATTGGTACATCAAATGGTGAAATCATTTCTAACTTTTTAATTTTTTTATCTCTAAAATATTTAAAAACTGGTAAATTCTTAGAATAATAAATTACATCATTAACTTTAAATAATTCGTTATACATACTTCTAATTTTATTAAAATCTACAGAACTAGCATCACCATTTATTTTAACTAATTTATATATGTCTTTAAATAATGGATAATCGTCTCTTGATTTTATATATTTTATTAGTTCTATACAAAAAGTACTATTTAAATAAGATAAAGCTAATTCTTCATATTCTTTTGTCATATTATTGTTCCTTTTGCGTATATAATATGTTAAATAATTAAAAAAATCAATAAAAACTTGCTAATAAAAATCAATAGCGCGAATTTTCATTTGAATTTCCGGTTTTAATAAAATAACTGCAATAAGTCTGTTTATAGTATAATATAATCGTT
>CAKOKM010000011.1 GCA_934091015.1 uncultured Bacilli bacterium | reverse complement strand
GCACATGCATTATAGTTATATATATTAGAATTAGTTACAACTAACAAATTATTTATTATATTCATTTGATGATCTATAGCTTTTAATATATTTATTTTCTTTTTACCAAGTATATATAAACTCATATATTTAGCAAGATACTTTTTATTTTTTCTAAGTTCTTTTAAAGCAATGTATTTATATTTTAGAACGCTATTTTCTTCTTTCATTTTATGGGCAAAATAAACTAATTTTTTACTATCAATTAAAGAATCTAAGATGTTACCGAAATGATCTTTATGCATAATATCTAGGGCTAAATCTTGATACATTTTTATTTCATTAAATAGCTCATTATCTAAGTTAATATAATTATCTTCATTTTCATAAAATTTTAGATATTCTTCTTTTAAGTTACTAACATATTCTTGTTCTTTAGTAGTTAATTCTTCAAATGAAGGTATTTTAGAAGATGTATTATTAACTATTTCTGTATTAAATATTTTATTTTTCTTTTTAAATAAATTACTCCAAAACATATTTATTCCCCTTAAGTAAGTTATACTCTATCACACGTAAAGAAAAAACACAAAATTATTTTTTAAGGAAATTATTCTTTAAATGAAATTTCGTGTTTTATATTGACTTGGCAATTGATATTCTGATATTCTATTCCTTAAGGAACATTTAATTGTTTAGGTGATTACCTCTATTCTTGTATTAGATATTAGAAAGAGGTGGTTAATGTGAATAAAAAACTATTATATTTTATAATATTTAATTTATTTATAATTATTTTTATTTTATTCTACATCATTATTAAAATGAATGTGTTAAAATAAAAACACCATAAACACGGGGTTTTGGTGATATAACTTATTATAGGTAATCACTTAACAATCCAAAATTAAGTGTTCCTTTTTTATTTTATGTAAGTCTTGCTTACATATTCATAATATCAAATTTTAATAATTTGTACAATAGTAATTTTAACAGAATATGAATAGTTGTTAAATATAATTAAATAGTTTTTGAGTAATTATCTACTATATTTTCTTGGCATTTCTTCATTAAATGAAAGAATTTTAACAGCTTGTTTAGCATTTATTTCAGTTAAACCTGTTGCATTATTCGTAATGACGTGGCGATCTAATTTTAATGTATCGTCATTATCTAAAACTACATATTCAGTTATACCTAATTTTTTTAGTTTTACAGCTATTTCTTGAAGTTTATCTTTATATTTATTACTAATTGTTAGACTTATAACATTCTTATCTAAACCATATTCTTCTAGTTTATTCATTAATATGTATAAATAGTCAGGAAATAAGCGCCAAATAGATGTGATTATTATCTTAGCGTCTGTTTCATCTACTATATATTTTAAGTTATATAAACATTCATCATCAAATGGTTCAATCATATTATCACCATAAGTTATAAAAGATTTAATAAATGCGGTATGTTCATTAGAATTTAATACTCCATCGACATCTAAAAATATTGCTTTCATCTTATTACCCTTACTACATAATAGCCCTTATCTCTTTTTAATATTTCAGCATGATGTTCTTTATTTAAATCAGATACAACTGTTTTAACACCATGGTTGTTACGCATTACAAACCATAGTTCTCCATTTTCAGTAAGATAATTAAAAGAAGAATTAAGGATTGTTAAGTATACTCCTTTGCCTGCTCTAATAGGTGGATTAGTTATAATTAAATCATATTTATCATTAATTTTATCGTACATATCACTTACAAATACGTTTGCTTTTACCTTATTTGATTTTATATTCATATTTGTTAAGTGAATGGCTCTATTATTAACATCAACCATATCAAAAGTTATATTTTTTAACTTAGATAACATTATACCAATAAAGCCTACACCACACCCCATATCCAATCCTTTAACATTGTCTTTACCATATTTTATATATGTTTCTACTAATACTTTACTTCCTTCGTCTATTTTATCCTTAGAAAAAATTCCTAAATCACTTTTAAATTTGAATGTTTCATTATTATAAGTATAGTAAACATCTCTAAGTTCACTTCTTAAATTTTCATTATTATCAAAATATTGCATGACTAACCTTCTATATCTTAAATTGTATATTTACGATATCCTTTCTTTTTTAAATATTTATATGTTACTAATACATTATCATCTATTTCTATTTTAGGTAAACCAAATAATTTATAGTGCTTTAACATAAATATTTCACCAACTATTTCATTTATAACATCTGATTCAGACATATTATTTTCTTTAACTACTTTATTTATGTACTTTCTTAATGAAAGATTAACTGATGTTACTTTGCAATCAATATTATATTTTTGACAGATTAACTTAGTTCTTTTTAAAGCATATGGCTTATGAACAATTATTAAGTTGTTATAATTTACCTTTTTTAAAGACTTTCTAATGTTTTGTTTAGTTGTTTTAGCATGTTCTTCTAACACTATTTTAGCATTATTAATACCTAATTTAAGAGCATATTCTTTAAGCCTTTTTGCTTCACTTGTTTTTATTTTACCAAGTGTTCCTTTACCTTTATATCCACTAAAAATTATTTTTTTAAAGTTGTATTTATCATCTAATTCTTTTACTACTTCAACGATTGTAGTATCAATAGAACCACAGCCTAAGATAACATCACTTTTACTAATTTCATCTTTAGTGTTTAAATAGTTATATATAATTTCTGCTTTATTTAATATTTCTTCCATGTATATTATTTTAACATGTTTTTGTTATAATTTAAATATTTCATTTTATTTAATAAAAGTTTTTGGTTTATCTATATTTTTAACACAATTGAATAAAGCATTCTTTGATCTTTCATCCTCAATAATAACTTCTTTAATTGGTACCACTACCATAACATTTTCTAAATCATAATTTATATTCATTACTTTAGATGAAGCTAATTGTTCGCTTTCATCTCTAATATAAATGTTCATGTCAACATCATTAATATTAATAACATTTCTTTTTAAAATATAAACATTTAAATATCTAAACTCTATTTGTTTTGATATAGATGGTAATACAATTCTTAGACTAGCTGATAATCTTTCTTCATTGTTAATACTTTCGATAAGTTGTTGCTTTGTAATATTTGATGATCTATTCATCCAAATATTTAGCACTACCTTAGCATCAACAATACCGTATTGTTTAGAAAGTTCTTTAACAAAATCATATAAATTAACTGTTAATGTATCATCTAACATACTATCATGTTCTTGAACTAATGTATTAAGTTCATCTTTTAGTGTATTTTGAGATTGCCTAAATTCCTCCATTAATTTACCAATTTGCATTTTAAATTTTGTTTGTCTTTCTATTATTTCAGATGTTTTATTTTGAATTTCAACTTCTTTTGCTGTGATTTTATTTATTTTTCAATATTTTCCATTATTTCTCCTATAATTTTTTTATAACTCTAATAATTTTGGCTTATCTTTTATTTCTTGTTTCTTTAAGCAATTAATAATAGCTTGTTTAACTATATCGTATTTAAAGACATAATATAGTGATAATTCAACAAATACTTTATCTAAATCATAATTAATTTGAATAGACTTTCCTAATAAATTATTTTCCTTAAATAATCTTAATAAACAATCGTTTTTATGGTTTTCATCTCTTTTTATTAGTCGAATATATGCAAAATTAAATGTAAAATCAAAATCTGAATCAAAATATTTTCTATAATTATCTAATTTTATTGTTATATAACTATTTAATCTGTCAAATTGATCAAATGTTTCTTCAATATTTTCTTCACTATATTTTCTAAAATCAGCAATAGGCATTTCAACTATAAGATTAACTTCTGGTTTAATTTTAGTTAACTTTGCTAGTTCATCTAATAAATCAGCTAATTTAATTATTACTGTATTATTTTTTGCATAATCATATTTTTGATTGCTCAATTCTTTTATTTCATTTGTAATTATTGCTTGAGATTCATTAAAATCTTTGGTTAATTTAGCAATATATGCTTTAAATGATTTTTCTCTTTCTCTTTTTTCATCTTGCTTTTCATTTATTTGCCTGTTAAATTCTTCGCATGTTTCTATTTTTTCTAGATTTGTCATTATTATTCCTTCTTTCAAGTTCAATCTTAGTCTACTATATATTGATAGATATTTTCAATAAATTAAAACAAAAAAATAAAAGTTAATCTTCTTTATTAACTTTTATAACTTCTTTTCCCTTATAAAAACCACATTTAGTGCATGCTCTATGAGGTCTAATTGCTTCTCCACAATTTGGACAACTTACTACGTTAGCAGCAGTTTTCTTTAAATGTGTACGACGCATTCTTTTTTTAGTTTTACTTGTTCTACGAAATGGAACAGCCATGGTATCACTCCTATTCTTTAATTATTCACTTACAATTTCCCAGCCATTTCCTTTTTGGCTTTCTAATTTTGCTCCCTCTTTAGTAACTCTAATGGGGACTTCCAAGATAACATTCTCCCACAAAATGTCTAATAAATCAAGATAAAAATCATCTTTTAAGGTATTTTCTAGAATTTCTTCTTCTATATGGGTATTAATTGGAACTAGAACATCTTCTAAAGTTATTGCACAAGGCATTACTATTTCTCCATCAATGTCTAAATCTAATTCAATATTATCTTCATAATTTACTTTAACTAAACCTTTAACATGCATTCTATTTATTTTTTTGATATTTAATTTTTGATAATCTACTTTAGATAAATCTAAATCAGTATCTATTTCTAATTTTTTAAATGCATATAATTTTCTTAAATCTAGTTTCATTACATCATTTGATTCATTTGACGCATAACTTCTTTAACTTGTTTTTGAGATGGTTTTCTACCCATACTACTCATCATAGTTTCAATCATTTTTTCATTAATTGGGGGATTTTTCTTTAAGTATTTTTGCATAAAATATCTTGCTAAGAAGAAACCAATTACAGCACCAATTAAAAGCCCTACGACTACAAGTAAAATATCATGTAACATTTGTAAATCACTCCTTACGTTTTTAATTATACTATATATTAACTAAATTAGATAGATAAAAATAGTCTCCTTTTTCAAAATCAATTAAAAATAAGTTAGGTATATCTTCTAAATAGTCTAAAAAATATGGGGTTATGGTATTAGTTTTTAAGATCATATAACTATTATTAACAATTAGTTTGCTTGCTTCATTAGTGTAATAACTATTAAATGTATGAACACTGTTAAAAAGATTATATCCATCTAATTCACTCATTTTACCATAAATATATTTATTTAATTCCCTTTTATTATATTTATCAATTAAACTGTTATATTCGTTTTTTAAATAAGTAATATTCTCTTTTGTACCAAGTTTAATATTAAGTAATGCTTTATAGAGATTATATGGCATATTTTTAGTTAATTTATAGTAATCATTATTAATTTTAAAAATATAAAAAGTTCGCATTTTTTATCACCGAACTTAATATATCAATTTTATATTTATTATTTTGTCGAATAATGTCAGTCTTTAAGATATTTTCTTATTTTTTCTTAGAAGCTTTTTTAGTAGTTGTAGTAATTTCTTCAAATTTTGCTTCTACTTTCATATTGCTTTCGACAACTGTTTTATTTGTTACTTCTTTACCATTAGAGTACCATCCAATAAATTTTTTACCTTCCTCTGCTGGATTTTCAGGTAATTTGATTGTTTCTCCTTTAACAACTTTTATTGTTTCAACTGTTTCGTTATTGTTTGTAAATGTGACTGTAAATGTTGTTTTTACAAAGAATAATGAGTAGATGAATAACAATGTTAAAATGATAGAAATAACTAATGTTAATATACTTGTTTTTTTCATTATTATTTAACCTCCTAAATTAATAGTACTATATTATTCTTTAAAATTAAAGATATAATCCATTATTTTAACTTCATCGCCACGTTTAGCACCTAATTCTTCAAGTTTTTCATCAACACCCATTTTTTTAAGTTTATAGGCAAAATGCATAACTGATTCGTCTTCAGTGAATCTAGTCATTTTAAATAATTCTTCGATTTTAGGTCCGGTTAATACCCAAATATTATTTTCTCTATGAATTTCAAATGGGACTTCTTCTTCGTATTTATATATTTTTTCAGTTGTTGTAATTGTTGGTGCTTGATTGTCACTTTCTTCAACTATTTCACCTAATCTTTTAATTAAAGCATCTAATCCTTCATTATAAACTGAGCTTATTGGATATACTTCTAGGTTAGGGTATTTTTCTTTAAATTTAGCTAGGTTTTCTTTAGATTCTGGTAGGTCCATTTTGCTAGCGATTATCACACTTGGCTTCTTAATTAATGATTCATCGTACTTAGCAAGTTCGTTGTAAATAGTTTCATAACTTTCTAAAGGGCTAAATGAGTTTTCTCCTGACATATCAATGATATGAGCAATTACTTTAGTACGCATAGCGTGTTTTAAGAATTTAAAGCCAAGTCCTATTCCTTCTGATGCTCCTTCAATTAATCCTGGTAAATCAGCAATTATAAATTCTTTACCATAAGTTTTTACAACTCCTAAATTAGGAGATAAAGTTGTAAAATGGTAAGCAGCAATTTTAGGTGAGGCATTTGTTATAACACTTAAAAGGGTACTTTTTCCGGCCGAAGGAAAACCAACTAAGCCAACATCAGCTAAAACTTTTAATTCACATTTAACTAGAAGTTCTTCGCCAGGAGCACCTAATTCACTCATACGAGGAGCTGGATTATCATGAGTTGCAAGAGAACGGTTTCCTCTTCCACCACGACCACCATGAGCAATTATTTTTGAACCGGAAATTAGATCACATATTACTTCATTTGTTTCAAGATTGGTTACAACTGTTCCTTCAGGTACTTTAATAACGACGTCTTCTGCATTAGCACCATTTTGATCTCGACCTTTACCATTAACTCCTTTATCAGCTTTTACAGTTTTTTGAACCTTTAAGTCAATTAATGTTTTTAATGATTTATCAGTAGTAAAAATGATATCGGCGCCTTTTCCACCATTACCACCATTTGGACCGCCCATTTCAACAAATTTTTCTCTTCTAAATGAGGTACACCCATCGCCACCTTTGCCGGCTATTAATTTAACTGTTACTTCATCTACAAACATTTATATCACATCCTTTTATATTATTTGTTATTAATTTATTTTTATTTCTTTGCTTGGCTATATATATTAACATATTTATTACTTTAATTCAATGATAGTGCATCCTTCATTTTCGCTGGAAATATACATTTTTAAGATTCTTTTATCATTTTTAAATCTTAGATGTAATTCTTGTTTTAATACACCTTCTCCTTTACCATGCACAATTAATATTTTTTTATGATTTAATTTTAGGTTATCGTTAATAAATTCATCGACAGGAACGTATATCATTTCTCTAGTGTATCCGTGCAGATCAAGACTTGGTAAGATATTTAAAAAGGGGCTACCTTTATACATTGGAAGCCTCTGTATTTGCATTGTTATTAGATTCTATGGCTTGTTTACTTTCTATTGTTTCCATTGTTTCAGGTTTTGCTTCTACTTTAATTGAGCAAGCATCAAATATTTCTTGTTTATCTAAAATGTTATCAATTGTACCTAGTTTTTCAGATGCTTTATAACAAGCCATATTGCATATTTTACCGATAACATCCATATCTAAATCGCTAATTATTCCGTAACAAAACGCACCTAAGAAGGCTGCTTCCATCATTAAATTATCAACTGGTTTTACTTCAATTTTAGGAATATATTTAACTTGACGATCTTTAACATAAAGTGTTCCGTGATTAAGTAAATTTAAAGTATATTTAGCATTTTCTAAATCTTGAATTTTTTGCATTACATCTACTAGGGTTTTAGATTTATTGTAGTTAATTGATATTTTAGTTAGGGCACTAGCAAAATTTTCACTAGCAACAACATATGTGCATCTTTTAGATAAATTATAATATTCTTTTGATACTACATTTGCAAGCATAATCATTTTAGCGTTTGGATAGTTATTTGATGCTCCAATTGCACCAGCCATATCGGTTCCATCAACAATTATATAATCTGGATCAAAATCAAATTTATGTTTTGTTAGAAATTGTTCATTATCAAATATGATATTAGTTCTTGTTGCGTTAGATTCATTTAGAACACTGTAATTTTTGTTGGTTTTAGTTTCATAATTTACTTCAACAAATTTAGTATCAATATGATATTCTTCTAGTTTAGATTTTAATTTGATGCCTTCTTCTTCACCACCAACTACACCTGAATAATAAACATTTATTCCCCACTTGGCAAGCATACAAGCAACATATACGCTTATTCCTCCGTTAGAAATAATTCTTTTTGTTATTTTTTTATCTTTTCCTTCTAATGGGAAATTATCCACTATTTCAGTAACATCTATTCTTGGCTTTCCTATCACAATAACATTCATTTATATCCCTTTACTTTCTATGAATATTATAATATACATTGATTTTATTAACAAGAATTATTTTTTAATTAATGTTTTGGGTTCTTCTGTTTCACCGTTTACTAAATTCTTAATTTGATCTTTATTTTTTATAATATAACTAGTTATTATTTTAGCCAAATTATCAACACCTTTTAGTGTTTCAATGTTATTATCAAATAAATCGTCAATTGTTATGGTTCTAATTTTATTGTTAGAATCATTTATAAGCATTGTTCTAAAAATTAATGCAAGATTATTATGTTTACTTTCAAATAAAGTATATATTAATTTATAGAAATAGTAGTATAAATCATTATAATTTAAATCTAAAATTTTGTAATTATGAATTAATGTTAAGTGTTTGAAATAAAAATCATATTTGGATTTAGATGCTTTATGAATACTAAATTTATCTAAATTGGAAGGTAATATGATAGTTGCATGAGGACATTCTGATCTTAAATCAATTTCATCACTCATTATATTAATCTTTAATTCCTCTAGTTTATCTGGACATTTTATCTTAATATTTTCGTAATAATTAAATGTTATATAAACTTTCTTAACACTGTTTGGAAGTGTGATTGTTTTATTTAAACAATATTCTTTAATGTAACTATCAAAATGCTTGGTGTTGAAATATTTAACTCCTTCTGGGACGTTATTAAAAAATATTTTATTTTTATAAATTTTTCTAAATATTTCCAACTCATCTATGACTTTATAATTATAGGTTCCAATGTAATCTTCCAAACTAAGCATTTGCTCTTGCACTGGACTATCTATATTCAAATACATACCAAAAAGTAATTTATATAATGAATATTTTGTAAGATTTTGTTTAAGAGTATCATATGGTAGATTAAAAAATATATCTGTTAGGTCATTATATTTCAAATCTACTATGGTACTTTCAAAGAATTGTTCCAAACCATCTTCATGGTCCATTAAAAGTAATAATTTTAAGTAATAATTAATTACCGCTTGATATTGATCATAATAATAAATTCTATCAGATTTAAAATAATTTTCATCACCCCATTTAATTAATTGTTCTTTTGGAATATTGATTGTTTCAAATATTTTTGATTTACCTAGTTTAAATATTTCTAATTTAGATTTTATAATTTTTGTATATGTTGATTTTTCTTTGTTAGGCGGTAATGAGTTGCAGTATTCACTGAAGTCACAGTCTAATGGAAAATAAGTATATACATTAAATATTATTTGATATAAATCTTCAATGTCTTTATCATCAATTAAATTTCTGCCATATTTATAGAATATATTGTAATAAATTTTGATTTTCACTAAATTATCAGTTATTTCTTGTTGTATATTTTTATCTTTAATTTCATTATTAGCAATTAGATCTAGTTGTTCTTTTAATTTTTTTATTAAATCTTTATTTTCATATATAAACTTATTTATGAGTATTTCCATATATGTTACTTTGTCGGTTATTGTTAAATTATCATCTAAATTAATTGATGAATTAAATAACTCTTTATAATCTTTCTCTACTTCGATATATCTATCATTTAGTTTTTTTACAGTGGTTTCATCTATATTTTTAGGATAGTTTGCAATTGCACAGGCACAGTAATCAGTTATTTTTTGGTTTGATATAACAAACATTTTATTTATGACATTAATTTGATGGTCTAGGGCTTTTAATATGTTTATTTTTCTTTTTCCTAGAACATACAGCCCCATATGTTTAGTTAGGTATTTTTTATCTTTTCTTAATTCAATTAAAGCAATGTATTTGTATTTTAAAATATTATTTATTTCAGTTATTTTATGAGAATAATATATTAATTTTTTACTATCTATTATTGAACTCGCGATGTTACCGAAATGGTCATTATGCATAATATCTAATGATAAATCTTGATACATCTCTATTTCTTTAAATAGTTCATTATCTAAGTTAATATAGCTATTTTCAATATCATAAAAGCTTATATACTCTTCTTTTAATTTATTAACATATTTTTGTTCTTCAGTTGTTAATTCTTCAAATAAAGGTATTTTAGAAGTGATATTATTAACTATATTTGTGCAATAATTTTTCTTTTTAAACAAATTGTTCCAAAACATATATATTCCCCTTAAGTAAGAAATACTCTATCATATATAATGAAAAAACACAAAATTATTTTTAAATGAAATTTCGTGTTTTATATTGACTTAGCAATTAACAATTTGATATTCTACTACCTAAGGAACATTTAATGGTTAGCGTGATTACCTTTTTTCAAATATTAATGAAAGAAGGTAATGTTATGAGTAAAAAGGATTTTTTAATTTTTATCTTACTTATAATTTATCATATTGTTAATAGTAGTTATTTTGTCTAAATAGCTACTTAAACAAAAAATTTCACCTAACACAGGGGTGTTTTGGTGAAACAAACCTTTTAAGGTAATCACTTAACGTTTCCAAATTAAGTGTTCCTTTTTTTATTTTATGTAAGTCTTCCTTACAAATACATAATAAAAAATTTGTATGGATTTTCAAGTTGTTAAATTCAAATTATTTTATAAATTTTTATCTAAATATTTTTTTAAATTTTCAGCTACATTTAAAGGAATTATTTCGGCTATTTCTTGTGCACTAGCTTCCTTTATCTTTTTAGCACTGCCAAACTTTTTAATTAATTCTTTTCTTCTTTTTTCACCAATACCGGGAATATTATCAAGTAAACTTTGAATAGATCCCTTACTTCTTATTTGTTTATGATAAGTAATTGTAAATCTATGAACTTCATCTTGCATTCTCGTTAAATAATGAAATAAATTACTAGTCCTATCAATATCATATAACTCTAGAGTATCACCATCTAATAAATCATTAGTTTGATGCTTATCATTTTTAACTAGCCCACATACTTTAATATTTAAATTTAAACTATTAAGTACTTCCTTAGCTGCTCTAATTTGACTTATTCCACCATCTACAAGTATTAATTCAGGTAAATCTTTATCAATTAATCCATGATAATATCTTCTATATATAACTTCTTTCATCGTGTTATAATCATCATTTTTATCTTCCATTATCTTATATTTACGATACTTCGATTTATCAGGCATCCCATTAACAAACACAACCATTCCCGATACCGCATAAGTACCAAATAAATTAGAGTTATCAAATATATCAATTCGGTTAATACCTATGCCAAGTAATGCTGATAATTCATCATTCGCTCCACTAGTTTTATTTAATTTTTGTTGATACCTTTCAAAATTATTATCTAAATTAATTTCCGCATTCTCTTTAGCCATATTAAGTAGTTTTCTCTTACTACCCTTACTAATCTTAATAAACTTAGTATCAATTATTTCTTTTAAAATATTATCGTCTACCTCATCAGGAAGTAATATTTCTTTAGGTATCTCTTTTTTATTATAAAACATCGCAATATAATACTCTAATTCCTCTAAATAATTTTCCATAACTGGATATATTTCACTACTAGCACCAATCAATTTACCATTTCTAACAAATAAAATTTGTAATGACAAAAATCCATTTTTAAAAGCATAATTAATTACATCTAAATTCTCACTTGGATTAAGTTCAACTTTTTGTTTTTCTAATACAACCGTCATATAATCAAGTTCTTTTTTAAGTTCAAGTGCTAGTTCATAATTCATAGACTCAGAATATGCCTCTATCTTTTCTTTTAACTTACTCTTAATAATATCCTCATTTCCTCTTAAAAAAGATAATATATCTTTTTCCATTTCATCTATTTTTTCTTGATCAATATCTTTTTTACAATAACCTAAACATTCATGAATGTGATAGTACAAACATACATCTTTAGGCATTCCTTCACACTTCTTTAAAGGATATAATCTATTTATTAAATTAACTATTCTTCTAGCCGCATAAGCATTAACATATGGTCCAAATAAATATTTATCTTTCCTATTTTTAACTTTCAAATACCTAACTACTTTAAGTGTAGGATAAGGTTTTCTACTATACTCAATATAAGGATAACTTTTATCATCTTTAAGTAAAATATTATATTTTGGATTATATTTTTTAATTAAATTAATTTCTAATATAAAAGACTCTAATTCTGTATTAGTTACTATGTACTTAAAATAAGCAATATTTTTAACAAGTTCAGCCGTCTTACCAGTTTGAGTTCTATTAAAATAAGAACTTAATCTTCTCTTTAAATTCTTAGCCTTACCAACATATATAACTATATCATTTTTATCATACATCTGATAAGATCCTGGTTTAGTAGGAACTAACTCTAACTCTTCTTTAAACATTTATATCACCTTCTTATTATAAACTTTTTTATTTTCTTTATTAAATAATTCATTTATAAATAATTTAAATTCTTGACATGCTAAATCAATATTTATTTCTATATTATTATCTTGATTTGAATACGCATATTTATTTATACTTTCAAGTAATTTTTTATCATTAATCTTATATAGATAAGGAGCAAGTAAGATTGCATAATTATACCTTAAATTAGAAAATAAGTAATTATTAATTTCTTCACCATACCAATTTATTATTAATCTAAAATAATCAAAATTATTTATAAAGACTTTTTGAACATTTTCAGGTAATTTATTTATTTTTAATTTAAATTCTTCTATTTCAATATAATTTCTAGCAAAATCAGTTATATTCTCATTGTAATTCTCGTTAATAAATTCAATAAACTTCATTAAATAACATATTTCTATATTATTTTTAAATCTATTTTTAAGATAATTTATACTATCATTTATTAATATTCCATTACTTATCAAATAATTAAATAAATATAACTCAAATGTAATTGGGATTACTTCACCAAAATTACTAAAATTTTGATTATAATTATTTGTATGACTATAATCAACTTTATGAATAAATTCATGAACTATATGAAATATATCTGTTATATTATTATTTAAAGGAATTGTTATTATACCTGTATCTAAATCTATTCTACTATTAAAATCTTCTTCAATGGTATCTTTGCTTATTAATTTAAAACTATTACTATCTAATTCATATATATTTTTAAACATATTCAATAACTTAGGATCATAATCATTTAAAAAAGATTTCATTATACTTATAGCTAAATCAATATTTAATTCATCATGATAATCATATTTTTCATCAATTATTAAATTATTAGGTAATAAACTTATTATTTTGTTTGTTAATATCATGTAATTATTAATATTATATTTTTTTAATGGTTTCATTTTAACAATACATCTTCTTTTTCAATATTTAATTGGTAATTAATAATTTTATTAAGAAAAATATTAAATTCTTTTTCTACTTGATATGAATCAATATTTGTTATGTCTTCTTCTAAATTATAACTTGCTCGATTTATTTTTGTTATTAGTTGATGATCATCTTTTTTAGATAGATATGGTGCTAATAAAAAGGCATAATAATAGGGAATATTTTGAATAATATCTGATTTTAGTTTATGATCTAAACTATCTTGTTTCATTTTTTCTATATACTTATCAAACATATCAATTAATATGCTCTTAATTCTTTCAGGTAAATAATCTATTTTTAGTTTAAAATCGGCTTTATCAACATTAATATAACTAAGTTCATTTAAATTTTTTTGATAATTCTTTTGAATTAATTTTACAAAATAATGATAATATGCATTATTAAAACTATTTGCATATATTTCAATAATATAGTTACATGCATCTTGTGAATATAAATTATTTTTAATTAAATATTCAAACAATCTATGTTCCATTGCTAATGTTGATATTTCACTATAATTTATTAATTTAGTTGTACTTAAGTTACAAAGTGTATAGTCTATTTTATGAGTAAATTCGTGTATAATAGAAAAAACATCTCTAATATTATTTTCAATTTTAAACACTATTTCACCAGTATCCATTAACATATAACTTCTAGTATCTTCATTATCATGAACCTCTTCAAATTTAATACAATGTTTATCAAATGACATAACATTGTTAAAAAGATTGTATAAGTTTTTATCATAATATTTTAAAAAGTTTCTAACAATTTCTAATGTTTGCGGTATATCAATATATGTATTTAGATAATTTTTGATAGGTTGAAATTCATAAGGTATATTGTTAATGATTTTAAAAATGAGTTCATCACAATTATTTATATTATATTTAGGCAAGTATTTAGGATATTTATTTTTTATATTAGAAAAACTTTGAATATATTTTGTAAAATAATTTCCAACTATTTGGGGATTAAATTTAGATATTTTGATATTATCATTATAGCTGGCTTTATTTATTTTATTTATTAATTGTTGATCATTATTAATTAACAAATAAGGTGCTAAAAATATTGCTACAATGTAAGAAAAATTCTTTTTAAGATAATATTTTGATAGAATACCGTCTTTTTTTATTCTTAAATCAAATTCTTTATAATGATTTAAGAATACGAATTTTAATTTATCATCTAATTTATTTATTTCTTTAATCATTAATTCATCATATTTTTTAGGAAAGATTTTTTCTAAAAATTTTAATTGTTTTAAGTTATTTTTAAATTCGTAATATTTATAATAAAATACATCGTAATAACTTCTAAATAAAAGATTGTAAATATAGTTATAACTATCTAAAGAATGAATATTATTCTTAATTAAATATTTAAATAAATAAAATTCTAATGTTACAGATGATGTTTCACTATAAATTAAATTATTTTTTACATTTGAATTAGTATAATCTACAAAGTGAGTTAATTCATGAATAATGGCAAATGGATCTTTAATATTATTTTCATAGGCAATGGTAATTTTTTTATTTGCTGGGTTAAATGAATCAGATATATCATTCTTATCTGAAGATGTAAAATTAAAAGTATCTTTATTAATATCTCTTAAATTTAAAAATATATTTAATAAATTTTGATCGTATTCTTTTAAAAAATTATAAATTATTTTAAATGTTTCATTTAACGATATATAATCGTTGAATGTTCTTTTATCAATAATTAAATCTTCATCTTGAAAATTATTAATATAACTATCTATGATGGTATTGAATAAAAAATCTTTATTCATAAGTTAAATCACCCCTCATTTCTCAATTAGTGTAGCATAAAATATTGAAAATTGATATAATTATCTCGAGGTATGATTCTTATGAAATTATTAAATACAAGTTATATTGAAAGTAAAAAATCTAAATTTTATGGTTATTTTTACGAAATAGATTCTACTCAAGAAGTTAAAACAATACTAAATAATCTTAAAGAAGAAAATAAAGGATATAGACATATTCCCTATGCTTATTATTTTAATAATACTGCTGGCAAATCAGATGATAAAGAACCTGGAAATATTTCAATAGCTTTTTTAAATAACTTAGAAAGAAATAATTTAAATAATCATTTAATTGCTGTTGTAAGATTCTATGGCGGAACTAAATTAGGTGCCTCTAACTTATCTAGAACATATGGTAAATGTGCAAGTATATGCATAAATAAATAAAAATCACATAATCTTTATTAGGTGATTTTTTTGAATTATATAATTAAATATTTAAAAACATTAGCAATACCCTTTATTAGTATAATAATAATGGCTTTATTTTTAAGTATTTCTAACTTATTGGGATTTAGAACTAATAAAATAGTAATTCTTATTATAATGGGTATTGTTATGTTTATTTCAGGCATTATAATAAGTAAAGATTTAACAAAGAAAAAATATATACATGGATTAATATTTGGACTTGTATCTTCTTTATTATTTTTATTATTAAGTTTAATATTTCATAAGGAATTAACATTAAATAGTTTAATTTATTATTTAGTGATATTAATATCTTCTATGTTAGGTTCTATGTTTTCGTCTTTAAAATCAAAATAAAACAACACATTAGATAGTGCTGTTTTTTATATGTTTTTATTCAGATGTATAGGATATTGTATAAGGATCATCTACTGTTCCGGTTCCGCCAAATATTGTTACTTCAGATTTTAAGAAAAGGGATGGTTGAACACTTCCTGGCATATATGCAGCATAAGATGCTCCGCCTGTTAGCGTAAAACCTGAAACAGAGATTTTATATACAAGAGATTCTTCACCGCTAACACCAGAAGATAATGTTAAATTATTATTATAATTGTCATTATAGAGCCAATTTGATGCTTCATCTAAACAATTGCTTGTAGTCGAAGACATATCTCCTTTTTCTCGACAAACTGCATTAGTTGAAGCATAAATGAAATCGCTTGGATACATTAAGGCAATTTTACCGTCCCAAGTATCGGTTCTTGTAATTCCATCCGAAGGGTTAACAAAATGATTTGTTGAACGTTCATCATTATAGATTTCTAAAACAGAAGTATAAGATGTTTCTACACCGCCTAAGTTCCATCTTACTTTTGCTACTTTATCTAATGACCTACTTTCTATATTATTTTCATAATCGTATGTCCCATTTTGTGCATTATTTGGTCCATTATACCATTTTGTAGTTCCACTTGTTTTATTTGATAAATAACCTTCAGCAATATCACTTCGACAATATTTTAAATTTCCACTGCCATCACAGTTTAATTCATACATTAAATCGGCTTGACTCCATTCATTTATTCCGTAGCCATTATTTTTGTCTGATCCTGAACTATCCCATGAATATTTTCCTAATGAATCATTTCTTACTATTTTTACAAGTGATTCCTTCTTTTCTTTGCCTTCTTTATCTATGGTTGTTATATTATTAAATACTCCGATTATTCTCCATGTTTCATCACCATTAAATTTTAGATAGTTCCTTGGTGATGCTCCTACATACCTTAAGTTTTTATCTGTTGTTTTATCTTCTTCTAAGCCATTTTTTGTTAAGTCTAATTTTGTTAAATAAGTTGAAATATATTTTGGCTCATAATTTACTACTACTTTACCATTAATTGTTGCTCCTTTTTCTAAGTCTTGATTTTCATTATTATCGGGAAATTGTAAGATTAAATTAAACGTAATTGTTTGATCATCCGTGCTTGCTGGAAATTCTCCAGTTACCATTTCAGTATATTTATTTCCATTTTTTAAAGTTCCATGAACATATCCCGTTTTGTTCTCATTTCCTGGTACTGTTTGATTTATATAGTCATTTTCTGTTTTTCCTTCTGCTGGTTTTATTACATAATTTGCTGTTACATTTGAGTTTGTTGGTCTATTTATTTCTTTTATATAATAATGCATCATTCCATCACTAAACGTTGAGGTATATTTTAGTCCTACTTTATATGGCATTGTTAAATCCTTAGTTGTATTTGTTCCAGTTAAGGTAAATGTCTTATCAACTAATATTGCATTACTTGGTTTTATATTTGTTACTGGTTTTATATCATCAGTTCCATCATCATAATTAATTAACATTTTACCACCTACTGCTACTATACTTGATCCTGATCTTTCATTATTAACAGCAGTAAAGTATGCATAACTTATACCTATAAACATTAGTACCAGTGCAGTAACTGTCACCACAATTATTATTTGTTCTTTTTGTTTTCTTTCCATAAAAAATAATTTCACTACCTATCCTATAGTGAAATTATATCTCAGCCTTTCCTACCAGTCAAGCGAACATTTGTCTTTTTATAATTTATTTGAAAAATGTTCGCTTGACGGATAAATTATAAGTATATATTATTTATTTTGACTGTCTATCACAATTGTTATTGGACCATCATTATCTATTTTAATTAACATATCAGCACCAAATACTCCAGAATAAGTTTTAACGCTTTCATTTAATTTACTATTAAATATTTCATACAATTTAATAGCATCTTCACCTTTCATTGCATTAACATAACTAGGTCTATTACCATCTTTAGTAATTGCTTGCAAAGTAAATTGACTTATTGATAAAATCTCACCATTAATATCAATTACACTTTTATTCATAACACCATTTTCATCATCAAAAATTCTCAAATTAACTATTTTTTTAACAATATAATTAATATCATCAATAGTGTCATTAACATTAAAGCCTGCTAAGACTACTAAACCTTTGTCAATTTTACTAACTATTTTATCATCAACAGTACATGATCCACTTTTACATCTTTGTATAACTACTTTCATCTTATAACCTCTTTAACAAATGGTAAAATTCTTAAATCATCTACAAGCACCAATAAATCATCTTTATTTTTAACCTTAGCAGTAATTTCATATGCTAAACCATATTTATCATTGATTTCATTAATACTAGAAATGGTTATACCTCTTGTACTAGCTTTAGTAACTATATCTAAAATGTGATTGTTAGTTGTATCTGTCATTACTCTTATCCTAGCTATAAACAATTTATCACTATTGCTACTATTCCAATCAACATCTATTAATCTTGTATCAATATTTTTTATATTAGGGCAATTCTTCTTATGAACAATTATTCCTTCCCCCTTAGTAATATAACCTATTATTTCATCACCAGGAACCGGATTACAACATTTAGCTACACTTACTTTAATGTTATCTACTCCATCAACAATAATATCATTCTTATAATTTTCTTTATCCTCTATATTATTATTAACTCTTTCAAGCATTAAATCATTCATTGATTGTTTTTCTTCAGTAATTAAATTAATAATATAAGTAGGAGTATATCTTAAAGCACCTAAACTTAAATACAAATCATCCATATTATTAATCTTTAATGCTTTAAATAATTTATTAATATTTTCCTCTTCATTTAAGGTTGTTAATGGTAATTTTTGTTTTCTTAATTCTTTTTCAATTAAAGATTTACCTTCTTCAATATACCTTTCACGATCTTGTTTACTAAAATAAGCCTTAATTTTATTTTTAGCTTGACTTGTCTTAACAAATTTTAACCAATCTATATTAGGTTTAGCATTCGAATTAGTATTGACTTTAATAATATCGTTATCATTAAGTTCATAATCAAGTGGCACAATATTATCATTAACAATTGCACCAACCATATGATCACCTATATCTGAATGAATTCGATATGCAAAATCAACTGGAGTAGATCCAAGTGGAAGCTCCATTACATCACCTTTAGGAGTAAAAACATAAACTTGTTTAGATAATAATTCCATTTCCATATTTTGTTCAAATAATTCATTACTTGCATCACTTGTTGCTAAATCTATGGTATTTCTAAAAATTTCTAACTTTTGTTCCATTAAATTCTTAACTGCACCATCTGAATGTTCCTTATATGACCAATGAGATGCAATACCATGTTCTGCAATTTCATCCATTTCCTTAGTTCTAAGTTGAATTTCAAATATATGTCCATCAACACCAAAAACAGACGTATGTAAAGACTGATACATATTTTCTTTAGGCATTGCAATATAATCTTTAAATCTCTTAGGAATAGGTCTATATTTAGCATGAATAAGTCCAACAACCAAATAACAATCTTCAGGAGTATCTAAAATTATTCTAAGAGCTAAAATATCATAAATATCACTCCACTTTTTACCATTAGATAATTTATTGTAAATACTATAAACACTTTTAACTCTTGATTTTATATGAAAATTAATGCCATGTTCTGTCAAAATCTCAATAAGTTCATTTTGCATATCTTCTAAACTAACTGATAATTCTTTTCTTGTTCCTGATAATTTTTCAAGTATTTCATCATAAACATCAGGTTTAGTATATCTCAAGCATAAATCTTCTAATTTAGATTTAATACTATTAATACCTAATCTATGAGCAATTGGAATTAAAACATTCATAGTTTCATTAGCGATTTGTTTCTTTTCTTCTTCGCTATACTCCTTAGTCTGCATTTCATCTAATCTATCAGCAAGTTTAATAATTATTACTCTAACATCATCACTTATTCCAACCAATACTTTTCTTAAATAAACACTTGATGATTCATTATAATCATTTAATTTAATACTTCTAAGTTTAATTAAATTAGCAACTAAATTAGCGATATTACTACCAAACTTTTCATTAATTTCATCATAAGTTATATCTTCCTTAGCATAAGCATCATGTAAAAGTGCAGCAATAATCATAGTACTATCAGCATTTAATTCAGATACAATTGAAGCAACTCGTAAATAATGTTCACTTTTAGATCTTTCTTTAGCTAAATTATATGCCTCATTAACTAAATTAAGTTCCTCAGCACCTGCACTTTCACTTAGTCTATCTATTATATTATCAAACATTTATTATCAATCCATTCTGTTATTATTTTTTATTTTATAATCTATTAAATCTTTATCTGAAACATTAATAATATCATCAACCATTTCTCCTAATGTTAAATGTTCTCTTCTAATCCAATTATTATTTTTTAAATAATTCCATAAATCTTCTCTAGTTATACCATTAATTTTATTTCTTTTTAAATCATTAACCCTAACATTAAAAGCTGGTATTAATTTTTTATATAGTTCTTCTAAAGACTTAAATTTAAATTCATCCATTTTTTAACCTCATCTTTATCCACAAACATTATAACAAATTTAATTAAAATAATAAATAAATCATATACTTAAATATGAAAAATAAATTTATAAAAAGTACATTAATATTATTAATAGGCGGAATTATCACTAAATTATTAAGTTTTGTAATTAGAATTTACTTTACACGTAATATCGGATCAGGTATTGAAATATATTCTCTTATCATGCCAACTTATAGTTTGCTAATAACAATTACCCAATTAGGCTTTCCTCTAGCCATATCATCAATTATAGCTAAAGGTGAAAAAACAGGTAAGAATATTGCATCTTCTATCATACCAATATCAATACTATTAAATATATTTCTCATTTTAATTGTTGTGTTATCAGCCAGTTTTTTATCAAATAATTTACTTCACAATAAAGAAGCATATTACCCACTAATTGCCTGTTCTCTAGTATTACCATTTATATCCATTGCCTCAATTATAAGAGGATATTTCTTTGGTAAACAACAAATGATGCCTCACACTATTTCTAATATAATTGAACAACTTTTTAAACTATTTATAGTTATAATTGTTCTTCCCAAACTTATTAAACATGGAATTATTTTTGCTGTAACCGGCTATATTTTAATATCAATAATATCTGAAACAATATCTATTATTGTCTTCTTACTATATTTACCTAAAGGATTTAGCATCAAAAAAGAAGATCTTAAACCTGACATTGGTACAATTAAAGATGTTTTAAAAATAGGTATTCCTTCAGTATCATCCAGAATAATCGGTAATATTGGTTACTTCTTTGAACCTATCATTTTAACTAATTTACTTTTATTAAATGGTTTTTCCAATGAATATATTATCAGTAATTACGCTATTTATAATACTTATGTAATTGGTTTATTAGTTGTACCCACATATCTTTTAGGTGCAGTTGCAACTGCCCTTCTCCCTGAATTATCTAAAAACATTAACAATATCAAAAAAGTAAAAAGAATATTTTATAAAGTCTTAACATTTTCTCTAATCTTTGGAATAGGCGCTAATATATTTTTATTCTTTTTTTCCGATGAAATATTAAGTATTGTTTTTAATACAACAGCTGGTTATACTTACATAAAATTCTTATGTCCATTCTTTATTCTTTATTACTTAGAAGCACCTTTATCTATCGTTTTAACGGCTTTTAATAAAACTAAAATAGTAATGCGAACAACCACAATTGGAATAATTTTTAAACTTATCACTCTATCTATCTTATGCTTCTGTAACATTGGAATATATGCCTTAATTATTTCTGAAATTGTAGATATCCTAATTGTTGTATTATTAAATTACAAAGAAACAAAAAAATTATTAAAGTAAAAAAACACCAATTATGGTGTCATTATAAATATTTTTTAAGTTTAGCAATCGCATTAGTTTGGAAATCTTTAAAATCTCTTATTAATTTTTTAATATCTCTATCAACATTTTCATCAAAACAAGAAAACATCTTTGTCATTTCAATTTCACCCATTGTAAGCCCATTAATAAGCATATCTGCTATAGCAGAATCACTATTATCTTTTAAAACTTGCATCTTTATTCCCATATCAGCTGACATATTTGTAAAAGGACTAAATCCTTTACCTTTTTCATTCATTGATTTTAGTAAACTTTCTGATTGTTTTAAAAATGAATTATAACTATTTAGTATATCATTTACAACTTCTGTAATTTTATTATCTTTATTTTCTAAAGATTTTAATAATGTATTAGTGCTATCTGCTCCCATTTTAGCGTTTTTATAAACATAATTTAATATTTCATATTCATCTATCATTTTATCACCATTATTATAATGGCTTATATATATATAAATTATACTTTTAATATTTACATTTTTATAACATTCTCCTTTTTTTATGTAATATTTTATAGTATGATTAAACTAAGAAAAGTACATTGCAAATGGAGGGAATAAATGAATAATATTGCAATTAAAATTGAACATCTTAACAAATCATACTATGCACACAATGAAAAAATAAAAGTATTCGAAAATTATGAACAAAGTTTTGAATACGGTAAATTTTATGGTATTATGGGCCATTCTGGATGTGGTAAATCAACTTTAATAAAACTTATTGGAATGTTAGATACTCCAGATAGTGGAAACATATATATAGATAATGAAAATATATCGTCATTAGAAGATGTCCAAAAATCTAAAATAAGAAACAAAAAAATTGGCTTTATTTTCCAAGATTTCTTGCTAGATGACAACTTAAATGTTTTTGACAATATTTTATTGCCAACATTACTAAATGGTAATTTAAAAGAAAAAAAGATAGACGTATTAAATCTTGCTCAAAAATATAAAATTGACAAAAGATTAAAACATTTTCCTAAAGAATTATCCGGAGGAGAACAACAAAGAGTCGCCATAGCTAGAGCTTTAATAAATAATCCAAGTATAATTTTAGCAGATGAACCAACTGGTAATTTAGATAAGAAAAATGAAGATGTTATTTTAAATGATTTAAAGGAACTATCTAAAGAAAATAAATGTGTAATTGTAGTTAGTCATTCCGAAAAAATCAAAAATTTTGCAGATAAAATTATTTATCTTGAGACGGAGGATTAATATGTACTTTAATTATATAAAAAAACATATATTCAACGTAAGAAATATTATCTTATTTATTATTTTTCTACTTATAGGTATTGCTTTAACACTTACAATATCAGTATTTATAACATTCACTTCATTAAAGAATGACGCTATAAAAAATGATATTAAATTTAGAACACTAATAATAAATGGTGATAAAACAAAATATGATTTAATTACAAATATTAATCACATCATTGAAGTTGAAGATGAAGTTTTCAAGAAAATGCCAGAATATAGTGTTAAAGAATTTGACACAGACATTAAAGGAAGAATCGTTCTTAATGCTTATTTAGATTCAAACAATATTATAATTAATAATGGTACAAATCTTGTAAACAAATATGATGCAATATGTTCAGATATGTTTTATCCTTATGAGATTGAAAAAATAGATGATAAAATTGTTTTCAATCGAAATAGACTACTTAAACCTAATGATTTTCTAAACAAAGAATTCGAAATAACTAACGAAGACAATAAAAACTATAAATTTAAAATTGTAGGCACATATAACTCAACAAAAAATATAAATGATTTAGGCTCTTGTTATATTAATAAAAATATATTTAAAGAAATTGTACCAAATAGTAATGGTGGCAATTTATATATCGATTCTAAAACTGGTGAACAAACATTTATACCAGAAGAATTAACAGGTAAAATTGCGATAATAGACAATTACAAAAATCTTGATATTGTTAAAGAAGAATTAAGCAAATTAGGATTCATCGTTACCCCATATTCAGAATTGAATAAAGGTTATGTAGAATTAATAATTTATATACCAATAATTGGTACTATCATTATAAGTTTAGTATTTTGTTCTATATTGGAATTGTTTATTTCTAAAAAAATCAAGCTTAACGCTAAATCAAACGCAATATTAAAAGCAACAGGTTATAGTAAGAAAAATATTAAAATGATTAATCTGATGGAAAATCTAATAATATTTATCTTTAGTTATTTAATAACAATCGTTTTATATATAATAATTTTTAATTACATGAAAAACAATTATTATAGTGCTTATATATATGATGGAACAATATTATCATTTTCTATTCTTCCTATTATTATTACTCCATGTATATTTATGTTGTTAATATATTTTATAAATGAAAAAATGTTAAATAAAAATTTAGATAAAAGTATTAGTGAGATATTACTATGAAGTATATAGTTATATTAAAAGAATTTTATAATAAAAAAACAACTAGAAATTATTTATTTATTTTATTTTCACTAGTTTTTTTAATAAACATTGCATACAATTTTTACATATATAGTATCAAAATTATAAATAATAATTATAGGAACTCTTACATAATAGTTACTTTAGATAATCAGAAAAAGTATAATTTAATTTCAAATAATAATAAAATAGACACATTAAAAAAATGTATTGTGTCATATGATAAAATTTTAGTTGAAAATGATAAAGATGATTTTTTGAAAAATGTTGATAGAATTAAAAATATATCTACTTTAGAATTTAATAAAAATGAATTTAAAGATGAATATATAATAACACTAAATGATTGGATTAATTATAATGATTTTATTGATAACATCAGTAAAAATAATATACAATTCGATATTGTCATTTTAAAGCAAGACAATAACAATTTCGAAAACTATCTATCATACTTTTTATATTTATTAATAATAATTATTCTCATAAGTTTAATTATATACGCTACAACAATAATTAATATTATATTAGATGAAGAAAAAAATAATTATTTATTCTATTGTATAGGATATAGTTTAATTCAAATAAAAAAATTCTTATTGGTTAAATTATCAACTTTAGTTATCACAATATTATTATTCAATAATATATTACAAATCATAATAAGAAAAATTTTAGACATAAATACATATTTTAATTTAATTATAAACTTGATTATATTATTTATTACAATTTTTATGGTTAGTTTTGCAATATTAAAAAAGGAAATTATAAAAACTAAATAAAAAATGTATACGTTAAAACCTCACCAATAACGATGAGGTTTTAAATTAAGTTATTTTGTATAATCACAACTACTACATTTTATAGTTCTATCTTTTCCTTTAAACACTAATAAATTTCCACATTCAGGACATTTTTCTCCTGTTGGTTCATCCCATAAAGCAGTCTTACATTTAGGATAGTTATTACATCCATAGAAAACTTTACCTCTTTTAGAACGTTTAACTACTATTTTACCATCGCAATTTGGACAATCACAAACTTCTTCTATTTTTTTCTCTTCTTGTTTAATATATTTACAAGTTGGATAATTAGAACATGCTGTAAACTTACCATATCTACTAGTTCTTATAACTAAATCAGATCCACAATTTGGACATTTTTCACCAGTAACTTCCGGTGCTTTTTTCTCCATTTCATCAAATGCTTTTTTAACTAATGGTTCAAAATCACCATAAAATTCTTTTAATACTTTAATATAATCTTCTTTATTTTCCGCAATTAAGTCTAAATCATTTTCCATGTTAGCCGTATAATCTACATTAATTATACTTGAGAAAAATTCTTGTAATTTATCAGTCGTTTCGATTCCAACTTCTGTAGGTACAAACTTTTTATCTTCTAATCTAACATAGGCTCTTTCTTTAATTACATCTATTATTTTAGCATAAGTTGATGGTCTACCAATACCTAAGGCTTCTAATTCTTTAATTAAAGAACTTTCCGTAAATCTTGCTAGTGGTTTAGTAAAGTGTTGTTCTTTCTTAACTTCATCCGCATTAAGAATAGTACCTTCTTTTATATCAGGTAACACAACATCATCTACATCAACATATTTACGATATACTTTTAAATAACCATCAAAACATTCAATTTGTCCAGTTGCTTTAAACTCATAATTGTTATTATCTAATAAAATAGTTGTTGCTAAAACCTTGCCATCAGCCATTAAAGAAGCTAAAGCTCTAGCATAAATAATACTATAAACTTTATATTCATCATTTGTTAAATACTGTTTAACAGATTCAGGTGTTCTTTTAAGTGATGTTGGTCTAATTGCCTCATGTGCATCTTGAACATTTGCTTTTTCTTTAGACTTTTTAACCGCACCAATATATTTTTTGCCATAATTTTCTTCAATAAATTTATGAGCTTCATCTATAAACATATTTGATAATCTTGTTGAATCAGTTCTCATGTAAGTTATCAAACCAACTGATTCTTTACCTAAATCAACTGACTCATAAAGTTTTTGGGCAACACGCATTGTTTTAGAAGCTCCAAAATTAAGTTTATTAGCACACGCTTGTTGCAAAGTACTAGTTGTAAAAGGCATAACACCTTTTCTATTTTTTTCTTTTTTAACAACACTAGTAACCTTAAAATCTTTACCTAATGAATTTAAAACATCATTTGCTTCATCTTCATTAGCTATCTCTATTTTTTTATTTTTATATTTATCTAAATCAGCATTAAATTCAGAAAATATAGCACTTATTGTCCAATATTCTTCCGGATTAAAAGCATTAATTTCTCTTTCTCTATCAACAATTAACTTAAGAGCAACTGATTGAACACGTCCAGCTGACTTTCCACCCGTTTTTGATTGCATTAATTTAGACAATCTAAAGCCAATAATACGGTCTAACATTCGTCTAGTTTCTTGAGATTTAACTAAATTTTCATCAATCTTTCTTGGTGTTTTAAATGCATTTATAACTGTATCATGAGTAATTTCATTAAACACTACTCTCTCATAATCTTTATCATTTATTCCTAAAGCATCTTTTAAATGCCAACTTATTGCTTCTCCTTCACGGTCGGGATCGGTTGCAAGATAGACCATATCACTTTTTTTAGCATCACTTTTAAGTTCTTTTATTACACTAGATTTACCCTTAATTACAGTATAATTTGGTTTAAAATTATTTTCAATATCAATTCCTAAACCATATTTACCGGTTGTTGCAAGATCTCTAATATGTCCTTTACTAGAAACCACTTTATAATTACTACCTAAATAATTACCAATTGTTTTAGTCTTACTTGGAGATTCTACAATAACTAAATTCATTTTATTCCTCATTTCTATTACTACTATTTGCTATATATGAAATTTTACTATATTCTTCTAATTTTTGAAACAAATAATTAAAATAATCATTTTTAATTGCAAGTGCACTCATCTGTTGTTTTAAACTTATTTGTTTATTAATGTCAATTATTTCTTGATTAGTATACGTATTATTTTCATCCTTAGGTGTAAATACGCCTTTAGATGCATTATAATAGCCTATTTCATCTTGCCAAGAACCATCTGCAAAATAAGCTCTATGATCATAATCGGAAAATATATCGTTACCAAAATATAATCTTGGATCATAATCAATTCCAAACATATTTAATAAAGTTGGTAACAAATCAACTAATGAAGTATAATCTTCAACAATTTCTGGTTCTTGTCCATAATTATATATAATCATTGGAGTTCTATCCATCTCATTATCAACACTGGCATCATATCCAACTACTTCTGATATAGAACTTGTACTTAGTCCATATGGATAATGATCACCAAATAATGCAATTACAGTGTCTTCTAATTTTCCAGTTCTTTCTAATTCATCTAATAAAAGTTCTAATGCTTTATCAAGTTCATACATCTTAGACATATATCTTTTAACAGTCATTGGATAATTTGTATCATTTAATTTATCTAAATTCTTGTTACCATATTCACTATCAACTCCATAAGGTTGATGAGTAGTAACTGATGTTAAAAATACCATAAATTTATCTTCATTTATAAAATAAGGAACGCTTGTCTTAATTAAATCAGTATCACTAGGCCATTCTTCGTATAAACTACTCCACTTAATATTTAAATCAGATGCATTATAATATTGTCCGCTTCCCATATTTTTATGAATTGTTTTTCTAGAATAATAATGATCACCATAATCATGATAACTTGTTGTCACATACTCTAAATCATTAAACATATTAAATATTGATTCAGGATAAATATTATTTTTATATCTATTAGCAGTACATGTTTGATTAATAGTATATAAACTAGTCATAACTGTCATTTCATTATTACCCGTAGAACAACTATTTCTTGGACTATAATTATTTCTAAATGATGTTCCTTCACTCCATAACTTATAAATTGTTGGATATCTATCTTTATCAATTGCAATATAGTTAGTAGATTCCATTAATATTACTATTAAATTCTTTCCTTCATAAATACCTGTTTTATCATTTTTAGGAGTAATCTCTCTACTAATAAAATAATTATTTAATTTATTATAAGTTGAATTCTTTTCATTATTTATTAATTCTTTCCAAGCACTATCATCAATATTTCTAACTGACTCCTCATTTGCTACAACACTACTTTGATTAATATTAAAAACATCATCAACACTAATATCAACATTAATATCAAAAGTATTAATCATCATATCACTAAAACCAAAAGCATATACTCCAAACTGACTTACATTTAAATTTGGATTATCATTTGTAAGAATTAAATTTTTATTACTTATAGTTTGTAAATCATTTTGCATAAATTTAACTGTAAGTGTTCCATAATACATTATACACATAAATACAACTACAATAGCATAAGCAGCAACAGTTAATAATTTATTTCTATTACTTTCTATTTTAAATTCAAAATAAGTAGTCTTATTTAATTTATATTCTTTTATCTTTTTATCTAAAAACCAAATATAAACTAAATATAAAGTTACAGGAATCAATAACAAATAACTTTTCCAATTAGCAGCTGCAATATATTCTTTAATATAATCAACAACCTTAGTTCCTTGTTCCGCATTACCAGTTCCCATAAAAAATCCTAGATAGTTATATAAATTAACTTCTACCCATGCATATAAAGTAAGTGCTACACTTAAAATTGTTTTAAATATCTTACTTCCTGTCTTTTTAAATAAAGAACTTATTAAACCTAACACAATCCCAAAACAACAAGAAGATATAAATATTCTAAAAATATCCCAATCTAAAATTTTATATGAAAGGTTTATTCTTAAAATAATTTCAATAAAAAAAATCAAAGATAAGAAACCCACACTATTTTTAAAAATTTGTTTTCCTAATTTTTCTTTCATTTTTCTCACCATTTAATATTAAATCACGGACTGGTCCAAATGTAAACCTATAATTATCAAGTAGTCCATATTTTTTAATTGCTTCTAAATGAGTCTTAGTTGGGTAACCTTTATGATTTTTAAATCCATATTCCGGAAATTTTTCATCTAATTCATACATCATTCTATCTCTAGTAACCTTAGCAACAATTGAAGCTGCTGCTATTGATTCAGACTTACTATCACCTTTAATAATACTTTCGCTTGGCATTTCTAAATCGCTTAACTTCATTGCATCAATAAGTACATATTCCGGCTTAATTTCTAAATTATTTATAGCTTGATACATTGCAAGTTTTGTTGCTTCATAAATGTTTACATCATCTATAACTTTGTTATCCATCATTCCAATTGATACACTTAATGCATCTTTCATTATAATTTTATATAATTCATTTCTTCTTTTTTCCGATAGCTTTTTAGAATCATTAATTAATCCATTAAAATATCCAACCGGTAAAATAACTGCTGCTGTAACAACCGGTCCAACTAAAGGCCCACGACCTACTTCATCTACACCAGCAATATATTTTATTCCTTTATTATATAATTCTTGTTCATAACTTAACATATTATTTTTCATAATCAAATGTAATTCCTTTTATATGTTCTAACTTTATTTCATTAATTATATATTTTGCAGTACGATTATAATCTGCTTCTCCATTTTTGATAGCTCCAATATTTTTAGCAATTAAATCAAATGCTTCATCATTAAATTCATTAATTTTAAATCTCTCACTTAATATACTAGGATATCTTTCACTTAATACTTTTAATATATAACTAGCAACATCATATAATGGGATAACATCTTCTTTAATCGCACTAAAAACACATAAATTAAGTGCTATTTTTTCATCATCAAATTTAGGCCATAATATTCCTGGTGTATCAAGTACTAATACTTTATATTTAGTTTTTAACCACACATTATTTCTTGTAACACCCGGCATATTACCAGTTTTAGCAACCTTTTTACCAGCTAAATTATTAATTAAAGTACTCTTACCAACATTAGGTATACCTATAACTAACGCTTTTAATTCTTTTTCTTTTAAATTTTTTTCTTTTCTCTTTAAATTAATATTTTTAGCAACTTTATTTATTAAGTCAATAACTTTTTTATAATCATTATTATCACTTAAATTAACTAATACTACATTATAACCTTTATTTTCATAATATTTAACCCATTTATTAGTTTCATTTATATCGCATAAATCAGCTTTAGACATTATAAGTATTTTATCTTTATTTCTAGTAATATCATCTATATCTTTAATTTTAGAAGATAGAGGTATTCTAGCATCAATTATTTCAAATACGATATCTATAACTGGCATCATTTTTTTAATTTCATCCTTGGTTTTCTTCATATGCCCAGGATACCACGAAATGGGGACTTTTGAAAAACTTTTTTGACTATCATTATTCTTCTTTTCTGCTCTGATTTTTCT
>CAKOKM010000010.1 GCA_934091015.1 uncultured Bacilli bacterium | reverse complement strand
GGCCTTACATCTGTACTTCTTCTCCAAAGTAAAACCTGCTTTGCACCATATTTTTCTCTTGTTTCATCTTTATTTAAACCTTGCAAAGCACCATAATGTCTTTCATTTAACTTCCAGCTTCTTCTAATTTCAATATTTTCTTCTCCCATTTCCTTCAAAATATAATCTAAAGTATCCTCTGCTCTTTTAAGTACTGAAGTAAACGCTAAATCAAAATGAAATCCTTTTTCTTTTAATATTTTACCAGCTTCTTTTGCTTCTAAAATACCTTGCTTAGACAATTCAACATCTGTCCAACCAGTAAATTTATTTTCTAGATTCCAAACACTTTGTCCATGTCTTACTAATACTAATTTTATCATATACATTTTCTCCTTAATATAATCTATAAAAATTATATTACTAGTCACATCCTATATCAAGAATTATTAAATATATAGCAAATACTATAGTATAATATAAATTTACTTTATCTTAATTTTTATCTTTCCTTTAACACAATAAACTGTATTAGCACTATCAAATAGAAACCTATCCTCATAAATATTATCTGTATAAAAAGAATTAAAAATTTGATTAGGATATTTTTTATTTAAAACAGCTACCTTATTTTCTCTAAAACAAAACGTTGTCACAACACCTGTATTCCTATCAACTATACTTGATAAATTTTCTATATTAAAATATTCACATATCGGATTTACCAAAAAATCTGGTGATCCTGTTATTATTAAATCATCACTTTTCATCTGTTCTTTATACCAATTATTTATTTTTAATATGTTTTGTTTCCAAAAACTTAATATCAAACCATCGACATCTTTAACATCAAATAAAAATCTACAAAAATCATAACTTTTATTTCTTATATCAATCAATCTATTTTTTATTAATATATAATCTACAACATATCTAGGAACATGCTTAAAAATATTAGGATAATAATTTAAACAGTACATAAAAAAATCAAAAGAACAATTTCCTTTGTAAATTACACCATCAAAATCATATAAATTCCTTCCATTATTCACAAGCTTTTCCTCCAAGTAAAACTTATTATAGTATAGTAAAAAAATTTATACAAGAAAAAGAATGAAAACAGATATTTCCCTATATATTCATTCTACATTATTATAAATTTCTTTACCAAACACTTCAATAATTATACCATTTTCAAAGTCATTGTTGTATTTACCATCTATTTTATATCTATGTACCTTAGACACTTTATAAATAACTGCATCATATTCAATTGTTCCACCATCATTTAACGCATTACGTCTAGGAAATAACAAAACCACTAAAACAATAATTATCAAACCAATTAAAACTTTTTTCTTCATCATAAACTCCTACTTAATTATCGATTTTAAAAACATTTCTAATTCAATCAGATTAATACCATTAGTTTCAATATCATAATTAACACCATTATAATTAAATTCTACAAAATAAATATTTTCATATTTGTAAATAACAAGTTCATTCTTATTAATAGTAGATTTTAATACATTATCACTATCAAAACCATAATCTCTTACAGGTTTACCCTTATCAGAGAAAGCAACTCTTATATTTCTTTCACCAACATCATTAGAAAAATAATAAACATAACAATTTAAATTATCATATTCACTTTTATTTGTTCCTCTAGTATACACGCTATAACCATTAAACTTATTTAAATCTTCAGGCACCCATGTATCACTTAAATAGGAATCAGATTTTTCTATAGATTGTGTTTTAATATCAGCATCAATCTTAGTTACACCAACTCTACTAATTTCATTAACCAAAATTATACTATTATCCCCATTACTAACGTTACCACCATTACTAAACACTAAACTTTTATTATAAACAAATACACTCGCCATAATTAAAACTATCACGATGACAGCATAACGTAACATCTTAACCATATTATTACCATTTTTATTATCATATTTAATTAAAATTTGTTCTTTCATCTTTTGACAATCAAATTCTTCATCAAATATTTTTTTAAAATTCTTTCTATTAAACATTTTCATCACCCCTGTTTTTCATTACAACTTTAAGTTCATTTAAAGTTCTATACAAATAATGTTTTACATTAGATTCACTTATCTTAAGTAATCCAGCAACATCCTTAATACTCATATCCTCATAATAATATAGATAAAAAACTTTAAAAATAACTGCCTTCTTCCTTTTCAAAAAATCCCATATAAACTTAATATCCTCTTGTTTTATAACCTCATCTTGTAAATCAAAATCATCAGGAATATTACAAGTCATATCAAATTCCTCATCCTTAGAAAATAAATTAATTAACCTAACCTTATAATTAAAACGATAATACTCATTAACAGTATTTCTAGCAATTCCCATAACATACGCATTCACATTATCAATATTTACTTTATTAATCTTCTTAAGCAAATCTACATAAACATTTTGTACAATATCTTTAACATCTTCCACATTTGAACAATTACAAATAACATATTTCAAGACATTTTTATAAGATTCATTATACAATTTATCAAATTTATATAAGGTTTCTTGATCGATCATTACATCCACCTCACTAATATAGTTGCATATTTAACAAAAAAGTTCCAAAAAAAAGCAAATTATTTTCATAACTTACTTATTTACTATTATTTTTTACATATAGAGCCGAAATAATTATTCCCACTAAATTAATTCCGATTGATAAACCAAGTAGCAAACCACTACTAAATTCACCTATACTAATACTCTCATTTCCACAAAAATATATATAACACATATATAAAATATTTCCTAACACTATAAGCGTTAATCCAGCTTTTAAATTTTTCAATTAAATCACACCTTTTTAATTACTTTTCAATATATCCACTAATTCCTTTTGTATACATTTCATCAGTAACAGATTTATATCTTTCTCCAGTATAATCATCAGTAAATCCGTTATAAGCTTTATATACCTCATTAGTTTCAGTATCATAAACTCTTTCATAACCTAAAATTGCATCACTTTGTTTTTGACTCATAATATCATAACTATTACTTCTCTTCTCCCAAGAATCCATAATTCCATCACTTATCTGATTGCAAATATTTCTAATACTCTGAAAATTTTTCATAACAGCATCTTGTTCTTTATTAAAACCATTAATAAATGTATCTGTAAATTCAAGTGATCCAGCAATTGTACTTAAAGTTTCTTCCCAGTTTACAAATTCATCTTTTGGAGCTGTAATAAAGATTGAATCATATACATTCAAATAATATACATCTATTTTTTTGCCAGATATAATATTTTCATTAACATAATATGGTCCTGCATCATAAACATATGCCGAAAATATTCCTTCTCCAAGTGTACCTGCGCTATCTTTAAAAGTTGCTCTTAAAATATCTCCTCCAAGAATATCTTTTCCTATTTTTTCAATAACCGTAAAATCAGTTAACATAGGAAAAGTAAAACGATCAGTATTATTTAAAGGTCCCATATCATTAAATATTTTATAATATCCTTCTGTATCTTTAGTTTCTATTACTGAAGTTTTTGCAAACATACTATTTGGATAATACTTTTGTTGCCAAGCTTTTGCTTCCTTACTTTTATTAAAACCTTCAACCTTAAGATTAAAATAAAATTGATAAATTGGTTTTTCCGGATTATACACCTTTACAGTATAATGAATATAATTTCCAAGTACGTCAACTTTCCATCCTTCAGGAATCTTTAACTTAATTAATCCATTATCAAAATCTGTAAACTTAATTGATTTTGTTTCTACTTCTCTTATTTTAACCTTATCTTTTACAAAAGCATTTTCACATCCTGTTACCAAAACAAGCATAATCACCATTAAAAATATTATAAATTTTTTCTTCATTTTCTCCACCTAACACTATTTATTCATACAATGATTATATCATAAATATTTAATCAATCATATAACAATTTTTACATTTAAATGCTATACTTAATATAGTAAAGGAATGTAATAATGAAAAAGAAAACTAAAATAGTCTTAATATTAATAACTTTAATTCCAACAATCGTATTTGCTCATCCCGGAAAAACAGATGCAAATGGTTGTCATACATGCAAAACAAATTGTTCAAAATGGGGCCTTTATAATGGTCAGTATCACTGTCATAATGGCGGAACTGGTGGATCAAGTAGTTCAAACAACACAACTAAAAAAACTACAAAAAGAACAACTACCACCAAAAGAAGTACTATAAAAAGAACAACCACATCATCTACTACAACTACTACTACTACCACTACAACTACACAAGTAATTAAAAATAATGATATCAGAATAAAAGAAATAATTATAGATGAAACATTATATCAAAATGTTGAAGACATAAATTACACAACTAAAAATTCTTCAGCAGATATCAAAGTTATTTTAAATGATGAAAAAGCAACATATACTATTAATGGAAACCAAAATCTTATTACAGGAGAAAACATTATAACAATTATTGTAACAGCCGAAAATGAATCAACAAAAGAATATAAATTCATAATTACAAAAGAAGAAGACTTCAAATCAAACACTAATATAAAAGCATATATAAATGAAGATACAATTAATTTTTATAATAATAAAGCAACATATACTGTAAAAACAGATCAAGAAAGTGTATCTATAGAATGTATTCCGGATAATGATAATGCAATCATAAACATTGACAATCCTAATCCAACATTAAATTATGGAAACAATATCATAAATATTCATGTAACCGCTGAAGATAAAACAACAAAAGATTATAAATTAACTATTTATAGACCAGAACCACCAAAAGAAGAAAAATCAAGCATCATAGAAAAAATTATTCCACCGATTTTTCTAACTTCCATTGGATACTTAATATTTAAGAAAAAGAAAAAATAATTATTTTTTAACAACCAAACAATAACCTACCCCTTTAGGAGCAATCATTTTATCTTTATTATTTTTATTTCTTCTAAATATTCTTCTACTTTTTTTCTTTTATATTCCGCACTATACTTTTTACTTATCACCAATTTTTTCTTCCTCTCGTAGTTTAAGATTATTATATTTTCTTTTTATTGTATAGGGAGTAAATTTTTAGTGTTTACCTAACAGAATCTATTCCTTCAATTTAAAAATATAATTATATTTTTGCAATCACACCTTAAATCCTCATTACTTATTTCTATTAGAGTTAGTTTTACACTAAACATTTATAGGGGCTTCATAATTAATTGCAACATTATTTAAATAATTTGCCACATCTGTAAGATTATTAAAAGTTATACATCCATTATCTTTAATAATATCTTCTACTGATTTTATACTTTCTAACATATGACCTTCCATTTTCATATCATTATATTCATATAAAACACAAAAAACAAGTTTACTTGGTACTTTATTGCTATAATCTACCGCAGATGCTATAGCACTAAATTCAAATTGTTCTGGCGTAATAACATACAATAAAATATCACTATCCTGCATTCGTTGCTTTTTTTCTGATTTTGTAGACTCCGTATATTTCCAATCTCTTACTAATGGATTAAAATACTTTATATTTGGATTCAAAAGTTTTATTAAAGATTCTCTCCAATTACTATTACCACAGGTACCGCCCAAATTTACAATTAACATTTTATCATACCCAACTTATCATATTCTTCCTTATTCATTTTCATATATCTCCTTAGCTAAATTAAATGCTGCCCATGCCTTCGGCCATCCAACATAAAACGCAATATGTGTAATAATTCCAGCCATTTCTTCTTTGCTTATACCTTTCTTTTTCGCATTTTCTAAATGATACTTTAAAGAACTATCTGTAATTCCACTAGATACTAAAGCAACAACTGTAATGATACATCTAGTTTTAACATCAATTGCATCATCGTTCCAATTTTCTCCAAATAACACATCATCGTTATAATGTGCAAATTTAGGAGCAAAATCACCCAAAGAATCTCTTCCTGCAGTTTGTACAATCATATAATACCTCCATTATTATTTTTCCAATCTTTTTTATTCATAATTAATAAATTAACATCTATATTAATTCCATTTTTTTCATATACATTATTTATAGTTTTATAATAAGTAAAACCTAATTTTTCTATAAAAGACTTACTTTTTATATTACCTGTTTCATAACCAATAACAATATTATCATAATAATTATCTAATAAATAACTTATTATACACTTAATAGCCTCTGTCATATAATCTTTTCTCCAATAATTAGGATGCATATTAAAAGATAATTCTATTGAATTAATACTATCATCCTCTCTATCAGCTACAATATTTCCTATAGGAGTTCCATCATTTAAATAAATATACCAATCATACATCTTATTAGTTTTACACTGTTCATAATATTTTTTATTATCATTACCAATAAAATCAATCTTACTTAAAGATTTTTCTATTATATCAATACCACCTACACCTCTACATTTAAGCATATCGTATTCATAGACTTTAATACAGTCTTCACTAGTACCTTTTTTTAAAATTAATCTATCTGTTTTTAATTCAATTGTTTCATATTTATTTAACATAACTTCATCTTCTCTCAAAATTTAATTTGAAATATTATATAACAAAATAACTATAAATATTTACAAATTACTTAATCCATTCTCTTATTCCATTTTCAGTTACATAATTCTTATATAAATTATCCAAATCATTCAAATCAAAATTAAAATTACTTGGATTATATATTTTTAAATTATTTGAATCTCTCTTTATAAAATAATCTAAAGCATAAATAATATCAATATCATTATTAAAATTAAAAATCATAAACTACCTCATATTTTTAATTAAATTATAACATTTTACTATCTACTTATTCATTATTATTTTAAAATGCTATCTGACCACTCTTTAATAACTGAATCACTTACGCTAGATAAAAATTTAGAAAAATGTATATTCATTTTAATTTTCTTATTTCATTATTCCAATAAATGCATTTAATTCAAAAGATTCTTTCTTAATTTTTTCATTATTTTTAATATAATATACAGTTAATTAATCTAACTTATAAATAATTTAAGCACTAAGTAAATCATCAAATAAATTCATATTCATCATTTTAAAAAGATGTTTAAACATCAAAAGAACACATATGCATATAACATCATAGCTTTGATAAATAAATTATAATTAGATATCTTATTAATTTAACACTTGTTTCTTCTTACTAACATAATTAGTAATAATAACAAAACACACACCAAATATTAATACAATACCCATATTAAGAATTAAAGGACTAACACTACTTAAACTAAAATTATCCATAACTTTTAAAGCCTCATTATTAATTACAAAATAATAAGTCGGAAAAATATGAGCTATCTTAATAACATAATCAGGCATAAATTCAAACGGTACAAAACATCCACATAAGAAAGAAGAACCAAGTGAAACAACATTAACTATTCCACTAATTGCTCCCTTATTTTGCGTAATATTTCCAATTAAGAAACCAATACATAATGAACATAAACTAAACACAAAAGAATTAATTATATACCATAAACCATTCATACTAATAAACAAATCTTTAAAAATAATTAAAGCAAGTATCATATAAAGAATCCACATTCCAATTATAACAATTGAGCAAGACGCTAATACGATTCGGTTATATTTTTTATAATCATAACTACTAACTATCGTTCTCTTTCTAACATTCTCACTCTTTAAACTAGCAAGAATCATACTAATTGAATATACACATCCAGCCAAAATCGCATAATTTAAGAAGTTAAAAAATCTAGCCATTCTACTTAAACTATTAGTATCTACCTTACTTTTAACCTCAACATTTAAATCAAGATTTAACGCATTATCTAACTTTCCAAATAACTCATCACCATTATAATAATTATTATAAATATTAAAAGAATCAAAATAATTTTGAACTAACATCTTTCCATAAGAAGATCCTTTATCTCCACTAGTTTTATATTCAACATTTACATCTTTACTACCTAATAAATCTTCTCCAAAATCATCTGGAATATATACAACCAAACTTACATCTCTATAAAAAAGTGAATCATCAATTTTTTCTTCATCATGTTCATCTATATTTTTAACTTCCATATGATTTTCTAAGTACTTAACAAAATGATTAGTAACTTTACTTTCACTTTTATCATTATTAACTATAATTACACTTGGCTTAATCTCTTCAAAACTATCTACATTACTACTAGTTTGATTAATTGCTGTAACTGATATCAACATAATAGTATAAAGTATAATTAATCCCTTTAACTTATTTAATATCTTTAAAATAGTTTTAAATACTATCATACCTTTCCCTCCTTAAACTTACGAAAGAAATAACAAACGCAATTAATACAAATATCAAAAGAAAACTTATATCCCTAAAATACCTATTTAAAGTATCATAATAATATAAAGAATAAAAACCATCAGTTATTAAATTACATGGATTAACCAAATTTAATATTGGAACATTTTTATCAATAACATATTTTAAAGTAACACCAGTCATACCTGATAAAACAGATAAAAACATACTAATTGCAATTGTAATTCCCGTCTTAGCTCCTTCACTAACTCTAAACACGGAAGCAATTAAAACACCTAAAGATATTCCTGCTAAATCTCCTACAAGTGAAAGCAAGATTACAAGCCCAAGATTACTACCAAAATCAGCATGTAATCCAAACTTTAAAAAGACCATTAAAATAGATAATCCAACTAAACTAACAAAATAAGATCCAATTATTGCACTTAATACAATATTACTTTTTTTATTAGGAGAAACAGCAATTCTTTTACCTTTATCACTCATATTTGCTAAGGAATTATTAATAACCGTAAGCCCCAGCATTCCACCATACATAACTGCCATTGCAATTAAACTATAATATTCAATTTGCATATAACTTAAATTATCTCTTGAAACATCAACCATCTTAACATTACTTTTAATATTTTGAACAAAACCTACATCAGCATATATAGTTTTATTTTGTTCAATCTCATTAACAACATATCGTAATACAGTTTGATTCATACCGTTTTCTCTTATAACAATATTTGGTTTATTATCACTAAAATAAATATATCCTTCAATATCACCATCTTCAAGTAATTTATCCGCATCATCTTTATCAGTATATTTAATATTAAATAACTTATCATCTGACTCACTTGATAAAGCATCTAATGTTTTAACATACACTTCATCGTTTCTAAATTCATCATTATCAACAATAGCAATATCAAACACATTAAGCATTTCATCACTTTCAATATTTGAAAAAGCCATATTAAAGAATATACCTAAAATTATTGGAAATATAAAAGTCCAAAATATCAACACTTTATTATTAAACAATATTTTTATATTATATCTTAAATTATGAATAAACATTAATCTCTTAAATCCTTTCCTGTAAGTTTTAAGAACACATCATTTAAAGTAGGTCCTTCATGCTTAATAGTTTCTTTAATATCTGCCTTCTTCTTCAACTCATCACTAGTTCCTTCAGCAATAATTTTTCCATTATCAATAATAATTATCCTATCACAAAGTATTTCAACTTCTTCCATATAATGGGTTGTATAAACTATTGTAGCCCCATTATCTCTTAATTTTTTAATACCATCTAATATATTATTTCTACTTTGTGGATCAACCATAGCAGTCGGTTCATCAAAGAATATTAAACTTGGTTTATGAGCAATCCCACAAGCAATATTTAACCTTCTAAGCAAACCACCTGATAATTGTTTAGGCAAATATTTCTTAAATTCTCCAAGACCAACCAATTTAATAGCATCTTCAACATATTCTCTTCTTTTATTCTTATCATTAATATACAATCCACAAAAATAATCAATATTATCATAAACATTTAGTTCATCAAACACCGCTACATCTTGAAAAATAACTCCAATTTTAGATTTAATATCATAAGAATCAGGTTTCATTTCTTTTCCAAATATTTTAATACTTCCCTTTTGATACTTTAATAAAGATAAAATTGAATTAATAGTAGTACTCTTTCCACTACCATTAGGTCCAAGCAATCCCAAAATTTCTCCTTCGTAAACATCAAAAGACAAATCATCTACCGCTCTCTTTCCTTTATATTCTTTAACTAAATTTTTAACTTCAATAACTTTTTCCATATTTATTTATCCTTTCTTTTTAACCCATCTTTAATTACTTTATCCACAATTTTCTTCTTAATATTTCCTTTATTATATTCATAAAGTATCATTGAAACATATTGTTCTCTTAATAACTTGCCTAATTCTTCATCACTAAAATCACAAGTTTTATTAGCAACTAAATTAGCAATTCCATTAACATAAAACCACATTCTAAAATTAAACTTCTTTGCATTTTCAATACTTAATCCCGTCTGCATAGAAATAATTTCATAAACCTTATCAATCGATTTATTATAATCAACAAAACCTAAACCATCATTATTTCCATTAAACAATATCTTAAAAAAATTAGGTTCGTCCTTAGCAAATTTAATATATTTAATTCCAGTATCTTTATATGTATTACTATCATTTAAAATATAATTAAAATAAACATTAGAAATTTCTTTATATAAGTCATTTTTTATTTCATTCATATTTTTATATAAATAAAATATCGGTTGAGTTGAACAATTAAGTTCTTTAGCAACTCTTCTCGCATTGACTCCATTTATTCCATCTTTTCTTACTATTTCTAAACAAACCTTAATTATATCTTCTTTATTTATTTTTCTAATCGCTGGCATATAACCTCCTGATTTATAACATGTGTTATATATCTATATTTTATTTTATAACAAATGCTATATTTTGTAAAGAAAAAACTTAAAGCCTAATAAAGTTAATTAAATTAACTCTAAATAAATACTTTTAAGTTTTTCTTCAGCTACTCCTAAATCTCTTAATATTGCATATGCATACTCTATACTCATATTTAGAAAACAATCATCTTTATTTAATATTTCCTTAATAAGTTTATACTTTTCAAGTTTCTCTTTATTATCTTTATTTTCTTCTATTAATTTATTAACTCTTAACTTTAATACATCAATCATTTCTAGCTTCTCCCTTTAATTCCCGGTATTCTTGGATCATCATTAGCAACATATTCAAATGTTCCTTCATCAAACTTAGATTGTAATTCTTCACTAGTTACCACAACTAATTCCTTATTCGGATTATAGTAAAAGTAAACTGTTTTATCAGGATTATTTTTAAATCCTTCCTTATTTATTGAAATAATGACACTAGGCATCGCTACTTTATCTTGATCAAAAGGTTTATTATTTCTAATTATTATTATCTTAACATTATTTTTTCTTTCTTCCTCATTAAAAAGTATCTTTTTTAGTTGTAAGACATATGATAAAGAATCTATTCCTTCCATACCTTTTTTATTAACTTTATCAACTAATATAGTTAATCTTTCTTCCAATGAAATAATTTTTAAGTTATCTGTTTTATTTGTATATTTTTCTAATAATTCTTCAAAAGTTTCTTTATGTAGAATATCATCGCTATCCTTATCTTTTTCCTGACTTGCAACTAACATATACATTTTTTGATATGCATTTACAAATTCAGCCATAGTTTTTAAATTTTTATTTAAACAATTAATTCCTACTAAAGGTTGATTTATTTTAGCATTTGCAATATCTCCTTGAAGTATTGACGTAACCGAGTCAGCATTTACCATAAATTTTCCACATCTAAAGTCTAAATTAGCATGTCCATCACCATATGCTTCTCCTACAGAATATTTATAATTACTTGCAAAATTAATTCCTAACATATTTAAAAATTTAGCATAAATAATATTAAACTCAAAGCAAACAACCTGGTTATTTTGCGGAGTTATTGAAGCAATATGACTTGTACTTCTATGTTTTTCTATTGCAACACCCATTTGATTAACAGCATAATACTCTTCATCATAAGTTAGCACTTTACACATTTTAATATAAATATAAATTGCCATTTCTAGCTCACTTGCATCATAAGGAAAACCTTCCATAATTGTTTTTTCCAAATCACTATTAATTTTAATTTCTTTATATTTAACATCCGTTGTATAAACAAATTTATTTATTGCTTCTAAATCAATGACTTGCATTGAATAAATACTTGCATGTCTTTTAACAAAATTATCTGGTAATTCATAATTATCAATAATATTATTTTCTCTTATAAATTTACATGTAGCATAAATCAAATGTTCTTTAAGTATTCCATTAATATCTTTTGTGCCATCATCTTTGCATATTTCATTAAATTTATCATCACTTAATCTCATTAAATTCATCATATTTTCAAACGGAATTGAATAATTAACACCATCTATCAAAACTTTATAAACATAATTTTTATATTTTTCTAAAAACTTATCATAAGAAATATAACCTTTTAATTTTTCAAATCTATCTTTTTCTTCGTCATTTAAAATAATTTGATTTAAATTTACTAATTCTTTTATACCATTAATAATAGTTGTTTTATCATATCTAACATTTACACCCATATCACCATTTATAATAGCCGCAACTATAAATTTATCTGTTGCATCATAAAAATAACGACTTGCATATTCAAAATAATTATCATCATCTAATATTCTTTTTAAAAATTCTGTGTAAACTTCAATATCTCCAACCATTATAGTTTTACTATTTTTAATAAAATCTATCTCATCTTTAGTAGTAAACAATGTACAATCTGCCATTCTTTGTAAATAAGGATATTTTTTTAATTGTTTTTCAATCGTTAATTTTTCCACATATTCACCTTCTATTCTTTAAATTCATCTTCATGTTCCTTAAAAAAATTATAATAAACTAATACATTTGGTAATTCTGTCCATTTTCTTGTTCTAACTGGTATATCATCTAAATTATATATCTTCGCATCATATAAGTTTAATAAAAATGGTGAATGCGTTGAAATAATAAATTGACAATTATAAAATCTAACTGAATCTTCGATGAACTTTTTTAACTTTAACTGATTTTCAGCTGATAAACTATTTTCCGGTTCATCTAAAATATAAATACTATCTTCATCAATTTCCTTTTCCCAAAACATAAGAGCTGATTCTCCATTTGAGTTTTCAATAATATTATTATTTGCAAGTCTTTCTCTAACAAATTTAGACATCGTTTTTTTCTTAGCGTCATATATATTTCTAATTTCTTTATAATCATTAATTGAAGCATCACTATTAAATTTATAATCTAAATATTCCTTAGATAATGCTTCTTTTTTACGATTTACATTTGAGTTAATTGATCTAATATCTAATAAATAATCAAATACATCATCACTAGTTACAAGTTTAATTTCTAAAGGCTCATCATAAGTCATTTCATACTTACAAAGTTTAACATACTCATCAAAATAAGAACCTTTATTTATTTCATTTAAAGTTTTTGCATTAAGTTTTTGTGATATCATATTAATTAATGTTGATTTACCAGATCCATTTCCACCATAAAAAATTGTTATGTTATCAAATTCTATATCTTCAAATTGTTTAGACGAAAATAAATGTAAAGGATAATAATTATTAAATATATTTCTTCTTTCTATAAAAGTCGGAATTGCTGATTCTCTATCACCATCCAATAACTTAAAACTCTTTAAGTAAATCATTAAAATCACCTACCAAAATTATAATATATTTTAATTAATTTTAATAGATTCTACTTTACCCAATTTAGAAAGAAAATAATTTAAACAAGATAAACACAAAAAAAGACCATTAAATATTTAACAGTCCATTTATTTATCTTTTAATTCCTGCTTCTTTTGCTTCATCAATTTGTTTTAAACCTAAGTTTATGAAGTAAATTATTACTATCCAAGCTAAAACAGTTAAAACAATTTGAACAATATAGTAAGGAGATGGAATTGGCATATCCCAAATTCCATGAAGCAATATTGGAATTAAACACATAAGTAAAAATCTTTTATCATTATAATGCTTTTTATTAAGTGGTTCAAAACCTTTAACATACATTAGTGCTGCCCCTTCAATAGCCGCCCAAGCAACATGTCCTCCTGGTGCTAAAAAACCTCTTAATTTTATAATATTAAGCATTGCAGATGCACCATAAATATTATCAACACCATTAACTAAACCATGTCTTAAAATATAACCTGCTGTTTCAAATGCCGCAAATCCAGCACCTACTGCTGCACCAACTAACAATCCATCAAGAATATAACTACTCTTTTTTCTTTTTGCTAAGAAAAGAGCTACAACTGTTGCTTTAGGTATCTCTTCAATTAAGCCAACCATAAGCGCACCAGTATATGTTGAAATATCTGTATTAATATCTAAAGAAAAGAACAACAATGCAATTATTAAACTTAATGCACCACCTAAAATAAAGTATTTAATAACTTTATAAAAAGGAATATTTCTAAATAAATTAATTTCAAAAAAGAAAATTAAAATTGTTACTGGAACAGCAAATGCTCCAAGTACAACCATTCCTGGTAAACAATTTAAATTACCATAAACTAAATAACCAATTCTTGTTGGTATATAAGCAAGAATAAAGAACACAAATATTTTAAAATAAACCCATGCACTCGCATTTTTTACATCAATATCTTTAATATCAGGCGTTGTTTTATCTGATCCACATGTAAATAATTCATCTAATTCCTCTTCACTATGTTTCTTAAAAGTATTTTTAAATAAATCTTTAAAAGTAACATAACTCTTAGATTTAGCACCAGTTATTTTATCTAAATTTTCAAATATAACTCCAGTTGCATTTTTCTTATTAACAGGAAAACCACATTCCGGACAAGTACTTTCATCACCATTTAATTTAGCACCACACTCTGGACATTTTACTAAATTAACATTTATTCCACAATGAGGACATTTCTTCGCATTAGATGATATTTCTTTTCCACATTCACTACATTTTATTAAAGCCATAACTACTTACCTCCCTCTGTAAATGTTGCAATAACATTTTCAACAACCTTATTTATTTCAGCCGAATTAACATTTTCTTCCTTAGATCCAATCATATAAACTTTATTATTAATAACAATTGCATATCTATTATCAATAACAATACGACCATTAACAGTATATTTATACTGAATCCCATAAGTTGTTTTACCATTAATAGTTCCACTAAGCAAATCAATTGTGATAACCATATCTGGATATTCCCTACGAATATATTCTGTAAATTCATTTAAAAATTTAGCACCATCATTATAATTGTCATATCTACCAATAACAATATAAGGTATAAAAGCTCCTTGATTATCAACATTAGCTCCCAAATAAACTAAATTATCATTTCCATAATAAACTTTATAATTATTTGGTAACTGATAAGAAACACCTAAATATTTATCACTATAAACACTATAGCCATTTAGATTAACAGCACTTGTAGTCGTAGGACTTGTCGTATTAGTCGTATTACCTTTATTCTTATTAGTACTATCAAGTAAATATATAGCACCAATTACTAATGCAATCACAACAACGATCATTACATAATTAGAATTATTTTTATTACTACTTAAATTACTATTAACCTTCTTATTAAGTTCATATCCACACTTAGGACAACTATCAGCTTTATCACTAATTTTATTTTTGCATTCAGGACAATTTATTAAAGCCATTAAAAAACACACCTTTCCTTCACTATAAATAAATCATATTATATTAAATCCTTAAATAAAAGAAAATTTACAAAAAAGTCAATGACAATTTGTCAATAAAAATATATAATGAAATTGGTGATCAACTATGGAATTTAATGAAATACTTAAAAAATATATGAAAGAATTTAAATGCACATCAAAAGAATTATCTAAAGCATCAAATATATCCGAAACAATTATAAGCAGATATAGAACTGGAAATAGAATACCTAACAAATCAAATTTAAGTAAATTAATTGACGGATTGACAAATTTGTCAAATGGCAAATATTCAAAAGAAGAAATAGCAAATGAACTAAAAATTACTGAACCCACACATAAAATTGACTTTGAAAAAGTAGTTCCCAATCTAAATAAAATGATTGACTATTTAAAAATAAACGCTAATGAATTATCTAAAAATTTAAACTTTGATGCATCATATTTATCAAAAATAAGAAAAGGAAATAGAGTTCCACATAACAAAGAAGCATTTTTAAATTCTTTTTCCAATTATATTTATAAAAAATATAATAATGATAATCTATCTTCATTAATAAATATTGATAATAATAAAATAAAACCTGAACATATTAAATCATATTTAATTAATAACGTCGAAAATGTCGATAATGAAATTAACAATTTTCTAAAAAAAGTAGATGACTTTAATTTAAATGATTATATCAAAGCAATTAAATTTGACAAATTAAAAGTGCCAGTTATTCCTTTTTACCAAATAAAAAGTAAAAATTATTATGGTATTGAAGAAATGAAAAAAGGTGAATTAACCTTCTTTAAAGGAACTGTATTTTCATCAAGTAAAGAACCAATTTTTATGTGTAGTGATATGCCTATGGAAGATATGGCCAAAGATCTTAACTTTGGAAAAAAATGGATGTTTGGAATCGCAATGTGTTTAAAAAAGAATCTTCACCTAAACATAATTCATAACATAAATAGACCCTTTAATGAAATGATGTTAGGACTAGAAAGTTGGATTCCAATTTATATGACAGGACAAATAAGTCCCTTCTATTTTAAAGACATAAAAACCAATATATATAACCATTTAAACTATGTATCAGGAAGTATTGCTTTAACAGGTGAATGTATTAACGGCTATCATAATCTTGGCAAATATTATATAACATCAAACAAGAATGAAGTTAGCTACTACAAAGAAAAAGCTAATAAACTTATTAAAAAAGCATCACCTCTAATGGAAATATACACTATGAACAATGAAAAAGATTACCAAACATTTTTAGAAAATGATAAAAAAATTAAAATAAATCGTAAAAGATATTTATCATCTCTTCCCTTATTTACAATTTCTGATGATCTACTAATATCTATACTTCAAAAAAACAATATATCTAATAATGAAATAGAAAATATTATAAATTATAAAAACAGTGAATTAGATAAATTTCTAAATATCATAAAAGATAACACTTTAATAGACCACATTAACACTATTAATGAAGATAATTTTGCAAAAGAAGAAATATATCTAACCCTTGAAAATCTTGACATTGACAAAAAAATTAAATATGACTACCCAGATTATGAAAAACATTTATTAGAAACTAAAGAATTTGCTAAAAAGCATAAAAATTACTATCTTGTCAATCTAGATGACAAAACATTCAACAATATTACAATCACTATTTTAGAAGATAATTATGTCATAATATCTAAAAATTTTAACCCCTTAATTCACATCATTATTAGACATCCAAAATTAAGAAATGCAATAGAAAAGTTTACTCCCTTAGTTAAAGAATAACTTAACAAACCATCTATTTTAATGTATATTTATTATAGGTGAATAAGATATGACAAAACATAAAAAAATTAAAAAGAATATCAAACGAAACTTTTTCGAAATATTAATCTTACTTCTTGCATTTTTAATCTTTAATAATCAAGATAAAATCAAAAATTTATTTAATCAAAATAATAACCAAGACCAAAATCAAAACAGCTACATAAATACAAATAATAATTTATTAAAAGTTCACTACTTAGATGTTGGTCAAGGTGATTCAATCTTTATTGAACTACCTAATAATGAAACTATGCTAATTGATGCCGCAGAATCTAATCAAAGTGAAAACATAATAAATTATATAAAAAATTTAAACTATCAAAAAATAGATTACGTTATTGGAACACATCCCCATACAGATCATATTGGTGGATTAAAAGATGTTATTAACGCCTTTGAAATAGGAAAAATTTATATGCCAAAAGTAGTATCAACAACCAAAACTTATGAAAATCTTCTTCTGGCAATCAAAGATAAAAATTTAAAAATTAACACTGCTAAAGCTGGCATATCAATAATAGATACTGATACTTTAAAGATAAATGTTTTAGCTCCAAATAATAACACATATACTGAACTTAACAATTATTCAGTTGTAACTAAAATAACTTATAGAACTACTAAATTCTTATTTATGGGAGACGCTGAAAAACTTAGTGAAAATGAAATTAAAGAAGACGTTACAGCCGATGTAATTAAAATAGGTCACCATGGTTCTAACACATCATCAAGCATCAATTTTATCAAGAAAGTAAACGCTAAATACGGAATCATTTCCGTTGGTTTAAACAACAAATACAATTTACCCAAAGAAGAAACAATTACAAACTGGGAAAATTCTGGAACTAAAATATACTTAACAAGCATAAACGGAACTATTAGAGCTATATCAGATGGAACAAATATTAAAATAGAAAGTGAGAAATAATATGACATTTACAATCGATCGAATAGAAGAAAATTATTTAATAGTTGAATTAGAAAATGGTAAAATAATTAACTTACCCAAAGAATTAATTCCTAACGCCAAAGAAAATGATATTTATACTATCACTTTAAATAAAGATGAAATGAAAAAAAGAAAAAACAATATTAATAATTTAATAAATGATCTTTTCATAGATTAAGGTGCCATTTAACAGCACCTTTTTTAATTAAATAAAACAAACATTAATAACTTTATCTTAATCACTCTAAGATATTCACTTAAATCACTTAAAAATTTAATCATAAAAAATTCCTCCCTTCTATATATATTTATTACCCAAAAAGGTGGAATTTACTTTTTTTATTTACACATTTTTACAAAATAATTAAATATTTTACATGAATTATCATCCATTATGTATTCCGGATGCCACTGTAACCCTATAATAAACTTCTTATCTTTAACCTCTACGCCTTCAACTATATCATCATCACTAATCGCATTTATTTTAAGTATTTCATTAAGTTCAAAATCAACTATATCATGATGAACACTGTTTACAAGCATAACATCAGTTCCTACTATCTTATAAAGTAAACTATCTTTATCTATATATACGTTATGTGCATATTCATACGGATTCTTATAATGATTACTATAATTTACTCTTTTCTCCATTGCAAACTTATTTCTATTTTTAGCTAGACAACTACAAAGTGCTTGAAATCCTAAACAAATACCAAGTAAAGGTTTATCACTATCTATTGCATACTTAATTATATATTCATCAAAATTATAATAATAACTACCTCCGGGTAAAATAAATCCATCACATTTATCTAAAATATAGGTTAATTTTTCCTCATTAACCTTATCCATTCCTTGATTAGTTTCATTATAATTATAATCTTCCGTTGGTAAAATACTTACTAAACTAACATCATCATATCTAGCTAGTACTCTTCTAATTTGTTCATGTACTTGACTAATATCTTGCCCATCTAAATTTTTATACATTCTTGAAACAATACCAATTAAAATCACTTATATTCCTCCCTATTAAATTATATTACTTAACAGTAAAACTATTGTTAATAGTGCTTACACTATACAAAAACAATACATCTTGTCCTTTAAATTCAACATAATCACTTAATATATTAGAAGAAATATATCTTGTATCAATAACAGTTATTTTTTTATAAGAACTAATTAATAATGGTACTAAAGAACTACCATAAGAATCTCTAAATACAATTAATTCATCATCACTACTTGCCAAATTATTATAAATTGTAAGCAATCCCTTTGCTCCACCTAAGTATATATCATATAAATCCCAAGAATTAATCTTACTTTTATCATAAACATTTATATCTATTTTATTTAAATTATCATATACAATCGCATTATCTATATATTCATTAGATAAAATATTAATATTATCTTCTTTAATTTTAACTGGAACTTGATAAGAATAAACACCCTTAAAAACATCAACATATTGTTTATTATAATTTATATCTTTATAATAATTATTACCCATTTTATCTAAAATCACAATTGCCACTTTAACAATATTTTCTTGTTTAAAATGACTATCACTATAATAATAATCTTCTAAAGATAAACTACTCATAATATCTATATAATTAAAACTACTTAATTCACTATTCATCTTACTTATTAGTAAATCATAATCCATTCTTAAATTACCATTATTAACAAAATAATTTTTATCAGGAACAACACTATAATATATTTTAGAATCATTTAAATACTTATTACTTATAATTTTAATTCTATCAGTTAAATTCTTTAAAGAGCTTACATTTAATGGATATTCTTGCTTAATCAAACAATCATTATAAACATAGACATCATGATAATTATTTTTTATTGCTAAATCTAACCTAACTTTATTTTCTCTTATATAATCTCTCATCACAAATTGATCAACAACGTACTTATCAAAATTATTAAAAAAGGTTCCATTAAATAAATTATTAACAGAAAACTCTGGAAAACTTGCTAATCTTCTTCTCTCACTAACTGATATATCTTTATCTTTAGAAAATATATTAATAATTAAAACTATTACTAGGATACCACTAAATAAAATTGAAACAATTATATTTTTAACTTTATCACTCATATATATTCCCCTTAAAATCTAAAATATAAAAATGGATTATAAGAACTATCTATTAAATACATAGTAACAATTATTAATAATGTTAGTAAATAAATAGGTTCCATTACATTAATAATTTTCTTAAATTTACCATTACTTATCTTAATAACTAGATTTTTAACATAATTAGTAGTACCAATTACACCAAACACAAGAAATAAAACATATCCTCTTAAATAATATAAAGTTACATTATTTATAAACAACTCTCCATTTAATCCAAATAATCCCTTTATAATATTAAAATCATTACTTAAATTATCACCTTGAAAAATAACAAAACTAATCATAACTAAAAACAAAGTATATATACCTTTAATAAATTTAGGAGCATTACTTAAATATTTCTTTAAAATAAACTTTTCTAAAATTAACAATATTCCAAAATATAATCCCCAAACAATAAAATTCCAACTAGCACCATGCCATAATCCCGTAAGTGACCAAACAATCAAGATATTTCTAACTTGCTTTAATACACCTTTCTTATTACCACCCAGAGGAATATAAACATAATCTCTAAACCATGAACTTAATGTCATATGCCATCTTCTCCAAAAATCAGTAATTGATTTTGCCATATATGGATAATTAAAGTTTTCTGGAAAATTAAAACCTAACATTTTACCTAACCCAATTGCTATATCAGAATAACCTGAAAAATCAAAATAAATTTGTAACATATAACTAATTGCAAATATCCAAGTAAATAATACTGATTTATCACCTAAATTTAAATATATACTACATAGTTCTCCCAAATTATTAGCAATAATAACCTTCTTACCAAGTCCAATAATAAAACATCTTACTCCATTTGCAAACATCTCAAAATTAATACCTCTATTATCAATTTCATTATTTACATCTTGATATCTAACTATTGGACCAGCTATTAATTGTGGAAACAAAAATACATATAAAAAATACTTTAATATATTTCTTTGAACATTAACCTTTTTATTATAAACATCTATTTCATAACTAATAATTTGAAATGTATAAAAAGATATACCAATCGGTAAAACAACATTTAGTAAATTCAAATTACTATGAAATAAATTATTAATATTAATAATTACAAAATTAAAATATTTAAATATTCCAAATAATAAAACATGAATAAATATACCAATAACTAAAATATTCTTACTTTTATATTTATCTATTAATAAACCTACTACGTAAGATATCAATACCTCGATAATCATCAATAATATATATTTAGGCTCTCCATAAAAATAAAATAGAACAGAAAATATTAACAAAATTATATTTCTTAATTTTTTAGGAACAATAAAATAACATATTAATAATAAAGGTAAAAAATAATAAATAAAACTAATACTAGTAAATACCATATCTAATTCCTTTCAAATAAAACTCCTTATTTAAGGAGTTTACTACTAATTATTAAACTGCTGGAAATCCATTACCATCAAAACTATTATTTTTAACTAATTCTTTTCCATTTTCATTATTTACATATTGTTTAAATGCATCATAAACTGGTTTAGCCCAATCTTCTTCACTCATAACATAGATAACTGTATTGCCATAATTAGTTAAATAAAGAACATCAGCAGAAACACATATCCATTTGTTCATATCAATATTGTTATACATTTCTTCTTTAATTTTCTCAATATTTACACCATTTTTAAATTTAACTGCTACAAATGAATAAGCCTGACTTGACATTACTGGTTCAGATGCAACTATTGCTTCTACATCATCATTATTTGATAAACCAGTATATGATTTTAAAACATCTGTATCATTCAAACTAATTTTTTGAGTTCTTAAATCTGGTAAATCAGCATTAGATAATTTATAAACTTTATCAATCATTGATTTTAATTCACTGCTTGTATTTAGTTTTATATCACCAGTATTTTTATTATTTAATACATAAATAAGAGCAACTACAACTAAAACAACTACAATTCCCATTCCAATATACAACTTTTTATCTTTCATCATATCCTCCTATATCACCATAAATATACCAAAATAAAACCTGGCCGTCAATTAGCCAAGTTATTTTCTATAATTCTTTTACACTTTTAATATCCGCAAGTTCTAATCTATATTTTTGTTTGACATCAGGATATTTTTCATGATCTACTTCACTCATAAACATATCATAAGGTCTAATCCATAATTTATTATCACCATATAACGCTCTATAAACAACATATTTTTCTTTAGTTTCAGAATTATAAGCAACATCAATTACCAAATAATAATCACCTTTAAAATGTCTATAAACCCTATTAATTTGTAATTCTCTCATAATTTATATTTCCTTTCTACCAAGAACTTCCTCCACCACCGCCGGAGCCACCGCCAGAGAATCCGCCTCCACTAAATCCTCCACCTGATGAACTTCCACCAGAAGATTGTGGCATTGAATTCATAACTCTACTAGCACTACTAATTGTACGATTTAAAGAACGATTAAATCTATAATAATCAAATGCATCAGCAGATTCATACCAATCTGGAGGAGCAATAGTAATACCTTCAAATTGTTTAACCCAGACATCACTAACTCCCAAAACATAAGCATATGGTAAAATATTATAAAAATATGTTGGATCATCATGAACAAGTTTTTCTAACTTGTCTTTTTCAGCTGTTTCTAAAAACTTCTTAAATCCATTTATTTCACCTAATACTTTTGTACCGTATTCCGTTCTTCTAATAACAATTAAATAAAATAAATAAATAAAATAAGTGCATATCATACATAATATAAACCCAATTAAATAGACTACATCATAATATATATATTCAAAACCAATAAATGATATATTAATAACAAAAAGTATAACTATAAAAAATATTGCAAAGCTAAGTGTACTTGCTAATCCTTTTTTAGTAGCATTATTATCATATATTAATCCAAGAAATACTAACATTAAACTGCCAAAGAAATCACATACTAATACCGAAAAAATAACACCACTTATTTTGTATCCTAAAGCCGGAACAATTGTTGATAAAGAAGCAGTTATTAACATTAATATAAATATTATAAATCTCTTATTACTTGAAGTACTATTAAACAATTTTTTTCTATTAATGGATCTATTTTTACTATATACAATACTATTTACAGTACTATAAAATTTTTCTTCTAAATCTTTATTTGTTACACTATCCTTACCATTTTTAAATAAGCCTTCAAAAAATAGTCTTTCTTCTTTATTATTACCATCATATTCTTTAACTTTTTGAATTGTAAATTTTCTCTTACTTTTTTCATCTTCTATTATTTTAATATAACCTTTACTTGCCAAATAAACTAAAAGTGATACTACATCATTTGAATTAACACTTCCTTTTTTAGCATAAGCAATATCTAAACTATTCATACCATCTGGTGGATAAAATGATACTACATCAATTACTTGATCATCTTTACCATACTTTTTCCATAATAGATAAGAAATTAATACACTAAACACAGGAATAACATAATACCAACACTCGAATAAACTAGCACTAACAGATTTTCTAATAAAGTATCCATCAGGTAATTCTAGTCTAACATTTAAACCTTCTCCAGCTAATAATGTTCCTTCAAAACTTCCCGTAATTACATTACCATCAACATCATAATTAATATTATCTGTATTACTATAACCATATCTACCATAACTAAAACCAAGCTTATTTGCATCAAATTCCTTAGGCATCGTAATTTTAAAAGTTACATTACTAATATTAGTATCCCATTCCGTACCAATAATATTAAAATACAATTCATCAAATTTATTATTTTTATCTAATCCAATATCATAATCATAAGAAATAGTATAAGAGTGTTTTCCATTTATTGTTTTATCAGCACTGCCTATTTTAATAGTATAATTATCATTTTCTCTAGAAGTATCAAATTCTTCACTAACATTAACATTAGATATTAAAACTCTATTTTTTTCTCTACTACCATCTTGCCTTATAATATTATTATATAAAGGTATTCTTCTAATAATACCATGTTTACTTAAATTAAAATAAGTATCAATACTTTCTTTTATACTATATTTATTATGTTCATCTACAATTATTTCAACATCATATTTAGTTATATCATAATCATTTGCATAACAATTTAAACTAAAAAGAAAAAAAGTAAATATGCAAAATAATAAATTTATAATTTTTCTATTCACTTTTTTCACCTTCTAAAATTTTACTTTAACATTTTCTCTTTCAGCAGCATCTACTTCAAACATAGTTCTTGTTTTAAATCCAAAAATACTAGCAACAATATTACTAGGAACCATTTCAACTTTATTATTATAAGTTCTAACTGTACCATTATAATATTTTCTCGAATTAGCAATATCTTCTTCAATTTTACTTAAGTCTTTACTTAATTCTTTAAAGTTTTCATTAGCTTTTAATTCTGGGTAAGCTTCTGCTAAAGCCATAATCTTTGTTACACTTTGACTTAACTTTTGGTTAGTTTTAACCTTTTCATCATCACTCATACTTTCATACGGAGCATTTCTTAATGAAATAACCTCTTCTAAAGTATCTTTTTCATGTTTAGCATAACCTTTAACAGTTTCAACTAAATTTGGAATTAAATCCCATCTTTTCTTTAAATAAACATCCATAGTAGAAAAAGCTTCTTTGCAAGTATTTCTTAAACCAACTAAAGTATTGTAAGTTGATAATACCCAAAGTACAACAACTACTATAACAGCTATTAATATCCATAGCCACATAATTATCACATCCTTCTATTTAAATTATACTATTAAACATTAAAAATTAATAGTATTTATCCATTTATTTTTAATAAAATGTACTCTGCAAGAATCAAAAATATAATAAAAATACAAATGCCAGTAATGGTACATCCACCCTTTTTTTCACAAATATCTTTTAACTCACTAAAAGATTTTGTAGCATTTTTACTAATTATTTTATGCACTTTTTTAGCTACATGTTTCAAATAAAATTCTTTAAATGTAATAGCTATTATAAAATTACTAAAAAATATTATTATATTTCCAAAAGTACCAGAAAGTAGCATACTAATTATAAATCTAGATATAAATAATATAAAAGAAAACAAATACATTTTTCTATATAAAGAATATATTATATTAAAAATTAACCACCAAAAAGAAAAACCATTTTTATTAAATTTACTAACATTTTTCCCAATAAAAGCTCTATTTAATTCAACTATATCTAAACGACTTAACTCATAACCTTTTTTTTCATATATAATATCACTATCACTTATATCTAAAATTTCTATTTTATCATCGCTCATATCTTTCAATTTAATTACCTCTTATCTATTATGATAATACCATAATAAAATTATTTTAGATACAGTTTAAAAAATATTAATGTTTTATTAGGAACAAATCTAAATTTAGGATTTTTTAAAGAAATATTTTTAATTATTTGGTCAACTTCAAAACCATTCTCAAAAATACCAGAATATTCTTTTTAAACAGCAAAATTTATTTCAACAATGTTTTGAAAATTATTTTTTGCAAAATACTCAATTGCTTCAGTTTTTCCAATCTATCTTGCACCCTTTACTATTAAAGGATAATGATTTTCATCATTTTTCCAACATATTTTTAATATATTATCACAAAATTCCGACATTATTTTAACAATTTTTCACATTTTTCTATTTTATAATTATTTATTAATAAAAAAAGCAAGCAAAATTTAATCTGCTTACTCTATACACTACTCTGTCCTAAGTGCTTCAACAGGGTCTTTTTTACTTGCTATACGTGATGGAATTAAACCACCTATTAAAGTTAAAACAACACTTAAACAAATTAATATTATTGAACTAATTAATGGAAGTACCGCTGTTATATCCGAATTTCCTGTTAATTTATGAATTAATTGATTAATAAACACTAATAAAACCAGTGATATTCCAATACCAATTGTTCCTGACAACAAACCAATTATAAAAGTTTCGGCATTAAATATAGATGAAATATTCTTTTTAGAAGCTCCTATTGCTCTTAAAATACCAATTTCTTTAGTTCTTTCTAATACACTTATATAAGTAATTATTCCAATCATAATGCTTGAAACAATTAAACTTATTGAAACAAACGCAATTAAAACATAACTAACACTATCAACAATCTTTTTAACAGATTTCATTAATATACCAGTAGTATCAGTATAATTAATTATCTTTTCTTCTTCGTTATTATTTTTAACTTCTTCATTATAATTATCAATAAACTTTAAAACATTTTCTTTACTATCAAAGCTATTAAAATACAATGAAATCATACTTGGATTTTCAATATCCTGATAACCTAAACTACTTAAATTAAAACTTGCACTTCCCATCTCATTACTAGAAAATGCATTCATTAATCTACTTAATTCTTGTTCACTTAAATTAAACTTAAATGCTTTAGCAATTTTATCTTGATCAACATTAAATGAAGAAGCAACTTCCTTAACTAAATTATTACTAAGTTCTCCAACCGTAGTTAAAATATTAACTTTCATTTTAGCCTCTAACATACCATCAGCCATTTTACTACCAGTTAAACTAACTGCATTAGATTTTAAGAATACATCCAAAGAACTATTAATTAAATCTTTATTAAATAATGCTTTAACTTCCATTCCATCATTAAATGAACCATCATTTGCCGAATAAGAACCAATATAACTATTTAAAAAAGCAATCAATAATCCTTTAAATGCATCTTTAAATACACTAGATGGAACATAATAATTCTTTTCAAGTTCACTTAAATTATTAGTAACACTATCATTATTTATATATTCAGTAACATAATCACTAACTTTACTTAAACTAATAACTTTATAAACTACCTCATCTTTAGTAACACTTTCTTTCGGATTACTATCATAATCATTAATAAATCCGTTCATAATATCATTTAAAACTTTATTAAAATCATTTAAAACACTACTATTATCAACACTAATACTTTCTTCAATTTTTTTAGTATAACCACTTGTCAAATTTTGAAGTTTATTTTCATCTAAATTAATCCCAAAAGCACTTTGAAGCATATCCTTATCTATACTTATCATATCTTCAAAATTAATATTCGTATTACTCTTTTTACTATCAAAAGCTTTATTAGTAAATACATCTATATTCTCATTTTCAAGTTGCTTTTTAACAATTTCACTTTCACTAGCAAGTTCAATAATATGTTTAATTAAACTACTAGGATACGCAACACCTGCCATTAAACTCATTGAAGAATTAGATGAATTAGGAGCAACAACCCCAACTATTTTTAACTCTTCCGCATTATCATATATCTTTTTAACATAATCACTATCTTCACTTAAATCTTCATAAACTTTATATTTAGAATTATATTTATACATATCACTTGGATTAATTAACTTTAACTTAACATTCATTAAATCTTCATAAGTAAATTCCATCGGATCATTTTTAATATTTACTTCTTTACCAGCCATAATATCTTTTATCATATTATTAAGTTCACTACTATCTCTTAAACCTAAAGAATAAACAAGTAAATCACTTATAGTATTCTTATTTGATAAAACAATTACCATCTCATTATAATTTTTAGGCCAACTTCCTGCTAACACACTATAATCTTTTTCAAGTGAAGATATATCATCAATCATTTGATTAAACACTGAAGAAAAAGAATACATAAAACTTGCACCAAAAGAAGAAAAGATTTCACTTGGATTTATTTTAGTTATCTTATTAGTAACATCCCCTGTATAAATTAAAGGTTCAACATTATAATTATACTTTATTGTAGAAATATCATTTTTAATTAAATCGTAATTTTTATCTATATAACCTTTAAATGTCTTTAAATCATTACTTTTAACATTTCCAAACATACTAGATATATATTGTTTTTCAATTACTTTATCCCCTTCATTATCACTTTCATCACTAACCATTGTAAGTAACATATTTGTTAAATCACTATGTTCAGTTGTAATTGTTAAAGGATAACTAGCTAAAGTATCTTCTTGTAATTTATCAATATAATTTTGAAATCCAGTCGATAGCCCTAAAATAAGCGCTATACCAATAATTCCAATTGAACTAGCAAATGAGACAAGTAAAGTTCTTTTCTTTTTAATCATTAAATTATTAAAAGATAAACTTAGTGCAGTTATAAATGACATTGATGTTTTCTTAACATTATCTATCTTTTTACTAATTTTACTTTTCTCTTTACATGGATTATTATCACTTATTATCTTTCCATCTTTAAGTTCAATTATTCTAGTTGAATATTTTTTAGCAAGTTCCGGATTATGTGTAACCATTATAACTAATTAATCTTTAGCTACTACTTTTAATAACTCCATTATTTGTACACTTGTAACCGAATCTAATGCTCCCGTTGGCTCATCAGCAAGAAGTATATCTGGATTATTTATTAAAGCTCTAGCTATTGCTACTCTCTGCATTTGTCCACCAGATAATTGATTAGGTCTTTTATTGATATGATCTTTTAAACCAACTTTATCAAGTGCTTCTATTGCTCTTTTTCTTCTTTCTACTTTAGATATTCCGGCTAAGGTTAAAGCAAGTTCTACATTACTCAAAATAGTTTGATGACCAATTAAATTATAACTTTGAAATATAAAACCAATCTTATGATTTCTATAAGTATCCCAATCTCTATCATTATAATTTTTAGTACTTACTCCATTAATAATTAGATCCCCACTATCATATTTATCTAATCCACCAATTATATTTAAAAGCGTTGTTTTACCACTTCCTGAAGGACCTAATATTGATGCAAATTCATTATCTCTAAAATTAACACTTACATTGTCAAGTGCTTTTTGAGTATAATTATCTACTTTATATTCTTTACAAATATTTTTAATTTCAAGCATAATTATATACCTCCTAGATAAATAATATTTTATCACACAAGATAATTTTATTGAAGAATTTCAAAATTTATAACTAAATAAAAAAATGTTTACATTAACCTTAATATTATGATATCTTATAAACATTCGATGTAAATTTTAAAGAAAGAGAACAAACATTAAATATGACAAAAAACTATAAAGATATTACAACAGAATGGATTAAAAATGCTTCACCAAATACTCATAAAGTAAAAAATCAATTATATTTTAAACACAAAAATAAAAAATATTGTGTTGATAAGAAGAATGTAGTACTTGACTATACAAAAAAGGAAAAAGAAATAGCAATTTGGTTAGAAAATAACTTTGGTGGTGAAATATATATGCTACCAAGAATTAATTATCCAGAAGGTATTCAAACAGCAAATTATTTATTTAGAAATGAATATTGGGATTTGAAAGAAATTACAGGTCAGGGTAAAAACATATTATACCATGCCATAGAAGATCATGAGAAACAGGCGACAAATTTTATTTTCGATTTTTCAAAATCATCCTTAACAGATGCAGAAATATTTACTAGAATATCCAAATTATATACTTATAATAAAGTATCATGGTTAAATAAAATTATTATAAAAAGAGAAGATAAAATAATATGCATAATAAAAAGAGATAACCCCTCCGATTAACGGTGGGACCATCTCTCACAAACACATTATATCAAATTAAATAAAATGTGTCAAATCAAGAAATAAACTACTTCTTGACATTATATTATTATGTCAAATATATTTTTATATACCTTTTTCTTACATATTCTTACAAAACTTTACACTTTACTTAACAAAAAAATGTAAAAAAACCTAAAATTATATTATATTTATTATAGAAGAGGTAATTTATGGAAATAACAAATAAAAATCCTAAAATAATAATGCTAGCTGGTAAAGCACGTGCTGGTAAAGATACAACTGCTAGTTTTATTAAAGAATATGGAGAAAAAAATAATTTAAAAGTTATAAACTTACAATTTAGTTTTTATATTAAATATTATGCTAAATTAATAAGTTCATGGGATGGCTCTGAAGAAACTAAACCAAGAACACTTTTACAACAACTAGGTACTGATATTATTAGAGACAAAATTGATAATTATTATTTTATAAAAAGAATCGTTGATGATATTAAAGTGTTAAGCTATTTTGCAGATATTATTACTATAAGTGATGCAAGATTACCAGAAGAATTAGACACAATAAATAGTACATATCCAAATGTCATCAAAATAAATATAGTTAGACCTGACTTTGATAATAGTTTAAACTCAACTGAAAGTGTTCATCGAACTGAAACATCACTTAATAATTACAATAATTATAACTATGTAATTGATAATAACGGAACTTTAGAAGATTTACAAAAAAACATAAATAATATATTAAATATAGAATATGGAAAGAAGGAATAAAGATTGAAAGATATTTATGTAATAACAGGAGGAGCATCTGGTATTGGTTTAGCAACAGCCAAAATGATGCCAAAAGAAAATAGTTTAGTAATAATAAGCGGAAGAAATGAAGAAAAACTAATAAACGCTAGTAAAGAAATAAAAGAATGTGGTATTAACGTAGAATATTATGTATGTGATACATCAAATCGTGAAAACGTTGAAAAATTAGCTATCTTTGCTAAAAGTAAAGGTAACATAGTAGGTATTGTTAATTCAGCTGGTGTATCAGGTACAGGCGTTTCATCAGAAAATGTTTTAAGAATTAATGCTTTAGGAACAAAATATATAAATCAAGAATTTTTTAAAGTTATGGACGGAGGATGTATTTGTGATGTTGCATCATGTTCAGCCTATACAATGCCTAAAATCTTAATTCCTGAAAAATTTTACTATTATGCTCTTAGAGATGAGAATCTGTTTTTAGAAAAAATGATTAAAAGATGTAAACTATTAGGTAAAGGGAAAGCATCCCAAATAGCCTATTGTTTATCTAAAAACTTTGTTATATGGTATGTAAAAAATTGTGCATATAAATATGCTAAAGAAAAAAATATTCGTGTTGTTTCAGTTTCACCAGGATTCGTTCATACTCCAATGACAGTTAAAGAAGCAAACGAACCAGGTACACAGTTATGTTTGCATTATTCTGGATTTGACCGTGGTGCTAAACCAGAAGAAATAGGTTACTTAATAAGTTCAGTTATTAATCCACAAAATGGTTACTTAACTGGTACTGATATCTTAGTTGATGGAGGTACAACATCTGCTGGTTTTGGAATCAAAGTAGTTAATAAACTAGACTCAAGACCTGAAATTAAAGAAAATTGGTAACAAAAACTTGCTAATAAAAATCAATAGTTTTTGATAAATTTTTTTAATTTTTTCAAATTATATTTTTAAACATG
>CAKOKM010000009.1 GCA_934091015.1 uncultured Bacilli bacterium | reverse complement strand
AACTCAGTTGACAGTTTAATTATATCACTGATTTACACTTTTTTATTACAAATTCCAGTTTCTACTTGAAATTTGGGCTGTGATTGTAGGAAAAATCGCTTAATTGGATCATATTAAAAAGTATTTTATTTAATGTGATAAAATCCTTAAGCAAACTTATATCTTCTAACCATAATTCTTTTTTACATACAATTGTGTCACCAGTGGTGACACTTTTTCATTATTAAATACTTTATAAAATTACTTCATTCTAAATAAGGTACGGCGATTATATTTTTTACCTAATTCTACCAACCATTTTCCTTCTTTCTATACTAATTCAAACTCTCTTGATATAATTCTCTTATCACTACAATAATCTATAACAAAATAATCATTTTTCTTACATATTATTATGCCTACTGTTTTGGAATCACTAATTTCTTTTATATTTTTATCTATATAATTCATATAGTTTTGAATTTGACCAGTATGTTCCTTTTTTAATTTTGTAGTCTTTAATTCAATAACAACAAAGCATTTATATTTATAGTTGTATAAAAGCAAATCAATATAATTATATCTATCACCTAATTTTATAGGATACTCATTACTAATAAAGCTAAAGCCTGATCCTAGTTCTTGCATAAAATTTTTAATATCTTCTAATATAATTTGTTGTAAAATTTTCTCAGATATTTCCGTGTATTTATTTGTGTTTTTAATTAATATTGGATTCTTTACTAAGTCAGATAATAATAGCTCTTCATTTGCAATAAATTTTGATTTAGCGCTTTCACTTAATCTTTCATATTCTTTTAATTTTATTTTTTCTTCTAATTGTCTTTTAGACAGATTATATTTTATACATTGATTAGCATAATATTTAATTTTGTCATAATTTTTTATCGGAAGTAATTGTAAACAATTGCTCCAAGATAATTGTCGCACCACTGGTGCGACTTTTTCATCACTAAAAACTTTATATAACTGTTTCATTTTATATAAAGTTTTAATATTATATTTTTTTCCTACTTCTACAACTAATTTTTTAGAATATTCATCAATAATATTATCACCATATTTACCACCTGCTTCAGTTAATAATCTACCTATTTCAAAATAGGTACTTACAGTATTTCTTTCTTTGGAATAGTCTTTTACTTTACAGTATATTTCATTATCTATTATTTTATTTTTTATTTCTTCATAATAATTCATTTATCTTCCTTCTTTCTATAATAATTCAAACTCTCTTGATATAATTCTTTTATCGCTACAATATTCGATTATATATTCATTATTCTCTTTACATATAATTATTCCAATTGTCCTATCTTGATTAAATCTTTTCAATTTTCTATCTATCTAATTCATATAAACTTCAATTTGTCCGATATGTTCTTTTTTTAATTTAGTTACTTTTAGTTCTACGACAACGTAACATTTAAAATCTATGTTATATAATTATAAATCTAAATAATTATAATTATTTCCAATTTTTAGAGGATATTCATTACTGATAAAACAAAAACCAGTTCCTAGTTCTTGCATAAAATTTTTAATATCTTCTAATATAATTTGTTGTAAAACTTTTTCAGATATTTCAGTATATTTATTCGTATTCTTAATTAATATTGGATTCTTTACTAAGTCAGGTAACGATGGTTGTTTATTTTCTATAAATTTTATTTTAGCACTTTTACTTAATCTTTCATATTCTTTAGATCTAATTCTATATCGTAGTTCTCTTACTCCAATATTATATTTAATACAAATATTTAAATAGTACCATAATTTATTTTCATTTTTTATTGGTAACAATTCAACATATTGACTCCATGTTAATTTGGTCGACACTGTCGACCATTTCTCATCACTAAAAGTCTTATAGTATTGTTTGATTCTTCTAAGTGTTCTTGAATTATACTTTTTACCTACTTCTACAACTAATCTTTTAGAATATTCATCAATAATATTATCTCCATATTTACCACCTGCTTCAGTTAATAATCTACCTATTTCAAAATAGGTACTTACAGTATTTCTTTCTTTGGAATAGTCTTTTACTTTACAATATATTTCATTATCTATTATTTTATTTTTTATTTCTTCATAATAATTCATTTTGTCCTTCTTTCTATAATAATTCAAACTCTCTTGATATAATTCTTTTATCACTACAATATTCGATTATATATTCATTATCCTTTTTACATATAATTATCCCAATAGTTTTATCTTGATTTACTTTCTTTAAATTTTTGTCTATATAATTCATATATACTTCAATTTGCCCAATATGTTCTTTTTTTAATTTAGTTACTTTTAATTCAATCACAATATAACAATTAAACTCTATGTTGTATAACAATAAATCAATGTAATTATAATTATTTCCAATTTTTATAGGATATTCATTACTGATAAAACAAAAACCTGTTCCTAGTTCTTGCATAAAATTTTTAATATCTTCTAATATAATTTGTTGTAAAACTTTCTCTGATATTTCAGTATATTTATCCGTTTTTTTAATTAATATTGGATTTTTTACTAAATCAAGTAATAGAGGTTGTTCATTTGAAATAAGTTTTAATTTTGCACTTTCACTTAATCTTTCATATTCTTTTGATTTTATTTTTTGTTTCAATTTATCTCTTGAAATATTTTCCTTTTCACAAATCATTGCATAATAATTGATTTCGTTTACATCTTTTAAACAAAATAGTTCTCTAATATGGCTAACTGATAATTTGGTCCCTAACGGGGACCATTTTTGATTTTCAAAAAATAAATATAGTTGTCGCATTCTTCTAAATGTCCTAGCATTGTATTTTTTTCAACATCAAGTAGCAACTTTTTGGAATAATTTTCTATTATACTTTCTCCATATGTTTTTCCTGCTTCACTTATTAATTTTCCAACCTCATAATAGGTAGTTACAGTATTTCTTTCTTTTGAGTAATCCTTTACCTTACAATATATTTCATTATCTATTATTTTATTTTTTATTTCTTCATAATAATTCATTTGGTCCTTCTTTCTATACTAGTTCAAACTCTCTTGATATAATTCTTTCTCTTAATTATCTAATAAAGATTATTTGGATTTTACATAATTTAATATAATAGTTTATTACATTAATATTTTTTAATGGTATTAATTCAGAATAATAACTCCAACTCAATTGGTGCGCCAATGTAGCACCTTTTTGAATCAATATATAAAATTGCCTGTATCTTTTTAAATTTGTTACATTATAACCTTTTCCGAGATCAAGTGTTAATTTTTTAGAATACTCGATTATAATACCTTCGCCATATTTTTTACCAGCTTCGCTTAATAATTTTCCTACATTATATCTTGTTTCTAAATCATTACGATTTATTAGATAATTTTTTACTTTTTTATTTATCTCATTATTGATTAATTCATTTTTTATTTCTTCGTAGTAATTCATTTTGTCCTTCTTTCTTATAAGTTATAAAATTTATTATATATATCATACATTTGTTTGTCAATAAATAATCGTACATTTGTTATTATTTTTTTACATATAAAAACAGCAACGTTAAATAGTTGCTGTTGATATTAATTTTCTTTATTTTTAATAAATAATAATTTATATAAATATGTTCCTATTAAAATACCGATAGAATCTATTAAAACATCTCTAATACTTCCACTTCTACCACTTATAAATAATTGATGAAATTCATCAGTACATGAATATAAAATAGATAAACCAATTGCATAATAAATTTTTGTAATACTATATTGATTTAATAAATTAAACATTAGAAAACCTAAAATTAAGTATTCAGTTATATGAGCTATTTTTCTAATATAAAATGATGAATTTTTAACTATTATTTCTTTTTCATTATTAGGTGTTTCATTATTTGTTATTTTATCTTTTATTTCAATCATAGTAGTTATTACTTTATCACTTGTACCAGTTGATTTATTTGCATCTGCACTTGAAAAAGAAAATATTACAATCATCCATAAGATTAACACTATAAAACTTATTATTTTTTTCATTATATTACTTCCCTTTAAATAACAATATTATAGCAAATTATTATAATATAGATAGTCATTATTAAATTAAAAGTGTTAAGTTTACATATAAAAAGATAGAATAATTAATATCCTATCCTAATCTCTTGCAAATATATCTCTTGTATATATTTTATCTTCAACATCTTTAATATTATCATCAATTCTATTAACAATAATTACGTCAGATAATTTTTTAAATTCATTTAAATCATTTACTACTTTACTATTAAAGAAATTATCTTCTTTTAATGTAGGTTCATAAACAATTACTTCGATTCCTTTACCTTTTATTCTTTTCATAACACCTTGAATAGCACTTACTCTAAAGTTATCAGAACCAGATTTCATTGTTAATCTTATTATATTTTTCATATGTAGGAGAATTTTCACCAAGCACTATATTAATAGCTTTAATAATATTACTCTTTCCTAAATTATTTTTACCTACAATAATATTCTTACCAGGATTAAAATTAATGGTTAAATCTTTTATATAACGATAATTATTTATTTTTACCTTACTTATATACATAAAACATACATCATTTTATACATATACTACTATAAAACAGGTTAAATAAAATGTAATAAAAGTGTAATAAAAAAAGATAGAAATCAATCTACCTTAAAACATAATAAATTAAAAATTTTTTATTACTTCAATAATAATATTTGAATCTTCATTAAATGACTTTAAATATTTCTTATCTAGTATTGAATTAGCAATGCAGTCTATTTCATCTATAAAATGATCAATCAGTTTGACAATATTCTTTAATTCATTATGCAAATTATTAACTCAAGAATCATTTAGATAAATTTCCATCCTAGTAACTTCTATACTCTGTGTTGCAATACTTAATTGATTACATATATTAAATATATTTCTTTTTCCATTAAGATAAAGCTTTTTTTATTAAATATAAAAAGTGTATTATCACAGTTCAAATATAAATTAGCAGAATTACAAATATTATTTATAATAAAGCGCTCCATAATTAGTATAATTAAAAGAATCTTCTTTTAATCTGAGACTAAAATTATAATTATATTGCAATAAATATAACTTCATATTCAATAAACCATCATAAATATTATTTTTTAATCCAGATTTATAAATTAACAAAGAAGGTAATTCAACAATCGCTGAAACTACACTACTATACATTAATCCTATCAAAATATTTATAAAGTTATTATTTAAGTTAAATATCAACAATAAAAAAATAGAAACAGCTGATAGAACAAAAATACTAAAAAAATAATTCTATGATTTTTCGGCTCTACTTTATAACATAATTTACAATATAATTAATATATTTTTTTCAAATAATTAAAATCTAAGTTTCATCAGATAATATATCCAATGTATCAAATATTTTTTCTTTTAAATTAGATAAAGGATACCAACCGATTTCTTTAATCTTTGCATCATCCAAAATTGTCATTGTTGTATTAGAATAACCAATAGATTCTTTTGTTGTTGGAATAACATATTTCAAACTTTTTTTATTCCAATCAGTAATAAAAGAAGCAAAATCTTTTAATTTTGAATTAAATTTTTCATTTGCAACATTATAGGCTTCACAATTATTACCATCTAATAAAATTTTTATAATCGCAGTAACAACATCACCAACATAATTAAATGAATAATTTTGCAGACCATCACTTTTTAAAATAATATCTTCACAATTTATACCATTATTAATAAATTGAGATATAGATAAAGAAGAATTAGGATTCATAGTTGGTCCAAATATTCTTGATAATCTTACAATAGAAGTGTTAACATTTTTTTCATTTGAATATGCAATACAAAGATTTTCACTTAACTTTTTACTTTCCGGATAGCAGGATCTTAATAATAAATGATCTGTGTATCCATAATCATTCTCGCCTATATTTTTATTTTCACTTACCTGTCCATATACTTCAAAAGATGAAACAAATACAAATTTTTTTACATTTTTTTCAAAAGATAAATCTAACAAATTCTTTGTGCCTAAAACATTTGTCATAATTGTTTCAATAGGTTTTGTTACATATTGTTGTGGTGAGGTATTACTTGCACAATGTACAACGTAATCTATTTCACCAACGTATGTAATTGGAAAACATACATCATGAGCAATATAATCAAAATTTTTATTTCCAAAATAATGAAAGTATTGTTTTGCTTTTTCAATATTATGACTTAACCCTATTACTTTACAATTTAAATTATTATTTATGTTTAAATACATAATTAAGTCTATAAAATATCGTCCTACTAAACCAGTTGCACCAGATATTAAAATTGTCTTATTTTTTAATTTATTAAAATCTATGAATGAAACACTTGCATATTTTTTTAAATCAATAATGTATTTACCTTTCATAGTATTATTTCATCCAATCATTTTTTTTGGTTGATAACAATGCCTTAAAAATTTGTATATCACCAGGTCTAGTTAATTTTATATTTGTTTCATTCCCATTTGAAAAATAAACTTTTCTACCTAAATCAGTATATAATGAGCAACTTGCAACTGCATTAGTTATACCTCTATTTTTAGCTTCTTCATGTGCTGATAAAATATCACTTAATATAAATGCTTGAGGAGTTTGAGTTAATAAAAGATTATCTCTATTAATTGTAGTATTAGAAAAATTATCATTATTTTTTTCTAACACTACAGTTGTACATGGTGCAACAGCGGTTGCATTACCATATAACTCACATACAGCAATATTATCAGAAATAACATCCATAGATACCATAGGTCTAATTGAGTCATGAATTAAAACCATATCTTCATCATTAAAAAGTCTTTTTGCTTCATCTAAACCATTCTTTATGGATTTTTGTCCACAATCTCCTCCACTAACAATAGAAACCAATTTAGTTATGTTAAATTGTTTAGCATACGATTTTAGTATTTCATGCCAACCATCTATACAAACAACTATTATAGCATCTATACTAGGGTGTTTTTGAAAAGCCTCTAAAGTATATATAATTATTGGTTTATCTTCCACATTTATAAATTGTTTGGGAATATCCTGTCCCATTCTTTTACCAGAGCCACCGGCAATTATTATAGCTATTTTTTTCATATTTAACTTCCTCACTAACTAAATTTAATATAATTTTTATAAGAATTTTTTGTATCAATAATATCTGAATAATGATGTGAAACTTGTTGTTCTTTTGGTGGTAATTTCATATAATCACCATAAGAATCCTTCAATATCTGATTATATCCCTTTGGAATTTTAACCTGAATATTTTCAAATTTAACTTTTTCATAACCTAAAAAATCTGATGTTAAATGTCTTTCTCTTTTTACTCCCCATGCACCACTATAATTAATAACATACTTAGACTTTTTATTATTATGTTTAGTATAAATTTTATCTAATCGAATACATAAATCCTTTTTAGATTTATTACCATAAATAACTTTTGCTAATTCATTAAAGATAACCTTAATTTTATTATTACTTTTTTTATAACAATCATAATAAAGTGAATACTGAATTAATTTTACTTTTAATTTATTATATCTATAATAATTATCTATTGGAAAAATATCTATATAAACACCATGATTCATATCTCTATCACTTACGCTTTTTTCAAGAAAAGTCGTTTCACTATTTCTTATCTTAGCAAAACAATTTGGATAATTTTCATCAGTTAGATATGTTTGCAAAAAATATTTTTTATCTAAATATTTTTGTGCTTCTTTTAAAAATATTTCATAATCTGATCTTAGCATACATACATCAATATCATCATCCCAAGGAATAAATCCTTTATGTCTTACAGCACCTATTAAAGAACCACCAATTAAGAAATAATTTAAATTTAATTTATCACAGACATTAATAAAATGCTTGAATATATCTAATTCACAATTTTGTAAATCTTTTAAACTACTATTTTCCATTTTGTTTCCTCCTTTTATTTTTTTATATACCTAATTAAATATTTAATCTCTTTTTTAAAGAAAATTAATGATGTTAACAATATAATAACTATAAAAATAATACTATAAATAACTCCAGCAATAATCCAATTAAATAAGGTAATATCATTTAATGAATAAATTGATTTTGAAAGTAAAATTCCTATAAGTGAAGAGCAAAAAAAGATTAACATTTTTTTATAAAAATAAACTTGCCTTCTTGATTTTATTAATTGAGATGTAAATTTTACTTGAAAAATCATCCTATATATCATAGCTATTAAAGTTCCAATTGCAATTCCAATTAAACCAAATTTATTTACCAGTATAATAGAAATAATTACATTTATAAAAGCCTCAATATAAGCAGGTATAGTTATTTCTTTAAATTTATTTGCCGAATATGCAAGATTTAAGTGTGGAAATTTAATTAAATAAAATGCCTCAGATAAAAGAATTATATATCCAAACATAGGTTGATAATAATTTACATCATTAATATTTCTAGTATATAAAACAACAAATGGGTTAATAAGTAAAATTGCTATCGAAAAAAGCATAAAAACTAAAATAAATATAATATATTCATATAAGTCAAATTTTTCATTAATTACTTTTTCATCTTTAGTAGCATATGCTCTACCAACAGTAGGAACTATAGCACTTGATATGGCATTAATAATTTGTCTTAAACCACTTGTTACTAAAATATACACACTATATATTGAAACAGTATATAAATTAGTGAATACAGTTAAGATAGCTATATCCGTTCCCATATGAATAAATGCAGCTACATTAATAGCAAAACCATTCCATCTTTGCTTAATCAAATTCATATCTGTCCTAGCATTATAATTAATTTCATAATTCAATTTTATGTATTTGTTATAAACAATTGGTTGTAAAAAATATAATATTCCAGATATTAATTTGAGAACATGAATATTAGGATATATTTTAACAGAAATAAATGATAAAACTAAATTAATAATAATCATTATTGTTTGAGTAAAATTAACTATATATACTTTTTTATCAGCATTAAGTAAACTTTTATTTGTTACTGCAAACATATATTGTACAAATAAATTTATAGATAAAATTAAAGTTAATGAAAAAATATAGTTAAAAGAAAATTCCGAATTTGAAAAAATTGGATATATAATTCCTAATAATATTGAATATACAATATAAATAATTCCAATTTTTTTATAAAATGTTCTTGATGTTGATAAAATTGAACTTACTTTATCAATTTCATTATTTTCCAGAGGTGAATACAAATTTGCTAAAATAACACCCGTAATACCACCTTCAATTAAAGTTATGAAATTTAAAAATTGATTTAAAGATGAAATTAGCCCATTAACACTTGAACCAAAATAACTAAGTATTATTTTAGGAATAATAAAATAGCTTATTATAGTAGTAATTTGCAAAATCATACTGCTTATAATATTTAATAATGTAATTTTCTTTTTTTTCATTTTATATCTCCTTTCAATATAAATAAATTAATAGAATAAGAATTATAAGTTCTAGATATTGAGTATTAAGAATATTTCCATTTTCACTTCTTATTCAATAGTAGCTTTTAAAAATATAATTCATTTCATATTATTTTCAAAATAAACACAACATGAATTGCCTACATATCTTGTTTAAACCTAATTACAATATTATTCATTTTTATCATAATTTTCCATTAATTTATTAAATAAATCTAAATATTCTAGATATTTTACATTTTCATTATATTCCTCAGCCTTTTTCATACGTTCTTTATTGCAACGTACATAATTTGATGATATTGAAATAATCTTATTTTTCAACCCAATATAATCATTTTTATCAACTATAAATCCACATGTTTCATCTAACATTTCATAACTTCCCCCAGTATTATAAGTAAGAACTTTAGTTCCACATGCTATAGCTTCAATATTAACCGTTGGAAAATTATCCTCCCTAGTAGGATTAACAAACAAATCAGCTGTAGAATAGATTTCTGCCAATTCACTTTTACTATATGTTCTATGAATTGAAATAATAGATTTTGGTAATATTTTATCAATTTCATCATTTGTACCAACCAAAACAATTTTAAAATTATCATTTAAATCATTTGATAATTTTATAAAAACATCTAATCCTTTTCTTATTCCCCAATCCATCGAAACACCTAAAATTATAAATTTATTACCAATATTATATTTTTCCCTAAAATTTGATTTTTTAGGTTTAAAAATATTTAAATCTATGCCATTATTAATGGTAAAACATTTGTATTTTTTTAAAAAAGATTCTTTAACTAATTTAGACAACCATAGTGATGGAGTGACAACACATAATTTATTATAATCCAAACTTGTAAAAATCTTTTTCTTTTTTAAATACATTTTTTTTGAATTATCAAATAAAGACTGAGGATATTCTTTATAAATCGGACATTGATAACAACAAGTTTTCCATTTTTCACAATTTACGATTTCAAAATAAGGACAATGTCCCGTAAAAGCCCAGCAATCATGTAGTGTCCAAACAACCTGTATTTTTTCATTTTTTAAATAATCAAAAAGTACTTTATAATTAATGTACCAACAATGTAAATTATGTAAATGAACAATATCAGGTTTAATCTTATCTATTTTTGAAATTAATCTTCTAGTACTAAAAAATGAAAAAGTACCTTCTAAACCAGTAATTTTTCCAAATATGACGTGAAATAATTTTTCAATAAAACTCCCTATTAATATTTCATCAGTATCAACATGATTTTTTTTATTCTTGGTCCAACTATAACAAAAATAACTTTCACCATATTTTTTTGATACTTTAGATATACTACTGGCAATCGTTCCAGTACTTCCATAAGGAACAGAATTTATTTCTACAACTTTCATACAATCCCCCTTAATTTTGTATATGTTGAATAACCATACATCATAAAAATATAAATAAAAACATTTAGTGTTAAGTTTTCATTCGACGTTGCAAGAATTATAAGTAAGAATAATATAAAACACAAAGATGTTTTCTTAGAAAATTTAAATACAAATCCATACATACCAATACAAAAGATAACAAAATATAATATACCATGAGTTGATAACAATCTTAAAAAAGTATTTGTATTATGAAATGAATTTTCACCATATTTCATAGGAGAACCTAAAAGTTCATATGATTTATCTTGAAACTTAGTGTTTATGTTTCCCCAACCTACACCTAATACAGGATTTTCTATACCAATCATAAAATTAGAAGAAAAGGAGTTTATTCTTGACATCGTAGATGGATTATTTTCAACGAATAATTTTCCAAAAATTCTTGAAGAAATATTTGTACTATTAAAAACTATAAATACAATAATTGAAAAAGCAACAAATGAAATTAATTTTTTACTATGTTTTTTTTCTAAAATTAAATATAAAAGTAATAAAAATAAAGAAATAATCGTACCTGCCGTTGATAAAGTACTAATAATAGTTATAAACAATAATAACAAAATCCATATTTTTTTTTCTTTAAATTTATCACTAAATATTACAAGTATCATTGCAAAGAAAATAAAAACAGCAAAAACACCAGGTTCTCTAAAAAATGAATAATTCCGATATATACTATTATAATTTTCATTTATTGGAACAACTCCAATAAACATATTATAAAATCTACATTTTGCAGTACTAACTATAATAGGAAATTTCGATGATATGCTGGGAATAAAAATATTAATTAAATAAGGAATCCATGAAAATATAGAAATCAAAATCATTGCGTTAATATAAGAATTACAAAAAAAACTGTATGATACTAAATTAGTATACATCATAGCAATAAAAATAATAATAATTTCATATAAACATCGTATAAATTCAGAATTATCAATCAATAAACCTCCAAGAAGTGATAATATAGTAAACACAATACAAATAACAAAAGTTCTTTTTTCTAATTTCCTTTTTAAAAAAATTTTTAAAAATAAAATAATAAAAATTAAGAATAAAACTATCCATTGTAATGCAACAAAATTTTTATTAATATTTGTGCCAAACAATAAACTTTCGTTTGAAAAAATCAATAAAATTAATAAAAATAAACTATTTTTATCAATTAATTGAAATATTTTTTTTAAAATCATAGTTATAAACTCCTTATAAAATTAATAATTCGTTCAATAGAATAATTAATACTTTTATTTTTTAAAAAATTTGCTGTTTTTTCAAGATGCATTGCCTTTTTAATATCAGACATATTATATATTTCATTTATCTTTTGCATAATTGAATCATCAGAATTATTATCAGGATAAAATAATATATCATCATATTCATCAGGAATTCCATCTAATTTATAAGCAACAACTATTACACCAGAAGATAAATATTCTAAAGTCTTAGATGGAAAAGAATATTTAGTAAATTTTCCCGAATTAGTGCGTGGATTCACTAATACATCTGAATTTCTTTGTATAGATAAAGCTTTATCATTACTTACCTGTCCATAGTATTTTATTCTACTATCAATTTTAGAACACTTTTCTATATATTCTGCAGAATCACCAGTACCACAAATATTTAACACATAATTTTCATTATTATCTTTCATAAAAGAATCAACAAATTTTTTAATTCCAAATACTTCATGGAGAGTTCCTGTATAAGTAATATTAAATAATTTATTATTATTTTTTTTACAGTTAGTAAAATTTTTTAAATAATTATCATTAGCTATTCCCTCTAAAATCATATATTTTTTTTCAAAATTTTTATTAACAAATTCATTCATATATTTAGTTAAAAGTATATATGAATCAAACTCATTAGATAATTTATAAAATTGATAAATGTCAAATTTCTTTAAAAATTTATATATTATCTTTTGTGTATTTGACAAAGATATAAATTGTGGTAAATCAGGAAGCAATAAAATTATTTTAATATTATTATCTTTCTTTTTTAAATCAACTGCTGTTTTTAAAAAGGGAACATGAGGTGAATAAACAATAATATATTTTTCCTTATCCTTTACATTTAAAAAATTTTTAGCATTATTATATGTATGAAAAAATCTTGAAATATTTCTAATTCCCCAAACATTAAAAAAATTACAATAGATTTCATAGTCACTTTCTTTCATTCCCTTATAATATATTTTTTTATATCCGTTTGGAAATGGATTTATAAATGGAGTTGAAACATAATAAAAGTCATTTTTTAATTTTTCTCTTAAGCCAAAAATAATTTTTCTTTGCAAAATATTTGCAGCAAAATCATATAATCCCTTTGTACATCTATATATATCATCTTCTTGATTTTTTGGAAAACTTCCTCCTATAAATAATAATTTCATACTAATCATCACCTAATTTCTTAAATACTTTTTATATATAATTGCCCTAATTTTATTTGGCATTAAAGAAACTATCAATGAAGACATAAATGTCTTTATAAATTGTTTTGTTGTAAAAAAACCTTTTTTGTAATATTTGTATTTAAAACCTAATATTGGCTTTAAATATTTTATTCCACCTCTTCTTTTATAAAAATCTTTACTTGTTCTTATATAATAAAGCATTTCTTGATATGTATAAAATTTACAACCATTCATTATCATTCTGATATATAAATCATAATCTTCTGTTAACGGACTATGTTGATAACTTCCTGCATTTCGAACTGCTTCAACCTTAAAAATTGCAGTTGGTTGAATTATTGGGCATCTTCCATGCCCAAAACTTATAATTTCTTCATTTGTTTCCGGCATAATTCTTGTAGAAACAACATTACTGATAATATTCATGAATTCAACCGCATTTGATCCTATTACATCAACATCTTCATGATTACTAAGATATTTCATTTGTTTTTCAAACTTTGTTGGATCAGCAAAATCGTCTGAATCCATAATTGATGCCCATTTATTTGTACATAATTCAATTCCCTTATTATATGCAATACCAGCACCTTTATTGTCATCAAAATTAACAATTTTAACAATTTCTTTATTATTTAAAAATGTTTCATCAATAATTTTATTTTGTTCAGCAGTTAAAAACCCGTCTTTTATAATAATAAATTCATTTGTCTTATAACTTTGATTAATAATACTATTAATAGATTCTTTTAAATATTCTGGTATAACTTTATTGTAAACACTCATTATTACAGTATAATTGTCTAATTTGTTATCTTTACAATAAATTTGCTTTTCCATATTTACACCTCCATTAAAATTTATTTTGTTCTTAGTTCGTTTCTTTCATCTATACAATTAGTTGCTAATATATAAATTTCATTAATGTTGCATTCAAATAAATATTGTAATTTATTTAATACTGTTATGATTTTTCATAATATACCTTACTCTGCCCCTCTTTTTAAAAAAACAACTTTAATTGTTTTTAATATACATTTTATATCTAATAATAAACTACAATTAATACAATAATAATATTCTAATTCTAGTCTTTCTTCATAAGTAGTATTTGATCTGCCATTGCAAGCCCACCAACCAGAAAGTCCTGGTTTAACGCTTTCATATATTTTATGATTACCATTATGAGCATCTAATTCTCCTCTAACTAATGGTCTGGGGCCAATAAATGACATATCACCTTTAATTATTGATATTAATTGGGGTAATTCATCTAATGAAGTCTTTCTTAAAATATTACCAATTTTAGTTATTCTTGGATCGTTTGATAATTTTTGAGCTTTTTTCCATTCACTTTTATATGGTTCTTTTTTTAATAATTCTTTTAGTACTTCATCCGCATTAGGTATCATGCTTCTAAATTTGTATAATTTAAATTCTTTTCCATTTTTACCTATTCTGGTTTGAGTATAAAATATTGAAGAGTAATCTTTATTTAAAATATATAAGATTTTAATAATTATAGATAATGGAATTAAAAATAAAATTCCAAATAAAGATAAGATTATATCAAATAATCTTTTAGTTATTAAATAAGAATATTTTTTTACTTTAGAAAAATTTAAACTACTTTCAGAAATATCATTAATACTTACATTGTTTATATCATTATTCATACAACACACACTCTCTTATTCCCTTTGTTTAAGTACTGTGATAATTATAGCAAATATTAGAAATTTGTACAACGAATTACCATAAATTTGCATAAATTTGCATAAATGCATGATTTTTTTAAATTACAAATAAAAAAGAATTAGGTTATTCTATTCTTTTTAATAATTTTCTCTACTAACTTGTAATATACACATTAAGGCTATACCTAATAATCCACCTATTATTAGTCCTATAAAAAAGATTGTAAATGTATTCATGTATTTCTCCTTTAATATCTATTATTATTATATTTAATTTTTTTGATATTATTTGTCGAAATATAGAATAAAGAAAAAAAGACCTAATTGGCCTTTAATTTTAAATTATTTCTTTCTAAATACTAAGTATGCTGATTCAATTAGTAATCCAACAAATAAGATTACTGTAAGAACTATCCATTTAGTACAATTTGCTTTAGAACATGTTCCTTGATTTAGTTCTGATGAAGAGCATTTTTCTAAAGCTGCCTTATTAACTTCAATATTGAATTTAACTTTATCTAATCTTTCAACTAAAGCTTTTTTAGCATCTGAATCAACTAAACTATTTACAGCTTTAAGTGCTGTTTCATAGTCATCATTATTTAATGATTTTTCTGCTGCTTCTACTAATTTTGTTGCTTCTTCTAAAGCTTTTTTATTAGCTTCTTCTTGAGCTTTTCTTTCTTCTTCTTTCTTTTTAGCTGCTTCTTCTTCAGCTTTAATTTCTTCTGCAGTCTTGGCAGGTTTTACATTAATATTGTAAGATTTTGATCCACCATTAACTGTTCCACCACTTACTGTTGCTTCCATTTTAGAAACTGTAATAGTTCCTGTACCTTCTTTAGTACCTTTAACTGTTAGAGTTAATATAGTTGATCCACTTTTAATTGGTGATGGTGCATATAAAATATATCTATTTCCATTTTTACCCATTTGTGTTAAACCACTATTAATAGTTGCATTTGTTACAGTGATATTTCCTGATGCAGCATAAGTTACATCTACACCTTCAATAAGATCACTTGCATTTAATTTAATATATATTTTAGTTGTATTTCCAACTTTAACTGTATTAGTTCCTGAAATACTTGTTGTTGCTGATGCAGCATATACATTGCCCGCAAATAGGATAGCAATTACAAGTATTAATAAATTTTTTATCTTTCTCATATAATCCTCCTAATTAAATATCTTCTTACATAGATATACTATGTCAGTAATATCAATTTTATTATCATCATTCATATCAGCTGCTATTGTTTCATATTCACTTAAACTTATTTTACCAAACATTTTATTAGCCATTCTAACTACATCTGAAATATCTAATCTTCCTGATGGGTTAACATCACCTTTAACTATAAATAAGAAATCTTTAACAATTAAATCATTATTGATTATTTGTACTCTACTACCTGTACCAAGGTTACTTCCAAATAAGTTTGTAGCTCTTAAGGATCCATAATTACTTACTAATTTTTCAACTATTGATACATCTAAACTTGTACCATTATAAATAATCATTTCTCTAGCCATATTAATTTGAAAATCTTTTCGATCAGAATCATTTCTAACATCTAATTTAAGATTATCAATAATATATTTTCTTACATAATTACTAGCTTCTTCAAATCTATTTAGTGCCTCTGTTTGATATTCTTTAGTATATTTTTTAATACTTGCTATTTTAATTTTAGAATCAATATTATTAAATCTAGTATTTAACTTATTACTTGTTAAATCTATTTCATCTATTAATTCATATAATTTATTATTTCTATTTGTAATGCTTGCATCACTTGTTAAATCTGTATTATCAACTATTTCTTTAACTTTCTTTTCTAAAATAGTTTGATATTTACTTTCTAATTTGTCATATAATTTATAATAATCTTTTTTTAAAGTTCTATAATAATTTCCAAAGTAATCTTTAAATAAATCATCATAATCTTCTAAATGATAATCATTATAAATTGCCATAAATTCATCAGATTTATTAAATAACTTATTAACTATATCTAATTCATAAACATAGTCAAATTTATCAATTACTTCATCAATAGTGTATTTATCAACATTATCATATACATAGTTAAATCCATCACTATAATATATTTTTCCTAATGTTGTTATACTTGATTTATTGTATTTAGCAAGTTCTCTAATAGCAATAAATACATCTAAATTACCATTAACTCCATAATTTTTTCTTTCTTCTAAATAAGTTTTGGTTATTCTTAGTGTTTCTTTATAACTATTATAATTATTTAAAAGTTTTGTCTTTAATGCTTCTAAATCATCAGCTGCTTTAGTTTCTCCACTACTTCTTAATTTACTTATTGTCTTATTTAAGTTAGTTTCAAAATCTAAAGAATTAATACTTTTAACAAAGTCTTTATTAACTAATTTTTTAGTTGCATTTTTATTTGTATCAGACCAATTTATTAAATCCCCCAATAACTCATTTACACTTACTTTAGATGAATTAATTCTATTTACTACTTCTTCTTCAGTATATGTAAGTGCACTTACATTAATAAATAAACATGCTATGATGCTAAATATTAATATCTTTACTTTTCTCATACCTATCACATCCTTACACATAAAGTATATAATAAAATTAGCGAGAAAACAATAACAAAACATTAAAAAAATAGCATGATTTAAATTTATTTTTTTGATATTCTTTTTTATACATTGAATATATTTCATTGCTATAATTTTTTTCTTTTATATCCATACTCTAAATTAATAATACTTTACCATAACAGAAATCCAAAAAAAGAGATGTATTTATTGACTATTAATTTAGAACAAACGCATCTCGTATTTATAACATATTCATTATGTCTAAGTTATTTATTATTTCTATAAAATCTTTCATCATTTTTAATATTATTTATTCTTCCGTATATTCCCATATATTTACTCTTTTACTATGGCTTTAATGCTGTAATGGGTAACACATAGATTCCATCTGGTCTTTTTACAACTGCATCATATAAACCACAAATTATGCACATGAATTTTGGCTTAACATCTGCTAGTTCATAGAATCTTTTTAAACTACCTGCTGCTTCTTCCTCTTTATTAGCTCCCAATTTTATTTCTATTGCTCCATATTCTCCATCTGCAATTTCAACAATGGCATCTACTTCTATTCCTGTATCATTTTCTCTATAATGATATAATTTTACTCCTATACTTTCTGCATATATTTTTAAGTCTCTTTCACATAATGCTTCAAAATATAATCCCATGGTTTCTATATCATTTATTAGTTTCTCTGGTGTTATATTTAAAATAGCACATCCTAGAGAAGGATCTACGAAATGTCTTTTAGGATTTTTGCCTACATTTAATCTTGAACGTATTTTATACATAAAAGAACTCTGATTTTCAATTAAATGTAATCTATTTAATACATTCAAATAATCTGTAACTGTATTTCTGCTTATAGTAACATCTTCTTCTGTAACATTATCGTCAATATCTTTCATTAATACATTATTAGCAGAAATTGTACTCTCATTTCTTGCAAGAGATCTAAGTAGCATTTCCATTTTTTGTTTATTTCTGTTTACTCCATCAATTTCTATTATATCTTTATCTAATACCGCATCAACATAGCTTCTAGTGATTTTCATAGCACCATTAATGCTAATTCTGGCCAACCACCTCTTACTATTAATTGTGCTAATCTCTTTAAATCTACTTTGTTCACTAATTTATTTTTTACTTTTTTTTCAAATAAATCTTTTAAAGAAACATCTCCACTAGAATCGCCTGATTCATACAAAGACATTGTATACATTTTCATCTTACATATTCTATCTGCTCCAGAATGATGTATTTTATTACTTACTGGAACACTTGAACCTGTCAAAATATACTTTCCTTTTTCTTTATCTTGATCACATTTAAATCGAACTGCATCCCATATTGCAGGTACTTCTTGCCATTCATCTATAAGTTCTGGCATATCTTTATCTAAAACTAAATTTACATCCATTTCTGCTAAATGTTTTTCCCTAAAATTATCAACCGTATTATTTAAAAATACAACGCTATTTGCATGATTTAAGGCTGTCCATGTTTTTCCACACCATTTTGGTCCTTCAATGCTAATTGCGTCAATTTTTTGATTTTATCAACACTTATTGTGCAAATTTATAGTAATTTGTTGTGCATATTTATAGTAATGCGTTGTGCATTTTTTGACTATTATTTTATAATAGTCACATCTAAAGGCTTAGTAGTAACTTATAATTTACTTAAAACTAAGTCACAATATTCTTAATGTTTTTTCACAAATTTCCTATTTTAATTAATTTCACCTAGTGTATAAATATCACCATTAATTTTACTACGTCTATCTATTTCTTTATTAATAAAATCTTCTATTAATTTAATATAAGTATTATTTTCATCATATTTAGTTAAATTAGTAACTATTTTTTGATATTTTTTAGGTATCATATTATCTTGAGATAAAAATAAAACTTTTTTATCTTTAATTTTAGATAACCATCTAAGTTCTAAAGATAGTCCAAAAGATGGTTTATATAAATCTACTATTACTAAATCAGCACTTTTAATTAAGTCTTTAGCATATTTAGTTTTATTATTATCACTATATGGTAGGATAACATTTTGCATTAAACATACACTACTACTTAATACTTTTTTATATATTAAATTTTCATAATCAAATTTATTTGAATGCATAAAATAAATATTTAGTCTTTCCATATTAATCACTATAAAAATATTATCATAAATTTAGAATATTTGCTATAATATTTTCGAGTTTGAAAGAGGTGCTTATGGAAACTATTGGAATTATTTGTGAATACAATCCATTTCATAACGGTCATGTTTATCATATTAATAAAATTAAAGAAATGTATCCAGATTCTATAATTATTTTGTGTGTTAATGGATATTTTGGAGAAAGAGGCGATGTTAGTATTCTTTCTAAAGAGGATAAAACTAAATTAGCACTTAATAATGGTGTTAATATAGTTGTTGAACTTCCTTTCGTATTTGCATCTAATTCAGCTGATACCTTTGCTGAAGCAAGTGTTAAAATATTAAATTATATGAAAGTAGATAAAATTATTTTTGGTAGTGAATCTAATGATATAGATAAACTTACAATAATAGCAAAAAAACAATTAGAAGAAGATTTTTCATTAAAGGTTAAAGAAGAAATTAAAAAAGGAATTAATTATCCTACTGCTTTAAATAAAGGAATTGGTATTAATTTAAATAGTCCAAATGATTTACTTGGAGTTAGTTATATTAAAGCTATTATTAAAAATAATTATGATATCGAACCTATTACGATTAAAAGAACTAATGATTATTTAGATACTATGAGCGAAGATAATATTGTAAGTGCTAGTAATATAAGAGAAAAAATTAAAAATAATATTGATATAAATAAATATATTAATTATATTCCTAACTTTAATAAGATTAATAAAGATTTATTATTTAAGTTAATTAAATATAAAATTATTACTGATAAAGATTTAAGTAAATATTTAACGGTTGATGAAGGTATTGAATATAAATTAATTAAAGAAATAAATAATTGTAAAACTATAGAAGAATTAATAAGTAAAGTTAAATCTAAAAGATATACTTATAACCGAATTAGAAGAATGCTTATTCATATTTTAATTGGATTAACTAAGGAAGATAGAAATAGTTGTAATATCGAATATATTAAAGTACTTGGATTTGATAATATAGGACAACATTATTTAAAAAATATTAAAAGTGATATATTAATAAGTTCTAAAATACCTGATACTTATTTAACTAGAAAATATGAACTTGTTTCTTCAAAAATATATGATATAATATGCAATACGAATTCATATAAATATGAATTGTCGAATAAACCTATAAGAAAGGAAGATAAAGATGTTAGAAGAAATACTAAATTGTAATACTTTAATTGATAAAATAATCTTAATTAAAAACTGTAATGACATATACGACGTATACGATTATAGAAAAATGGGAATTGATGAACCTATTAAAATTATTAATCCTGCTAAATTTGCTGAAAAATTAGGAATCAATATTATATTTGATAAAAAACAATCTATTTTTATTGATGGAGTTTTAAGAAATAGTAATGGCTATAAAGAAATTTCATTGAATACAAAGATTAACAATGAAAAAATAAGATGTACTTTAATGACACTTCTTTGCAGTTATATACTTTATCCTGATTCTGGCAATATAGCTGTAGATGTCACTAATAACTTGATTGCAACAACTAAAGATAGTAAAAGAAGAAGCATACCTAAAAGAACATTATTTATGGTTGATTCATTATTAGTACCAGAAGAAGAATTAAATAAAACTAAAGATTATTTTGAATATGACGAAGTGTGTGCCAAAATATTTAAAGTTAATAAATACCAAATGGAAGAAAACATAACAGAAATTACAGGAAAAGTTAAAAAACATTCATTATTTAGAAAAAAATAGCGGTTTAAATTATAAATCGCTATTTTTAATTATTCTTTTGGCATTATCTTACATATTGTATAGTCATAAACATTTAATTTAGTTAATACCTTCTTACATATATCAATATTTAAATTACGCATTATATTCATAAATCCAGTGTTTACTTCATTGTTATCCATTACTTCATCCATAATATAATTATTAACAGCAACTGCTGAATCAAATAATAAAATATAATTACTAATATTAACTTTAGCTACTCTTTTTAAATCAGAATCTTCTATATTTAAAGAATTAAACTTTTCAATTACTTTATCTTTAAAATATTCCGGATAATAAGTAGATGATAAAATAAGAACTATAAAATAATCATTAGATTCTATTACTGTATAGTCTAAATCATCAACAATACTACCCTTTTGTAATTCTTCTAATAATAAAGAGGTATTTCCAAAATTAATATTTAAAATACCTGAAATATAAATTTTAAGTAAATAATTTTCTATTTTTAAACCTTTAAAATTATTTTTAGGTATTTTAATTCCAATTGATACTTTAGGTTTATCAACACTCATTTTAATTATTTCTTCTTTTTTATTTACTTTTTCTGGTTCTTTTGGATAAATATCTTTAACATTAAAATCATTATTAATATTTAATTTATTCATTTGTTCAGAAGTAATCGCTATTGCTTCATTAGGATTAAAATTACCAGTTATGATTAAAAACATATTTTTAGGATTATAATATGCATTATAGCAAGTTATTACATCTTCTAATTTTATATTTTTAACATCTTTAACAGTACCTCCAACTAAGTATTTTCTTTCATCATTAACAAATACGTTATTAAGAGTACCATTAACAATAGTCATCCCTGGATCATCTTTATACATTTTAACTTCTTCTTCAATTACCCCTTTTTCACTTTGAAATAATTCTTTAGTAAAATAAGGAGTATAAACATATTCAAGAAGATATTCTAAATTTTCTTTAAACCTATTATTACTAGTAACATTATAACTGGTTATATCATAAGTAGTAAAAGCATTAATTGATGATCCTATTTTACTATAATGATCAAAAACAGAGCCATCTTCCATATTAAAAGATAAATGTTCTAAGTAATGAGCAATACCTTTAGGCATATCATATTCTTTATTATCATATTTAAATTTAGTATTTATTGATCCAAATCTAGTATTAAGAGTTAAATAAAATTTATTAACATTATTATTTGGCAGCATGTATACTTCTAAGCCATTATCTAATTTATCATAATATAAAAATTCATTTGTGTTTTCTAATTTAATTTTCTTCATTTAAATTACCTCTTAAAGAATAAATAGTACATATATTAATTTTGTTTGCTAAATTATATATATCTTCTTTAGTTATTTCTTTAAAATTATTTATTCTATTTTCTAATTTATCAATAAGGCCTAAATTAATATAAAATTCATTATCAATAATTCTTCCCGGAGAATCTTCTAACATATTTAGACTAGTTAAAATTAATTCTTTAGCTTCATTTAATTCATCATCAGTTATATTATTTTTCATTTCATTAATAGCTTCTTTAATTAATTTAATAGCTTTTTCTTCTCCATTAATATCGATTCCAGTAGATACCATAATTAAGTTATCATACTTTAAATAAGAAGATTGAACATTATAACATAGTGAGTTATCAATTCTTAATTTTTTAGATAACTTAGTTTGAAGTGATCCTCCACCTAAAATAATATTATAAATATTAGCAACATAATTTTTTTCATGTTCAGTTAGATTATTTAGATTAAGTAAGAAAACTAAATTAGTTTGGAAATAATTAGTATCTTTATGTTCTTTAATTAACTTTCTTTTTTCTTCTTTAGTATATACTGTAATATCGTGATTTTTTATAACTTCAAATTTTTGATATTTTTTAATTATTTTACTTACTTTTTCCATATCTAAATTACCTATAACATAAATATCAACATAGTCATTTTGAATAGTTTTTTCATAATAATCATATAAATTACAGTTGTTAATTTTAGTTAAATCCTTTAAATTACCACTTGCTTCATAACTAGTTGGAGTATCACCTAATGTTTTTAAAGCATTAAGTATTGCTGTTTTTCGAGGATTTTCTATAATAGATTTTATTTCTGATTCTAACTTAGTTTTAACATAATCAACAGTTGTTTTATCAAATTCATTATTTGATGTTAAAGGATTAAATATTAAATCAAATAATAATTTAAAAGCATCATCTACTATTTTTTCTTCACTATATTTAGGGGCTAAAAAGTCAATACAAAAGTTAGTTAATAACATATTACCTACTTTATTAGTAATTGTATATATAGATGCATTATATAATTCTTCTAATTTAATATTTAATAATCTATTAGTTTGATAATTTTTATTTGATTCTAATAAAGTATCAAATAGCACGTTTCTAATTGTTAATTCTTCTGGTACTACATTGTTTCTAAAAATTATTTCAACATGACATGTTTTAAATCGATCAGTTTTAATTGTATATAAATTGTAACTTCCAAAGTTTTCTTTATTTAATAGCATAAGAATAAAACCTCCAATATTATTATAACTAAATATTAATAATTTATAAATATTTTTATTTAAATTATAATTATCGTGATATAATAAATTAGAAGGTAGGTTGATAAAAATGAATCCAATCCATATTGCAACAGATAAGAAAAATATAGCTTCTAATGTTTTACTTCCAGGTGATCCATTACGAGCTAAATATATTGCGGAAAATTATTTAGAAAATGCTGAATTAATTAATACAGTTAGAAATATGCTTGGTTATACTGGTTATTATAAAGGTAAAAAAGTTACAGTTATAGGTTCAGGAATGGGATGTGCAAGTGTATGTATTTATGCATATGAATTATTTGAATTTTATAATGTTAAAAATATAATAAGAATAGGATCAGCGGGAGCTTTTAACCCAAATGTTTCAGTTGGCGATATCGTTTTAGGAAATTATTCATTTTCATTTTCAAATATAAGATATGCTATGTGTAAAAGCAACGCTAAAAAAGTTTCATCTTCTAATAATTTAAATCAAATAATTGAAACTAAAGCTAAAAATCTTAATATCGAATTAAAAAAAGGCGGATTATATACTTCTGAAATATTTGAACCATATATTCCTACTTCCCATTTAAATAAACAAATACCTAAAAATATTAAATTACTTGCTAGTGAAATGGAATCATTTGGTCTTTATAGTATTGCTGATTATTTAAATAAAAATGCAACTTGTTTAGTTACTATAACTGATAGTCCATTTGAAAAAGGTAATGATTATACCGCCGAAGAAAGACAACTAAATTTAAATAAAATGATATATTTAGCGCTAGAATCAATTGTAAGTAAAAAACATAAATAAATATTATTAAAAAAAGCATCAACGTATGCTTTTTATTTTAAATTTAAATTCTTTACTGTAACTAAGATAATCTTCAAATTGTACATATTTATAATATGTAGTTATCCCATCTAAATCCATTAATTTAGCAATAGAAGATAGATCATACATTTTACCATCTACCACTCCAGTTTTAAGTAAACCTATACTTAATGTCTCAAACGATAAATCAACCATGCCATTTTTTTTAAGATCCTTTATCATTTTTAACAATTTAACACTTACACTAGAATCAATTACTTCAATATTATCTTTATTATATTCTAATTTTAATAATATTTTAATTTTAGGAAAAATCACATTAAACAAATTATCAATATCATAATTATTTAAAATATTAAAACTAGGATTATTATAATCATCATGATAAATTTTATATAACACCTCGTACTCATTATATCTTAATTTAGATATAACATATATAAGTTGTTCAATAGTATATCCAGGAAAATAACACAATAAAGCTTTAAATTTAATATTTGAAATATTTTTAACTTTTATATTTATAAATTCTTTTTTTACTTTAAATAAAGCATTTTCTTCAATTTGTCTAATTCTCTCTCTACTTAAATGATATATTTTACTTATATCTTCTAATTTTTCAACTTCTCCATTAAAACCATTACGACGTTTTAAAATATCAATTTCTTGACTAGTTAAATAATTATTATTTAAAACATAATTTAATAATCTTATTTCCTCCTTATGGATAACTTCTCTTTCAACATTAACATTTAAATCACATTTAGAATCAATAAAACTTTTATCATCACTTGCTTGTTCACCAATTTTATCATTATGACTCAACGTATCATACATATAATTTTTAATTAATTTAATATATTCTTTACTTAAACCAGTTGCTTGTTGCATTTCATAATCAGTTGGTTCTCTTCCTTTTTCATTTTCCAAAATATTAAATATTTTCTTATATTTTGCCATTTTTTCTCGAAAATGAACAGGTAAACAAATATTATTTTCTTTAGTCATAAGAGCACGATTAATATAGTTTTCAATCCAATAGGAAGCATAATTAGAAAATTTAATTCCAATATTAATATTATATTTCTCTATAGCCTTTATTAAGCCTAAGTTACCTTCTTGAATTAAATCTAAAACCGATAATTTCCTTCTACTATATTTTTTTACCACTATAAATGATACTAATCTTAAATTACTTTCTATTATTCTATTTTTAGCTTCTTGATTTCCTTTTTGTGCTTCAATTATTAATATTTTTTCTTGATCTAAAGAAAGTAACGGATATTGCTTTATTTCATTAAGATATTGTCTTAAACTATCACTTGTATAATCCATTCTAATTTCACTAATAAAGTTTCTCTCTTCTATATCTATGTTATTTATTAAAATATATCCTCTAACCATTAAATTTAATAATCTATTTGTTGTAAATTCATTTAAACCTTTTTCTTTAATCCTTGATTTAACATAATTATACTTTATTTCCGCAATTTTATAAAACTTAGAATTTAATCTTAATAAAGAAATAATAACATCTATATTAATAAAATCTCTATTATAATCAATAAAACTATCTAAAATATTAATAAAAGAATTAACATTATGAACAGAATAATTATCTTTTAATCCCGTATTAACAAAATAATTTACAAATTCTATATTATAACGACTATTAATTAATAATTTATATACCCTTCTCCTTATAATTTTTTCTTCATTCACAGTAATATTATCATTAATTAAATCTTTAAATAAATTTAAAAATTCCTCTAATCCTATTAGATCATTAGGTATTTCTTTATACAATTTTTTTAAATATTCTTTACATTTCATAAAATTATTCCCCATCAATTTGTATATTTTATACTAAATATTGATATAAGTCAAAAAAAACACACTAACATAGTGCATTTAAATATAATCTTCAATAATCTTAACATATTTATATTCTAATTTAGATATTATTTTTTCTTTATTTTGGTATAAATGCAATTTATTTTCGTAATAATCTAACTTTTCTTTTACTTCTTTTAATGTTTTACTAATTGCATTTCTAGAAACATTATACTCTTCAGATATTTCACTTAAGGAAAGATTATCATAATAATATGCTTTAAAATAATTTATTTGGGTCACTGTTAACAATTCTCCATAATAATCAAATAAACTATTATAATAAATTATATCATCCATTACATCAAATCCTTTAATAAGCCATAAATATATTCTTCTATATCAAAAGATTTTAAATCATTAATACCTTCACCTAAACCAATAAATTTAACAGGTAATTTTACCTCTTCCTTTATAGCAAGAACTATTCCACCTTTAGCAGTCCCATCTAACTTGGTTAAAACAATACCAGTAATATTAGTTATTTCTTTAAAACTTTCAGCTTGACTTATACCATTTTGACCAGTTGTTGCATCAATTACTAATAGTGTTTCATGAGGAGCATTAGGTATAATTTTACCAATTACTTTATTAACTTTTTCAAGTTCATTCATTAAATTAACTTTATTTTGTAATCTACCAGCTGTATCTATTAAAATTAAATCACAATTTTCCTTTAAAGCTTTTTCCAAACCATCATAAATTACACTTGATGGATCAACATTTTCTTTGCCACAAAAACAAGAATTAGTTCTCTTAGCCCATTCCTCCAATTGAGGAACAGCACCAGCTCTAAAAGTATCAGCCCCAATAAGCATAACTTTGTGTCCTTGATTATGATAGATATTAGCAAGTTTTCCAATAGTAGTTGTCTTACCAACTCCATTAACACCAACCATTAATATAACAGTTGGTCCTTCCTTTTGAATATTAATTTTATCAGTTAAAGAATCCCCATCAACATAAATCATAAATAATTCATCAATAATTATTTCTCTTAAGACATTCGCATCTTCTATTTTTTCTTCTTTAACTCTTTTTCTTAATTTATCTAAGAACTTGTAAGTTGTATTAACACCAATATCGGCTTTAATTAAAATACTTTCTAATTCATCAAAATATTCATCATTAACTTTTGTATATTTATGTCCTAAAAAACTTAAATTAGAAACAAATTCTTTTCTTGTTTTTTCTAAACCTTTATCATATAATTCAATATCTTTTTTATCTTCTTTTTTAAATATCTCTTTAAATTTATTAAATAGTCCCATAACCTCACCTTATTTACATATTACATTTGCCGTATCTAATGTTTCTTTATATGTTTCACCATCTATTTTAATATTTATAGTTCCACTACATTTACTTGATTTATCATCTAAATTAAGTTTTGACACATCAATATCAACACCATTTATTAATTTTATTTTTGCTTTACTACAAGACGTTTCATCTAAAGCATCTTTAGCAATCTCCGTCATATTGCAATAAATAACTTCATCAACTATTAATTTAGTTGCATCTTCTATTTGTTTTTTATTTATTTCATTAATTTTATTTTTTCCATTAGTTAGTGCATCTCTAATACTAGGAATAGTTAATATAAGCAGTAACGATAAAATAACTATAACAGATAATATTTCCACTAATGTAAAACCTTTCTTATTCATCTACTTTTCTCTCCTTACTAAATAAACATCCACAGTAATCTTGTCTATATAAATCAAATTTTTTAGATAATTCAATACTTCTTTTATAACCATCTTCTTTTTTAAAATCCGATAATAAATATTTAATATTATATATATCTTGTAATTCTAAACCTATTTCATTAATTACTTTAGCGTTTTTATATGGACTTACTGTTAAAGTAGTTGCAAAATAATCAAAATTATTTTCTTTTGCCAACTTAGCTGTTTTTTCTAATCTTAATCTATAACAAATATGGCATCTAGCACCATTTTCCGGTTCTTGTTCATACCCAATAACTTTATCACGATACTCTTCATTTAAGTAATCTATATCCATATGTTTAATATCTAATTCATTTAATAACCTTATTTGCTCATTTTTTCTTTTTAAATATTCTTCATAAGGTTCAATATTTGGATTATAATAAAGAACAGTTATATCAAAATAATCTTTTAGTCTTTCAATTACTGCAGTTGAACACGGTCCACAACAAGAATGTAAAAGCAACTTATTATCACCATTTAATTCTTTAATTATTTTTTTCATTTCTTCATTATAATTTATATTCATTACTGTACCTCCAAATAATTTCCCTTATCTAAGTGAAGAATTCCTTTTTTATCTCCCAAACTAGCATATATCTTTTGATATTTATTCATTACATCTAATTTATCAGTAGATATGTATACTATCATACCATCATTCATTTTAAAAATAAATATGTCTTCATCAGTTATATTACCATCACTGTTTTTAGTTGGCGAATATTCAATTTCACTTATGGAATTTATTATATCATAATCTAGCTTACCCATTTCTTTAAGAAATTTTTTTAATGTTCCTTCTGGTACATAATTTACTAATGTAGGTGTTCCTAAATAACTACCTTTTATTTTACTACCATCACTTAAATAATAATTATTATCATACTCTAATATTATCTTCTTTTCTTCAATTTCTATTGTTAATGTAAAATCTAAAGATTTTTTTATTGTAACATCTTTTATTAAATCTAACTCTTTTAATTTATCAATTGTTTTACTTTTATTTAATGTAATAATAGGAGGATAATCTTTAATATTAGCTTGTTCTATTATTTCATAATCTTTTAAATAAGTATTTCCTTTTATAACAATATTTCTTATTTTCATATTAAGTAAACTATAACCAGAATATATAATTATATAAAATATTAAAATGAAAACAAGTAATTTTATAATATTTAATTTTTTCTTCTTTTTATTTTTTTTCATTTATTAATTTTTTAATACTTTCATATATGATTGTACTACTATTTGGAATACTTAATTTTATTAGATTATTATGATAGGTATTATATAAATCTTTATTATCTAAAATTTCATCAATTGTTTTAATTAATATATCTTTATTTAAATCTTTTTGTTCTATTAAAGTAGATGCATTAGAGTTCTTTAAGGATAAAGCATTGTAATACTGGTGATTATTAGCAACATATGGACTTGGAATAAGAATAGCTGGTAAACCGATTGCAGTTATTTCAGCAATAGTACTTGCCCCTGCTCTTGTAATGATTAGATCAATATCTTTAAGTAATGAACTTAAATTTTCTACAAAAGGAACTATTTTAACATTTTTACTAAATTTATTTTTACTAAATGAATCATAATAATTTTTACCTGTTACATATAATACTTCATAATTTTTATCATCAATTGATTTTAAAAAATCTAACATTTTATTATTAATTACTTCAGATCCTAATGATCCCTGAACTATAAGAATACTTTTTTTATTGTATGTTAGACCATATTTAGTACGTGAAGTTGTTTTTATATTTAAAGCATTTTCCGAACAAGGATTACCTGTTAAAATCCATTTATCTTTAGGAAAATATTTACTACTTTCTTCAAAACTTATTCCAATTTTATCAGCATATTTTATTAAAAATTTATTACTCTTACCAGGAATAGCATTTTGTTCATGTAAAAATGTTTTTATATTTAATTTATGTGCTGCCATTATAACAGGAAATGTTACATAACCTCCAACACCTATAACTATATCTGGCTTAAATTCTTTAATTATTTTTAAACACTCTTTATAAGCTTTATATATTAACCCAACATTCTTAAAATCTAACTTAATATTTTTTTTACTAAAACCATAAATTTCAATTGATTTATAATCATAACCTAAAGATGGAACAATATCTTTTTCCATACGATTATGTGTTCCAATATATAAAAACTTACTATCACTTTCTTTTTCTTTTATTTTATTAATTATTGATATAGCAGGATATATATGTCCACCTGTACCACCAGCAGTTATTATTACTCTCACTCTAATTCTCCTTTACTATTATAATTATATAATAAAATTAATTTGTTATCTATAAAATTGTAAAGAAAAAACAACTAAGAACTAGTTATTTTTACTATTATTATTTAATTTATTTATTTCATCTAACATTCATAGAAATAGCATTAAAAACCAAATATTCCTATTCTTATTTTATCTATATTTTGTGCTTTACATATAGTTTACATTTTTATCCGATACGGAAAGCTGGAGCGAAGCCAAAGGCGTAATGAGCAAAACTACTATACCAAACGCCGCTGATAGTAACATCTAGGAAAAGATTGGTATCGCTGAAATCAGCCGCACGAAGCCACCAAGTGAAAGCATTACCATTAATGTTCTTCTTTATAACACCTGAATAGCTATTTGTGGTTACTCCTTTAATTTTATAATAATCTAATTGTCTTGTTTTATCCCATGCTGTATCTTTACTAGATATCTGATTACTTGTTCCATCTTCATATACCTCATGTCCACTTAGTAAATATATTTTATCTTCTGATTCCCAGTTGCCATCTTTTCTGTATGCATTCTTATCATCTGGTCCATGTCCCGATACTACCTTGGTATCTATTATTACATTTCTTAAATCCTCTGGCAAGTTATTAAAGAAAGCACCATTTGCATATGTTCTCATTTCAGAATCTCTCCATCCACCTACATTTGTTTGTGATGAATTCATTCTTCTGTTTTCTACTATATCCACAAACTCTACTACAAATCCACAAGCCGTCTGGGAAAAATCTTCATTAGTAGTGCATTCTTTTGGCGTTGTGTTATTTGCTACGCGAACTGTATATGGTTTATCACCTATTAATACTGTTTTTGTATTTCCGACTTCATATACATCAGATGAGGTGTTAGCAGCTATTGTTTCCCATGTATCTTCGGCAAAAGATTTTGGTTGTGGTGGCTCATAATTTACTACTACTTTACCATTAAATGTTTTACCTTTTTCACTATCTTGGTTTTCATTATTATCAGGGAATTGAATTATTAAATTAAACGTTATAGTTTGATCATTTAAACTTGCTGGAAATATTCCTGTTACCATTTCAGTATATTTATTTCCTTTTTTAAATGTTCCATGAGTATATCCTGTTTTATCCATATTTCCTGGTACAGTTTGATTTTTATAATCATCTTCTGTTTTGCCTGTTTCTGGTGTAATTACATAATTTACTGTTACATTTGAATTTGTTGGTCTATTTACTTCTTTTATATAATAATGTAACATGCCATCACTAAAGGTTGATGTATATTTTACTCCTACTTTATATGGCATTGTTAAATCTTTGGTTGTATTTGTTCCAGTTAAGGTAAATGTTTTATCTACTAATATATCATTACTTGGTTTAATATTTGTTACTGGTTTTATATCATCAGTTCCATCATCATAGTTAATTAACATTTTACCACCTACTGCTACTATACTTGATCCTGATCTTTCATTATTTACTGATGTAAAGTATGCATAACTTATACCTATAAACATTAGTATCAGTGCTGTAATTGTTACCACAATTATTATTTGTTCTTTTTGTTTTCTTTCCATAAAAAATAATTTCACTCCTTATTCTATAGTGAAATTATATCTCGGTTTACCCCCCCGTCAAGCGAACATTTGTCTTTTATATTTTTGTGCAAAAATTTATCTATAATTTTATCCGAATGTTCGCTTGACGAATAAATATAAATTATAAATATTTTTATTCTAAATTTTTTTCTTCTTTTAAATTTGATTCCTGATTCAATTCTTTATCTGTATTTTCTTTAAATTTTTTATTTTTATTATTTTTCTTTTTTTCATTATTAAGCTTTATCTGATTAACCATTTCTTCTTGTTTTTGCATAAAAACCTTTGTTAATTTATTTTTACTATTATTTATAAGAATAAGTACAAATAAAAGTATAACAACACATATACCTAACCCAATAGATACATACATATATAACTTATTACTATCCTTCAAAGTTTCATAATCTTTTTGACTAAATAAAGATATTACTTTATTGACATTATCATATAAATATAAATCATCCTTACCTGTTGAAATATTAGTTCCACTAATAACATAATTGTTACTATCTTTAGTTAATCTATATCCAATTACTTTTTCATCATTAATAGTAATTTCTTCTTTAACTAAATCTTTAATAATAATTTCCTTATTAGTTAAATATATTTTAAAATCATTAGATCCTAATTCATTATAATAACTTACATCATTATTAACTTCATCATAAATATAAAATCCTTCTTTATTTTTACTATCTCTTAAATAAAGTAATGTTAAATTTAAAGTATCATTTTTTAAACAAGCAACTTCTTCTTCATTAAATTTAATAGTTGAAGCAACAAAATTTGTTGGTAATGCATCAGGTAGTTTTCTTAAAATATTAAATTCACCATTTTTAAATTTATTAACTATAGGATCTTTTTCGGGAACAGTTACCTTAACAATATAAGTCTTACTTGTTCCATTTTCTGCAGTAACAACTACATTAAACTCATTTAATCCTTCTTTAACATCAAACTCACCTAAACCACTTACTTTAGCTTTTTTATCATTTACTTCACCATTTATTTTAATTTTAGTAGTATTAGGAGTAACTAAACTAGTATATTCTAAAGTTTTTTTATCAAACACAGGACTTATTTCAAATCCTTCTACCCCTAAAGACTTCAAATTATTATCCGAAGAATAATTAATTATAACAGGTTCCTTAATATTAATTTTAATAGTAGATCCACTAGTTGGAATAACACTTTCACTATCCCAATCAACTAATTTAGTATTTTCAACATTAAAAGTTGCCGTTCCAACTGCAATAGCCTTAAATTTATAAGTATAACTTTTTGAAGAAATAGCTCCATCACCATATTGAACAACACTAGGTTCACCACTAATTAAAGATAATTTTGATTTATCATAAGAAACTCCAAATTGCCATGAACCAAGTTTACCACTAGATGATACCTTAACAGTAACTGTAAAAGTATTATTTATTGTCACATTACTTGAACTACTACTAGCTTTTATTGAACCAGTAGCTGCATAAATATTCAAAGGTAACAATAACATAACAAACATTATAATATATTTTTTCATTTAAGCCTCCTATTGTTCTATTTTACTAACACCTAAAATATGTTTTTGAATTTTAAGTAAATCAATTATATCAACCACACCATCTTTATTAACATCAGCAGCTTCTCTATAACCATCATTTAATTTATTAACCCCTAAAATATCTTTTTGTACTTTAAGCAAATCAACAATATCTATATTTCCATCGCCATTATTATCTCCATATATAACTATGGTATAAGTCTTCTCTCCATTGCCTTTTAACTTTAATGTCATACCAGTAGATAATATTTTATTTTCACTAATTTCAGCAATCATCGTTGGATAATTTAAATTTATCTGACTAATAAATGCACTAGCATCTATATTTTCATCAAAATGACTTATATAATTATTTTTTATATTAATTTGTAAATTAGATAATACTTCATCAGGACTATATAATATTTCTTCTCTCTTTTGAATTAATATTGTATAAGTTTTTTTATCACCTGATGCACTTGTTACAACAACCTCAAGTTTCGTTTCATCATTATCTAAGTTTTTCTCACCAATTCCTTCAACTTTTGCATTAGAATTAGTAGCAGTAGCGTTAATATTTACTTTATTAACATCTTTAGAAATATAACATGTGTAATTAGTTGCACTACTTGTAAATGATGGCATTAAATTACAACCTGTAACACTTAAACTAGCTAAAGTATTATCTTCGCTATAATTAACATCTAACGTTGTTAAAGTAGGCATATCTCCCTTAAATACCGGTATTGAAAATATAAAACCAGTATTAATTAAACCATTATCATAATAACCTTCATAATAATTAAATGATTCACTATAAGGTGCTCTTACATTTTGCATATACTGGGTACTATAATAAGTCTCTCCAGCTAAATCAAATTTTTGTAAATATAATGTACTTTGTTTATATTCAGTAACATATCTACTTAATAAGTTTCCCCCGCCAACAATTGCCGCATAAGGACTATTCCAATTTTTCTTTTTAGCATAAGCAAGCCCAGATCTAATAATATCAGTTTGTGTCTTACCACTAGCGTTTATATTAAAGAAATTATAATAACCAGGATACTCCGCATTATCCCCACTTGATAAAACAGATCCTTTTGTTCCTTGTTCTTGAATTGCTCTTGCAACCAAATGAACTGGACTTACACCATTTTTCTTAGCTGAATCCATAAATGTTCTAGCATAACTTACTTCAACCTTTTCATTATTATCATTATAATAAAAAGTATTACCTTCCATAAATGTTCCTCTAAGCATTGTTTGTACTAATTCTTCTGTATGAATACTTTCTTTATAAGCAAGTTCTTCAAACATAAAAACTCTTTCATCATTTAAGAAATTTCTTGGATCTAAATAAAATTTTATAGTTTGTTTACTAGCAGCATACCATCCACCTTCAAACATAATCCACTTTCCATCACTATATGCTCCATCTTCAGTACTTCTAAGTGTTTCATTAGATCCATTAATTAAATTAAGGTTTACATATCTAGTTTCACCAGCTACTACTTCATCAAAAGAAGCATTTACATTATAAGGCATAAATTCCCAAGTAGGATGAACACTCTTTAAAACAGCTAAACTTTTAGCATATGACTCTGGAAATCCCTTATTTATATATTCAGTAATTAAACTATCACTAATTGTATATTCCTTAACATCTACAAATGAGACAGAACTATTTCCTTTAGAAATATATCCTTCATACCAAAAACCACTATACTGTAATCTAATCTTATAAAAATTACCTTCTTCTCCAATTATTTCAAACGCTCTTGGATAAGATATACTTATTTTACTACCAGTATCACTTAATATTCTATCACAAGTACCACTAGCACATTTTCTAACATAAACATCAGTAACACCTTTTGCTATTACTCCTTGTTTATACATAGTATCTGCACTTACAGATGTAACAAAACAAAATAATAATAACAATAAATACTTAATATACTTCATTCTTACATCTCCATCTTCTCCATAATTATATCAAAAAAGATAATACTTTTAAGCATTATCCTATTAATTATACATTATTTTACACTTATAATTTTTCAATAACTTTATGATTTTTTTCTAAACATCTTATTAAATCTTCTTTATCATACTTAGCAAATATATTTCTTAATTTATCAGGATTAATTAAAAACATTTGCAAATGATTAACAAAGACATCATGTTCATTAGTTAACTTAAGTTCCTTAACTGTATTAAAATTTTCTTTTACAACTAAAGGAAATAAAGTTAAACTTTCTACTAAAGCAGGATTAATCTTACTTATTTCTTCACTACTTAATCCTAATTCAGTTAAATAATCCATTATAAATTACCAGCCTTTCCAATATCACTTAAATGTTTTGCCTTTATAATAATATCAGTTATATCAGCTTTACTAACATTCATTCCATAACTATTAATTACTTCATTTAAATCCATTAAAGTAATTTTTGGTAATGTACCAAGTACTAATGATACATTATGAACAGATTGACCACTAATTAATAATTTACTTATCATAGAATCTAATTCACTACTATCCATTTCAAATACATTCGGATTTGTATAAATAGCATCTAATTCAATATTATTTTTTCTTAATACTTCTAATACTTTAGTAAAACTAATTGGACTAAATACATCTCTAATATATTTTTGATTATCTTTACTAAATTTATCAAAATCTAACTTATTTGTAATAAAGAAATTATTAACAATATCAGGACTATTTTTCTTACTATTATTTCCAAATATATCAATATCTGTTAATCCAGTATGATCATTTTCTTCTGTTTTTTCTTCATCTTTTTCATTTAGAAAATTAAAATCATTTACTTCACTACTTTTACCATCATCACTATCTAATGGTTTACCAAATATATTTTCATATTCTTTATCAATAGAATCATTTAATGTCTTAAAGTCAATTGTGTCATCTTTTTGTGTTGCAAATAAAGAACTTATTGTATCATCAAAATGTGTATCTTCTAAATCTTCTTCTTTTAATAATTTATCATCATCTTTAGTATTAAATATATTTTGACTATCATCTAACTTAAAATCAAATTTGTTATCAAAAGCATTTAAATTCATATCTTCATCTTTTAAGAAGAACGAAGTATCATTATTATAATCAAAACTATCACTTTCTTCTTTTGATGTTTCATTTTCTTCTTTTGTTATAAATAAATTATTTTGATCTGATATATCCTCAACTTTACTTTCAGCATTAGGAGTTTCTACTTCTTCCTCTGTTTTTTTATCCGCATTCTCATCTTCTACATTATTTTCTTCTTTATCGATTGAAGCAATTTCATCAAATACCGGACTATCATCAATTGGTTCATCAATAATTGGAACACCTGTTTCTACTTCTTCATCTGTTATAGGTAAATAAACTAGTGACTCAGAATTATTTTCAGAATATTCTATAATTCTATTTAACTCACCACTATAATATTCTAAGGCAATACTTACTGAATCAAACTTATCTTTCTTATCTTTTTTATCTTTCTTTAAATTAATTAATAATTCTTTAATTGTTCTAGCTCTATCAGTAAGCTCATTAATTTTTTCAACTTGTTTAGCAATTTCTTTTTGTTTACTAACAATTTTTGCATTAATCTCTTTTGTACCTACTTCAACTATTGCATCTAATCCCTTATTACCATAATTTTCTTTTAGGTCAGTTAAATCTTTTTCAAAAGATGCAATTTCATTTTCTAATTCAGTTATATTATCTTTATACTCATCAACATTAACTTTATAACCTTTAGCTTCTTCAATTTTAGAATCAATTTTTTCTTGAACTACATCTAATGCTGAACTTAGTTCATCTTTTTCATTAGATAATTCATTTAATATATCTCTTAATCTTTCATTTATTTCATTAATTTTTTCTAGCATTGTTACCAACCTACCTTATTCTAAAAAAAGTATACCATATTTTATAATAAAAAAACAATGATAATTCTCATTGTTTTACTTATTTTTTAATGCATTTAATCTTTCCATAAAACTTTCACTACTTAAATCACTATTTTCTTTAACTTTTGGAAGTTCTATTTCATCTTCATTACTTTCTTTATTCTTATTTTCTTTATTACTATAAAGAGCATCTAATGCATCAACATCATTAACTTTAACTTCATTATTATCTTCATGTTCAATTTCTTTTATGTCTTCAACCTTAGGAATATCACTACTAATATTTGTATCTTCAATAATTTCTTCCTCTTTTTGTTCTTCTACTGGCTTTTCATCAACCATATTCTGAACTTCAACCTTTTTATCATCAATATTATTTTGAAACTTCGATTCTTCAACCGGTTTTGTTTCAACTTGAATATTTTCTTGAACTACTGTTTCTGAGGCAGGTTTTGCTTCAACTTGAATATCTTCTTTAACTTGTTTTTTACTTTTTTTAATATTAACTATTATCAAAACAATTAAAATTAAAGCTATAGATCCAGTAACAATATAAAAATATAACATACCATTATCTGAATTATAAATAAATTCTAAAAATTTCTTTAAATTTTCCATAAAATCTCCTTTTTATCTTGTCGTAAATATCATCATTATTGAAATAATTAACAAAATCATAACACCTATTGTTGTCGAAACAAGCATAACTCTTGTTTTACTTTCCATAGTTTCAAGTCTTGCTTTATATCTCGATTCTCTAGCTTTTTGTTGTAAACTTGATATATTTCTTGAGAAAGTAAGTAATTGTTCTTGTTTTCTTTCTTGACTACCTAAACTAAGACGATATAACAATCTCATCATTCTCATTGAGTCTCTAACTGGATATTCTTTTGCAAAATCCATATAAGGATTAATTGAAGAATCACCAGCATTAATTTTTTCAAGTAACTCAAATAATCCACTTCTAAATATTTCTGGTGCTTCATTAACAGATTTCCCAAGTGCTACTGGAACTGTATAATGTTGCACTAATATCTCTAAACTTTTTAAATAATAAGGAAGCATCATATCTATTTGACTTAAATGTGATTTATAATATTGTTTAATTTGAAAATAAGGTAATTTAAATACTCCATAAGAAACAATCAAAGTAATTATTATTTTTATATAATTTAAGTCAGCAATAAAAAACAATATCATTAATAGCATAACTATCATACCATTTCTTAATCTAACATTATATAAACTTTGAATATCTACTGCATCACCATATTTAGCTTTTAAATAAAAATCATAATCTTTTTCTTTCATTTTAATAAAGATATCTTTATTATCATTTAAAAATTTATTAGTACTAATACTACCATTATATTCAAGTATTGCATAAAGAAGAACGCCTAATATTAAAACTTCTATTAACATAACTATTCTCCTCCTGTATCTTCATTATAGTATTTTTCACCATTAAGTAAGAAATATGAATTAACTACTATTATTACATGTAAAATTATAACTACATAAAGTTTATTAAGCATACTAATATAATTTTCTACACCAAGTAATGTTTGTGTTAACATAACAAGTAAATAAAGTGCTATACCAAATGTTAAGAATCTTTTATGGAAGTTAGCTCTATCCATTTTATCTCTATAAACGCCTTCTACTAATTGGTCGATATCTAAAAGCATATTTTCTAAAGCTTCACCAGAATCTCTACTACCTTCTTTAGTAATTTGTAAAAATAATTGATGCATATTTTTAACCATATAATATGGGTATTTTTCATTAAAATAATTTATAGATTCATCAATAGTACCATTATCATAACTCATTTTAATCATTTTCTTAACATCATCAAGTAC
>CAKOKM010000008.1 GCA_934091015.1 uncultured Bacilli bacterium | reverse complement strand
ACTCAGTTGACAGTTTAATTATATCACTGATTTACACTTTTTTATTACAAATTCCAGTTTCTACTTGAAATTTGGGATGTCAATTTGTTAATTAAATTAATTATTTAAATTTACATATTTAGCTTGAATTGTAGGCGTATTTCCGTTTATAATTGAATATTCTCCATAAACTTTAACTATATCACCATTTATAAATCCTTTTTCAAAAGAACTATCATTAAATTCAACATTTACAAGGCTTTCATAACCATCTTCAAATAAATTTAAATCTAATACAATATTCATAGAATTATATAAACCATCATTAGTTCCTGTTACTTCAACAACTTTACCAACTAAGGTTACATCACTATACAAATATTTTTTAGGAACTCTAACTAAATCTTCATAACTAACTAATACACATTTTTGTGTATAAGATTCATAAGTTTCTTTATTAATTACTTTAGTATCAATAAAGTAAAAAATTAAAATACAAAATAAGAATACAATAGCAATCACCGCAAAAAATATAAAGTCACCAGAAGAACGTTTATTTCTTCTACGACAATTAGGACATATAGTCATTCCTTTATCAAAATATTTTCCGCAAAATTTACATTTTTGCTTATTAGTTAAATCTTCTACTTCTTTAATTGCAGTTTCTTTAACCTCTTTAACTACATTATCAATATCACTCTTTACTGTTTTCTTAACTGTTTCATTTAATTCATTAATTTTTTTAGAAGTATCTTTTTTAGTTCTAGTACTCTTTTTAACTACTTTTTTAGTATCATCTTTATTCATCTTTATCCTCCATATCCTATCATAATTATAGACTATTATTAAATATAATTCAATCTTTAATTATTATATTTATTAGACGGGTAAAACTAACAAATATATAAGAAGAAAAAAACAAATCATATTAATGATACATAAAAAAGTTAATAAGGTGAGTATTGGTTAAAAATGAATTATCAATAATTAAATAAAACAAAGAAAACAGTAAAGAAAAATATTAAAAATGTAATAAATTAATTATTGAATATAAATTTTCCAACACAATAGTTTATATAAGTAGTAGAAGATGACGAAATAAACTTTGAAATTAAACTAGGAAACATAAATATTTTTAAACAAACAGTTAATACAATACTATCTATTACAAGACCTGCTATTCTACTAATAAAAAACATTATAAATCCCACATTATCTTTATTTTCAGCTTTATACACAAACTTTTTATTTAAAAAATATAAAATAATAACTGTTACAACAAAAGTAATAACATTAGCAATTAAATAATTAATTTGTATCCTATCATCTAAAAAATAAAATAAGACAAGTTCAATAATTCCACCAATAGTTCCAACAATACAGTATTTTAAATATTGTTTACTAAAAATATTTTTAAGCATTTAAATCACCCAAATAATCATTTAAGATTTTAAATAAATCTTCACTATTTTTAGTTTTACAAATTTCATTTTTTATATACGCACTTTTTGGCATTCCTTTAATATACCATAATGCATGTGTTCTAATTTCAAGTATTGCCTGTTTTTCTGAAGTAGAATCTACTAATAATTGATAATGTCTTTTAAGCATTTCTATTTTTTCTCTTGCACTAGGTCTTGGCGGAATAATTCCTGACTCTAAATATGATACACATTCATTAATAAGCCAGGGATTTCCAAGTACACCTCTACCTATCATAACTGCATCACATCCAGTAAAATCTAGCATCTCTTTTGCTTTTTCAGCACTTGTAACATCTCCATTACCAATAACAGGGATGTCTACCGTTTCTTTAACTTGCTTTATTATATTCCAATCGGCATTTCCACTATACCCCTGTGCCCTAGTTCTTCCATGAACCGTGATAGCGCTAGCTCCTGCTTCTTCAATTATTTTAGCAACTTCTACTGCATTAACACTATTTGCATCCCATCCACTACGGATTTTAACTGTTACTGGAACACTTACTGCTTTAACAACAGCACTAACTATTTCCTTAATCTTTGTAGGATTTTTAAGAAGTGCACTTCCAGCTTGAGATTTAATAGCCACTTTAGGTACAGGACACCCCATATTAATATCAATAATATCAGGATGCATTTTATCCTCAACTAATTTAGCTGCTTTAACAAACGAATCTACATCACTTCCAAAAATTTGTTGAGCAATGGGTCTTTCCATATCACTCATTTTTAACAAATCGTATGTTTTTTCACTTCCATATACTAAAGCCTTATCACTAACCATTTCTGCAAATATAAGCCCGGCTCCCATTTCTTTAATAATCTGACGATAGGCTGTATTACTTATGCCTGCCATTGGAGCAAGTACTACCTGATTTTTAATTTCAACATTACCAATTTTCCACTTCATAAAACATCACTACACTATAATATTATAAAGTCTTTTTAAATTCAACAATATCTCCTTGATGTAAGTCATATAACACTTCTTCATCTTTATCAATATGCATCTCAATATAAGAATTATCTAAAATCTTAATCTTCGCATTTAAAAGTTTAACACCATTTTTAAATACATCAACAACTTCTTTATTTACTAAATGCATTTTAACTGCCGTTTCAGGATCCATATGAATATGAGCATCAGACATAATTAATCCTTTATCTAAAGATACACTTCCTTCAGGACCAATAACTATTATTGGTAAACTATCATCTAAATCTCCACTTTGTCTTCTAGGTGGAACTACCCCTAGTATTTTAGAATCAGTATCATCAATTTCAATTTGATTATAATTTCTTAAAGGTCCAACAACTCTAACATGATTAATTATTGCATCACCAACCTTAACATCTACTGTCATATTACTAGCAAATTGTCCTGGTTGATTTAAATAATTTCTTGCAGTTATCTCCTCATCACCAAATAATTTCTTCCATACTTCTTCAGTTAAATGTACATGTCTATTACTTATTCCTACTGGTATATTCATAATATATTCACATCCTACCATAATTAAATTATAGCTTTATTTAAATTAACTTTAAACATTTAATTGTTAAATATGTCAACTATTTTCTTATTTGACGCAATTTTAGCGGGAATAAAACTTGCAACATAACATAAAATCAAACTTAAAAAAAACAACAAAATAATATTTAATATATCTAAACTCATAATATGTTCAAAATTAATATAACTATACACGAATTTATTTATAACATTACTTACTAAAAGAATAAATAGCATTGTTAAATAAAAAGAACACATACCAATTATTAAATTTTCAACAATAAATAAATTTTTTATGTCTTTATTCCTAAATCCAATGCTTTTATATATACCAATATCTTTGTTTCTTTCCATTACCGATATATATGAAATAACAAATATCATAATCATTGATACAATAAGACTAATTACACTAAATAAAATTAATACCAAACTTATTCCATCTACCATTTTTTTGGTCAAATTGACAACTTCCTCCGCATTATCAAATATCTCATAATCTTTAAGCAACTCTTTAATTTTATTTTTAGAATTTAAATTATTAGCATAAATATATATATCAGTTATTTCATTATCAAACAAATCATTAGAATATAAAATACCACTCAAAGATTTAAAATAATCATTATTTGACTTAACTATTCCAGTAATTATTAACTCTTTATCATTTACCTTAAAAACATTATTAATAAGTCCATTATTAGATACATCTAAATAATTATATAATTTATCACTTATTGAATCTTCTTCATCATATAATATCATTACTTCATTATTATTTTCAGACATTCTACCACTTACTAAGTAAAAATAATTATTTGAAGGATTAACATAAGATATACTTTTAAATTCATAATCTATATCTCTATAATAAGTAATTCCATTAACATATTTTTTATCAATATGATCAACTAAATCAATTAATTTGTCATCTATCTCATTCGTAACAAAAGATCCTTTTTTAACATTAACACCATTCTTATTTTCAACTTTACTATTAAAATTATCTACATAATTATTTTTACTTATAACTAAGGGATAATTAAAAAATGATGATTTATTTAACATATCTAATTCTTTATTAAATCCAGTTTTAATTGATAATACAATTCCTAAACTAAATAATCCAATTGTAAATGCAACAGTAGTTAAAATATTTCTTAATAGTTTATTATTTAAATTCTTAATTGCATACTTAACTAATTTTATAAATGATAATTTAATTTTTGGATTACATTTTATTTTGGTATATTTATTTTTACATATAACATTTAATTTATTATCTATTCTACCATCTGATATTTTAATAATATCATCAGCAAAACATTTAGCTAGTTCTGTATTATGGGTAACAACTATAACCAATTTTTGTTTAGATAAATTCTTAAGTATTCTCATTACACTATAAGCATTCTCCGAATCAAGTGCACCAGTAGGCTCATCAGCCAATATTATTCTAGTGTTTTGCATTATACATCTTGCTATTGCTACTCTTTGTTTTTCTCCACCACTCAAAGATATTACCTTTTTATTTTTTAAACTACAAATACTTAACATTTTTAATATATTATCCACATTACATGGGCTTCTTATTCTTCTTAGTTCTATAGGTAATAAAATATTTTCTAATACAGTATATTTGTCAATTAAATTATAATTTTGATTAATAAAATTAACTAATTGATTACAATAAAAAGAACTATCTATTTTTTTAATATTATTCCCATTAAAAATTACCTTTCCATTATCTGCTTGTTCTAATCCACCTATAATATTTAAAAGAGTTGATTTACCACTGCCAGATTCCCCAACTAAACAAATAAGACCTCTATTTCCAAATTTTAAATTTATTTTCTTCAAGACATCTCTATCATATTTTTTACATATATTTCTAAGTTCAAGCATAACATCTCTCCTTACAAGAAGCATTTTATTATACTTAAAGTTATCTTGCAAATAACAAATTTCTAAAATTATTTAACCAAAATTACCTAATTTATTAACCAGAATAAAAAAATCTGTATATTTTTCTATACAAATTTACTATTTTTTACAAAAAAAATAAAAAACTAAAAAACAAATAATAAATAATATACCTCCAATCGAAAGAACAATCTTTTTCTTATCATCCAACTTTTTAATTTTTATTGTACTTATAAAAGATAGTCCAACTAATATCATAAAAATAGATATAATTTCTGGATAGAATCTAAACTTAATTAACCATAAAAATAAATAAACAATTGGATAAAATATTGCAATAGATGTTATAGGCATTCCAACAAAATATTCTTTATTAGCTTCTTTACAAATATCAAGTGTATTAAAATAAGCTAGTCTAATCATTCCACATAAACTATAAAATATTAAAGCAACCCATCCAAAATAATAATTCTTTGGTAAAATATTAATTGTATAAACCAAAGGAAATACTCCAAATGAGATTAAATCAGATAAAGAATCAAGTTGTACACCATATACACTCTGCATTTCACTAGACTTTCTTCTTCTAGCAAGTTTTCCATCAAAAGCATCACATATACCTGCAATTATTAAGCAAAATATTGGAATAACTTTACATCCATTAATTGATAATATACATCCTAAAAGAGCCATAAAAGTACCACTCATAGTAAGTAAATCACAATCTCTATAAAAACCTATAAATTTTTTCATAAACTCACACCTGCTTCTTAAACACTAATAATTTACTAATTAAGTAATTTCCAATTATAACAACAATTTGAACAATTACTTTAGCAATCATATCGTTCATATTTAATGACTTAACAAACAAAATCATTAACAAAGTATCTAATACCAATGTAATAACTCTACTACCTGTAAAAGAAATAAATTCCTTAAAATAATTTTTATTTTTACTGTTAAAAACAATTACTCTATTAGTAAAATAAGCAAATAAAACAGAAATAATCCAAGATAACACATTAGATACTACTAAATCAAAAGAACATACTTTAGCAAATAAAGCATAACTCAAAATAGATATAATAGTTGTACATCCACCTATAAACAAATAATTAATTACTTCTAAATGATTTCTATAAAAATCCCATAATTTTCTAAATAAAGATTTAACAAAACTAGGTTTATATGCTTTATAATCAATTAAATTTTCTCCCTTAACTACATAAGATTTATTTGCAAGCTCTAAAATATATTTATCATTAAAAGGATTATCACTATAACATTCTTCAACTAAACAATCTTTATATTTTTTATTAAAATTTTTAACCTTAACATCTTTACTGTTATTTTCACCTTTAAACTTACCATTCTTAATATTAATATCAGATGCAATTAAATCTTTAATACCTAACTTTTCACATGCAGGCTTTAATAAAAAATAAGGACTAGCAGAATTTATAATATCATTTTTATGATTTTTTTCTAAATAAAATTTCTTAATATTTTTATAATGTTCATTCCAAAACTCACTAACAACTTTTTCTCCATCATCTATATTACTTAAAAAACTAAATAAAATTTCTTTAAATTCAGTAATATCAATAACTCCAAAAAAATATTTAACAAAACTACCCATTATTTTTAATATATTTTTAAATTTAATATAACTTTTTTTATAACAATATTTTATAAAATCTACACTTGAATCTCCACTATATATGGTATCATCAAAGTCATACATATTTATTTTCATATAACATCACGTTATAATCATAACAAAAAAAACACTAAATTAATAGTGTTTACAAACCATTCATATCTCATCGATGCAATTATTTCTAATCCATTCTTTAATATTAGTCATATCATTTGTCTTATAATAATTAATTAATAATACAACAATATATTAAAAAAATAAAGTTTTTGTACAAGCAATACAAAAACTTTACAAAATAAACAACTTTTTGTAATGAATACACTAACTATTCAACACTTTTTAGCAATTTAACAATATCATCAGCTTTACTATCCCAACTATTTAAATTGGCCTCTTTATTTAATAAATCAACATACTTTTTATCTACCTTATAATTATCAATTAAATCAATATATTCTTTATAATTTTTTGCAATTTTAACTGACTTATATTTATGACATTCAGGTAAATCAGATGTAATAATATATTTTTCAAGAGCCATGTATTCAAATACTTTACATGGATTAGTCGCCAAAGTTATTTCATTCACAACAAATGGTATCCATGCAATATCAAAATAATAAGCATAATCCGGTAATTCTTTATAATCAACAGCACCTAAATATTTAACATTATCAAGTTCATTTATTTTAGAATCATCAAAACTTGTATCATACTTAATTCCAATAAGAACAAACGCAATATCTTTGTAATGTTTAGCCAATTTTTTTACTAACTCGTAATCAAACCAACTAGCTAAAGCACCATAATACCCAATTATCATTTTATATTCTTTTTTTATTTCATTCATTACTGGAACATCTCTCTTTTCATGTTTAAAATGTTCTACATCAACTCCATTAGAAGATAAAATAATATTTTTTTTGGATTTTCTCATATTAACCATATTTTCATATAACTTATCAGCGCTTGTAACAACAAGAACATCTTTATTTTTAACAACATAATCATGAATAGCAGCAACATTTAAAGGTAATTTATCAGTTCCAGCTAATTTAGGATTTAAATCATCAATATATTCATAAAGAAGTTTAAACCCATTATTAACATAATTATCTACTTCATCTTTTCTTACATCCCAACAAGTAGAATATAATTGTAAATATTTAGGCTTATTAATTCCACATAATTTACTAAATAATAATTTTTCAAAAGCCCCAATTTCATAATTAACTAAATATAGATTATCTTTTTCTTTCTTAATAAAATCAACTTTATCAGTCATTCTAGTAACTTCATACAATATTAAACATCTTTTATTAATTAAATAATTAGCAATTTGTTGTGGTCTTTGATATAAAGGAACATTCCAACCAAAAGATCCTCTCCAAACTAATATTCTATCATAATCTAAATTAAGAATATCATCTATTTCTTCACTAATTTTATCTTTATTAATTACATATTTTACCCTTTTAATAATATTTATTTTATTAACATAATTTCCCATAACGTATGTAAAAGTTTTTTTAATAGTCTTAAAAAAACCATCCCTTTTCATCACGTTTACAAATTTTGCTATTTTATCTTTCACTTTAATCACCAATACCTTAAAACAATTATATCTAATAAAAACAAAAAAAGAAACCTTAAAGATTTCTTAATTAATTATTAAATTTATTTATAATAGCATCAACTATTCTTTCACTAGCATGACCATCTCCATAAGGATTAGACGCCATACTCATTCGTTCATATTCTTTTTTATCAGTTAGTAGTTTTTTAGCCTCATTATATATAGTTTCTTCATCAGTACCAACAAGTTTTAGTGTACCTGCATCAATTCCTTCAGGTCTTTCAGTTGTATCTCTTAAAACTAATACTGGTATACCTAAACTAGGTGCCTCTTCTTGTACACCACCACTATCACTCATAATCATATAAGATTTATTTATAAAATTATGAAAATCAAATACTTCTAAAGGCTCAATCAATTTAACTTTTTTACAATCTCCAAATACCTCATTAGCAACTTCTCTAACAAGAGGATTTTTATGAATAGGATAAATTACCTTAACATCATCAAACTCATCTACAATTCTCTTAATTGCCCTAAATATATGACGCATAGGTTCTCCTAAATTTTCCCTTCTATGAGCAGTCAAAAGAATTAATCTTTCTCCATCTTTAACAAAATCTAACTCCGAATTACTATAATTATAATCAACAGTAGTACTCATAGCATCAATAGCCGTATTACCAGTAACATATATTTTACTATTATCAATATTTTCCTTAAGTAAATTTTCCTTACTTAAATTAGTTGGAGCAAAATACATATCAGTCATACAATCAACCATTTGCCTATTCATTTCTTCTGGAAATGGACTATACTTATCATTTGTTCTAAGTCCTGCTTCTACGTGACCAATCATAACTTGATTATAAAATGCAGCGAGTGCACCAGCAAATGTTGTTGTAGTATCACCATGTACTAAAACTATATCAGGTTTGATTTCCTTTATTACTTCTTCTAATCCCATTAAAGCACGGGAAGTTATTTCACTTAATGTTTGTCCCTGTTTCATAATATTTAAATCATAATCAGGCTTAATATCAAATGTCTCTAAAACTTGATCTAGCATTTCTCTGTGTTGTGCAGTTACACAAACAATGCTTTCAATTTCTTTTCTCTTTTCTAATTCTTTAACAAGAGGAGCCATTTTAATAGCTTCTGGTCTTGTTCCAAATACACTCATTACTTTAATCATTATTTTTTCCTTTCTATTTTAAAAATTCGAATGCGTTTTTATATTATAATACATTCTAACACTATTTAACTTTAAATAAAAACATTTGTTACAAATATATTGTAACAAATATTTTATAATAAGTCTTTAGTTTAAAAATTTTCTTTTGATAAAATAAGAAGTTAAATCATAATATACTATAATTATTTAGATTTAAATACATTTAATTTAACAAGTATAAACGTTATAGGAACTGCTATAACAGATGAAATAGTATAAGCTAATAATTTAGAAAAATTTAGCTTATTTAAAAGTAAAATTACAGAACTAATTTGTATTATAAAATTTGGTATATTATTAATAGCAAATTTTATAAACTTAGTAATATTAATATTACTTTTAAAATTAAGTAAAGAATTTAATATATAAGAAATAATCAAACTAGTGCAAAAACCCATTATGTACGAATATACTACACTTGTAAGAAATAAGGAATAGACATAAGCAATCCATATTCCGTTAAATGCATTAATAAATCCAATAAATACAAAAGTTATAAAATCTCTACTTAAAAATTGCTTTATAATTTTCTTCTTTATACTTACCTTATACTCATTCCACGGAATTATCCTGTTTTTTTCCACTATATAAGCTTCATTAGCTATTTTACTGCACGGAACATCACTTAAAGAATCAGAGTAAAACTTATTACACTTATTTATGCCCAATTTGTTTAACCTTTTTATCTTTTCTTCTCCATAACAGTTAAATCCACTAATTATACCGTTTTCTATATCCATTTCAGTAGCAATCAACTTAAAATTATGCAACTTAGCTATAGGTTCTAATAAGAAAGATGGTGATGCGCTTATCACTATATCACTATTTTTATGTTCTTTAATATAAAAATCTTTTATTTTATTTTGGTTTTCATTCCAAAAATCATTTACATATTTTGCACCATCAATTCTCTTTAAAAATCTAAAAAAAGTACTTTTGAATTTTTCCTTCTCTACAAACTTTACCAAATAAAGAAACAATACGAAACTTATTGGAATTATATCTAAAAGTATAGTTTTTTCTCTTTTTAAACAATACCTAAAAAAATCTTTAGAAGAATCTCCATCATAAATTGTGTTATCAAAATCATATATATTCATATTACACCAAAATTATTAGCATAGTTATTCCATATACTAAGCATAATCCCATTAAAAATTTATCTTGATAAAGAATAGTTGTAGGATCTCCTTCATCATTTTTTTCAATATTAAGTGAATACTTCATAAATATAACAATTAAAATAGGTATAGTTAAATATAAATATTTGACACTTCGTTCCATAGCCCACAATGAATAAAACACAATAGTTAAACAGAGACATAAATACTGAAATTTATCTAAAAATGCCTCATTATATTCTTGTAATACTTTCCTAGTCTCTTTGTTACTAATAAGTTCTTTTTTACGTTTGCCTAACCCCAAAAATAATGATGCAGACATAATAGTTAAAAATAACCAATTAGACACTAAAACATCTATTACACTTGCACCATAGTAAACTCTAATAACAAATCCTGAAGCAAGTAAAACAATGTCAATAATTGCAACATTTTTTAATCCCAAACTATATCCAATATTAATGATTACATAACCTAACAAAAAATACAAAGAATTATTAAATATAGAACCATTAACTATAGTAGTTATAATAATACTGATTATAATCATTAATATTGCAATTATCATTGCGGTAGACTTTTTAACTCTTCCACTTGGAATTGGTCTGTTTTTCTTTCTTGGATGTAATTTATCTTTTTCAATATCTCTAATATCATTAAAAATATATATAAATGATGTTGCAAAACTAAATGCAAAAAATGCTTCTATACAAGTTATTACATTTGAATAAGTAACCAATCCAGAACATATAAGAGGGATAAAAATAAGTATATTTTTAACCCAATGTTTAACACGTATTAATTGTGTATATTTTTTCATTTTACACCAGCTTTCTTAAAACTATTTACTTTACTTGTTTTTGTACTTTTTTCAACATTTTTTTTAATTATTCGCCAACTCATCTGACCAGAAAACATTGTATTGTATTTAACATCATTTTCATTATCAGAAACAATTTTAACATTATATCCATCAAAATAATCTAACATATTATACAAAGAAGCAACGAATGATGGAGATTTAAGGACTAAAATATCATCTTTTTCTAAAGAATTCTTAATAGTTATCAAATCTTTACTCACATCATTTTTAAATTCAAATGCATAATTAACAGATTCTCTAAATGTAATAAAATTATTATACAATAACATCATAATTAAAACAGTTAATGTCACTAAACTAGTATTGTTTTTTATTTCATACAAATAAAGTAAAGCAAACAAAACAATAAAATATGTTTGTGGAAAATACCTAGCCCACCAAGATTCACTTAAAAAAAGAATTAATATAATAGTTATAACCAGAGGAATAGTACACATAATAAACAAATTTTTATCTTTCTTAAATATTATAAAAGAAGTAATTAATAAAGATATACACACAACAATAAATATTCCTCCAAATAAAACTCCATTTCCAGAAATTCTTGTATCAGAATATTTAATAACATCAATTTCATGGTCATCATAAGTAAAAGGAATTTTATAAGATGGTTCATATTTACTCCACCAACCTATATTATCTACTTTGGAAAACATAGATACAAAATATTTCTTAGGAGTATTCATATTTTTAAAACTAGCAGGTTGATACATAGTAATTATATCAACTTTACCAGAACCATATATAGGATAAAAAGGATGTCCTTTTTGAATAAAATTTTTAGGATAAACTGATAATCCAATTACAAACACACCAATAATAACTCCTACAACAGAGGTCCATGTAAACTTCCAAAAAAACTTTTTATCAAATAATCCTCTTTTTAATTTAATAATATAATAAATATAATATCCTAAACAATAAATACCAGCAAAAGCAAATGAATTAAATTTAATATTAATTAACATTAACAAAGAAGATAAATAAATTATAAAGCCAATTTTTTTATCATCAGAATAATGAAAATAGAAAAATGATAAAATTAATAAAATCATATAAATATAAACTAATAAATCAATATAATTGGTCAAAAACTGAGAACATACAAACGAGGGAGTAATAATGCAAATAGTAAAAATTAAAGGAAAAATAATTTTTTTGTAATGCAATGCCAATAAAGAAAATGAAATTAAAAACAATGAAATTATAGATAACGTATTAATACATTTACCACTTTCTATATTATTAGTTAAAGCATAAATGTTAGCTTCAAAAACATGAGATGCTTTTGCATAATGATTAACCCATAAATAATGACCACTTTCTTTTACATAAAGAGATATATCATTATGGGCATCAAAATCTTCAGAACTTTCATAAACAGGATTCCAACCATTTTTTAATAATCCTACTGTTAATTTTTGATAAGCATTACCATCATATGATGTATCAATAACTTTCCCATTTAAATAAACAGAAGCCCAAATAATTAATATAGGAAAAAAAACATAAATAAAAATTAAATAAAAATTTTTCTTGTTTAAGAGCTTACTTTTAACTAACAAATAAACAATAATACAAAAACTTATTAATAAAGAAATAAAAACATAATATTTTGAAATACCTACTTTAAAAATAAACATAAAAGAAGCAATAAAAATATTAACAATAATAAACAATATTAATTCAACACCCAACAATAGCGAATGTTTAAAAATTTTTTCTTTCATAAAAACTCTCCTTTACTACAAAATTAACTATTATTTTTAAAATAATCTTCTATATTACCTTCATTCCAAAATAATTTTTCATTTGGATTATGAGATACAGATTTTACTAAACAGCCATTATATTCTTTTGCTTCATCATAACTTTTCTCTTCATATATTAATTTACTCTTTACCGCATTAAATAAATCCATTCCTTTAGTATTATTAATAATAACTAAAGAAACACCTGTATTATCAAGAAATTTTTCATTTTTAGTAAAATTTTCTATTCCCCAAAAATCGCCTAATGTAATATCACTAGTAGAATTATTATTTTTAAAATTACAATTATAACAACTATCTCTTAATATAAGATTGTTTAAAAAAGATTTCATATACACATTATCACTAATTTTTTCTAACAACACATCACCATTATCAAAAGAGATTTCAATACTTGAATTACTCCATCCACCATTCTTATTTTTAAAATTCAAAGATTTTATCTTAGAATTATATTTCTCCTCTAAAAATTGAGTATATTTTTTTAAAACTAAGGGACTAGGTATGCCATGACAAACAACATCAACACAAAATAGATTATCATAAATTTTACTTAAATAAGATTTTAATCCAATTATTTGACATGGAGTTCCGCTGAATAAAACAATTATATTATTATCTAAATCAACTTTTACTTGTTTATAAATATTGTCAACATTACTTTGTACATATTTACTCCCATTAATTAGTTTTAAATCTCTAACATTATCAACTCTAATATGCTTAACTTCTTTTCTATTAACATCAAGCATTGCACCATAAATAACTCCATTTTTTTTAAATATTTCTTTTGCCAAAAGTGTAAATAATCCACCACTAGAACTATTATTAACAATATAATCATCATTAGCCTTCGCAGCATAGCACTTTTTAACCAAAACAGAATAATTATTTTTATTAATAGGACAAATATTTTTGCATTTATTGCATCTAATACATTTGGTAAAATCTATATTAGGAACTTTAAACCCTTTATCATTTTCAACCATTTTAATACATCCAACAGGACAAACATTCATACAAGCGGAACATCCGGTACAATCTGAAGAATTAGGTAAAGAGAAATTATTTAAATTTTTTCCTCTAATTTCACTAATTTTATCCTTTAATTCATAACATCTTTTTATATAATTAGGCATACTACTTACTAATTTATTTTTAATAGAAGTTTTATTTTTGTCTAACCATTTAAAAGACTTAATTAGTTCATCATCAGAAGATAAAGTTTGAATAGAAACAGTATAATTATCATAAGTCCCAAATATGTCCTTAGCTATTCCTTTAGATTTAATTGAATAGCTTAATGCAAGAGTCGGAACACAAGAAGAATATGCTGCAATAGTAGCATGAGTTCTCGCTCCAATAAACATACAACATCTTCTAATATAGCCTTTTTGAATTAAACAATTATTATTATCAACTAAAGAAATTCTTCCAGTATGAGAAAACTTAGAATATAATTGATTTAGTATTTTTAAATCATCATTAAAATCCTGAACAACATGAGGAATTAACATAATGTTATAATCAGTTTTATCAATTATATATTTTATAAGATTAACGTAATTAGTATATAAATTTTTATTATAATTTTGTGCTAAACTACTTAAATTGATTCCTATAGTTTTACCTTCAATGAAATTATCTGGCAGTTTTTCTTCAATATAATCTAATGTAAAAGCACTATCAGGAATTAAAAAAGTATTTTTATTAATTCCTTTTTCCATTAATGCATTATAAGTAAGTGATTCTCTAGCAGTAATTAATGAAAAATGCTCCAAATCTTTCAAAACTTCATAATGTTCTAAAACATCAGGCTCTATACTACAACCTACTAATGCTGTTACAACACCCAATTTATTAAATCTAGTGTTATACATTTCAAGTTTTTTTGTACCATAATCATAATCACAATAATTATCGCCCCCAATAGAAAGAGCAACACAATTAGAAGAATACTCATCTAATAATTCATTAGAACTTAAATCTGAACAAAATATATTAGAAACATAGTCATTTATTTTAAAATGAAAATCCTCTTTAGGTCTATAAGAATATAATAAATTATCAGACTTATCAAATTGATTAATTTCACATATAGTTCTAATTAAAGCTTCACACCCATGATTACCACTACCACCATGATAATAAAAAATATTTTTTACATTATTAGTTATATTGTATTCATAACCTAAACACTTATTATTAATAATATTATACTTATTTTCAATATCAAAAATTTTATTTTCCATATCTTGCATTTTATTTTTTAAAATAATATTGTTATTATTCATTTCACTAATATTATCCTTAAAGATAGAATCCATACTATTAACTTTATTAGATAAATACCCAATGTTTTGTCTATCAACATTTATCTCAGCATTTATATTATTAAATCTATTTAACAAAGGTTTTGCTAAAGATTTAATTATCTTTTTAATTATTTTTTTCATATCCATTGTTCCTTTACTTTTTGTATTGTTATTTATAAGTCTGTTATATAATTCATTATTGAATTGATTAATAACTTCTTGAACAGCAAAATTACTATAATCAATATTATCAATATTTACTTTTTGAACATCAAATTTTAAATCGTTAATAATTAATTTACTATCTTTAAACGTTTTACATAAAAACATATTTAAAGCATTTTTCACCTTTAAAGTATCACCATTATCATTAAAATTAACACTACTGCAATTTTCATTTTTCATGTTATAAATACTTATATAAAGATTTTTAATTCCTTCATAATAATCTTCAAGTTTATATGTATCAAGTACCAATTTTCTACTTAATATTCCTCTTTTTTTTCTTTCTTTGTCATCTTTAAGTAACCATTCGATTTTTTTCTTTAAATCAAAAGAATCTTTATTATTAACAAGAACACCAACTTCCGGAGCCTTTGTGACAGATGGAAGTGCAGTATTATTAAAAACAATAATTGGTTTTTCACAAGACATAGCCTCAATTGCCATCATTCCAAAAGATTCACCAATTGATGGCATTAAAAATATATCGCAAGTATTATAAGCATTAACAAGTTCATCAACACCAATATTACCAAGTTCGACAACATTATATTTATCTTCAACTTCTTTTAAATTTCCCTTTTCACTACAAGTTAAAAGTGTAATTTTTTTGTCAGTCTTTAAATTTTTTAAAGCTTCAACAATATATTCAGTCCCTTTAAAATCTAATTGAGAACGAAAAAATAAAACAATATCATTTTCATCAATACCAAAATGTTTTCTAGATTCTTCTTTATCAATTCTGTTTGAAAAAATTTCAGTATCAACACCAAATGGAATTAAATGAATTCTTTGATTTTTAGTAATTGGACTAGATTTAGCTAAATTATACATCCATTCTGAAGTAACTATTAAATCAATTTGAATTTTATCAAATATATTCTTCTTAAGTTGCCATAGATAACTAGAATTATCTTTTTTTAATTTAAATAGTCTATTTAAATCCGGACAATTTACACAACCACTTTTCCACTTTTCACATTCTTGGAAATGAACACAATGACCAGTAAAAAACCAAGGATCATGTAAAGAAATAACAACTTTTTTTTCATTACAAATTTTCAATAATGAATACAATGATAATCTTGTATTATGAAACATATGAAAATGAATTATATCTGCTTCTTGATATTCTTTTAGATTAAATAATGCAGGACTTGTTATACTCACATTAGAATGAATTGAAAGAATTTCATCTTCTTTACGTGCTACTTTATAAAAAGTATCAATTAATTGAGGAGGAATTAATGGCACAACATCATCATTATTACATTGTTTAATAATTACTGCTTGTTTAACACTAATATCTTTTGAACTCAAAGCATCAATAAAATCATACCCATTAAAACTTTTGCCAATTAAATCTATATTATTAACCTCTAATATTTTCATTTAAATGCCTTCTTAAATACAAGCTTCATAGCAGCTTTTACACCATTATCTTTACCATATTTTGCTAAAGTTTTAAAATCACGCAATGGTTTAGTAATCTTCCAAGAAGTACTATTAATAACAGCTAAATATTCTTTAGAATTTAAACCATGATGCATTTGATAATATCTACTAATAAAATTATTAAACAAATCCTCATTATACTTATAAACTTTTTTTAATTCCTCATCACTCCATTTATAATAATTATTAAAATGTTTCATAGTATCATTTAAAAAGGAAATTATATCATTAAAGTTCAAATTATTAAGACAAATAGTAGAAAAACTAAACTCAGTCAACAATGGATAATATTCAGGTAAATTATCAATTTTAGTTATATAATTATAATATTCCCTAGAAATATTAATAGAATTAATATTTGTCTTATTAAATTGGGTTTGAAAAAGACTGTTTTCAGAAACTCTATAAAAATAATAAACATCTTTAATAAAATAAAATTTATTATTTTTAATTAATTGAATAAAAAACTCATAATCCTCAGCTGTACTAAATGATTCATTAAATCTATTTTTATTTATTATTTTTTTTCTATACATACATGGAGCACTGGGTATTGGATTAGTCCATAAGAATTGCCATTCTAATGGAACATCCTTTACTACATATTGACCATTATTATTAATAACACCGGATTTATTAATAATACCAAAATTAACAGTACAAGCACCATATTCCATATTGTTTTCCAAAAAATCTTTTTGAACTTTTAAACGTTCTAAATCAGAAATATCGTCACTATCCATTCTGGTAATATATACTCCTTTAGCATTATCTAAGCCAGTATTCATTGCACCAGAAACACCTTTACTTCTATTATTTTTATATACTCTTACTCTTATATCTTTTTTTTCATATTCCTTTAAAATTTTATAAGTATCATCAGTGGAATTATCATCAATACAAATTAACTCAAAATTCATATATCTTTGATTTAAAATACTCTCTATTGCCTCTTTTAAATAACCAACAGAATTATAACAAGGCATAATAACAGAAACCATAGGACTACTATTTTTATATAATTTAAAAAATTTATCTTTTAATACATTAGCAGTTTTATTTAATTTTCCATCATTCATTTGAAAATAAAAATCTGAAAAAAAATCAAGTTCATTATATCCTAGTTTTTTAATTAAAGATGAATCAATATTATTAAATACATTAGACCACATATCTTCACATTCACTAATATAAACAGGACTTTTATTAGTATCTTGTTGGCTATGAATTCTATACTTAATTAAATAATCTTTAATAAAACGAGAAGGATATTTTGAAAACAATTTAAACCACATAATATAATCATTTGTAGTCATTGTACTAGTATCAAATCCACCATCTTCTAAAAGCATATCTTTTGGAATTAACATAGCACAACCATTTGTACATCCTTTTAATACTGGAAAAATATTATTTTCTAATTGTTCTTTTGTATATTTTTTATCAAACTGTGTCTTAGAAAAAACCTCAGAATTCTCATTAATTAATTCAAAATTAGAAAACAAAATAGTGTGTTTATCTTTTATTTCGTTTAAAACTTCCACTTGCTTATACAATTTAAATGGATAATATTCATCATCATGACTTAACCAAGAAATATATTCGCCCCTAGCTTTAGCTATACCATAATTAAGTGCAGTTGCTACGCCTCCGTTTTCTTTTTCAAAATATTTTATTTTAGAACCATATTTTTTACAAATATCACCAGTATTATCAACTGAACCATCGTTAACAACAATTACTTCATAATTTTTATAAGTTTGTGATAAAACACTATTTATTGCATTTTCAATATAATTAGCACCATTGTAAACTGGAATAATAACAGAAATAAGTGGTTTGTAAACTAATTTTATACTATCATTATTATTTAATTTATCTACTTCAAGTGTATAAAAATCAACTAATTTTTGATAATTCATTTGTTTAAAATATGCTAACATTTTATTAAAATATTCTAATTTTGAACCAAAAATCTCATTAATTTTTTTATCAGAAATATTATTAACAATTCTCTTCCACAAATTATAGTTTTCTTCCTGTAACACAGATGATGTTTTTGTAGTTTGTTTATTATGAATTCGAGTTTTTGTTAAAACATCACAAATATGAAAAAAACTAAACTTTTTTAACATTTTTAACCACATATCATAATCTTGTGTACAAAGTAAACTTTCATCAAACAAACCACATTCATCAAAAGCAACTTTTGGAATTAAAAGAGTTAATCCATTTAAACAACCTTTTAAGATTGATAGTTCTTGATATTTTTGTAATTCTTCATGATTGTGAATGACTGTATCATAGACTTTTCCATTTTCACTCATCATATCATAGTTAGAATAAATAATAGTATTTTTATTATCTAATAAACTTAAAGCTACTATTTCTCTTTCAATTTTATTTGGATAATATTCATCATCGTGACTTAACCAAGAAAAATAATCTCCTTTCATATTTTTAATACCACAATTTAGTGCTGATGAAACACCACCATTTTTCTTTTCAAAATATCTAATTTTATCTCCATATTTATTGCAAATCTCAGCAGTTTTATCTGTTGAACCATCATTAACAACAATAACTTCAATATTTTGATATGTTTGATTTAAAGCACTATTAATCGCAGAAGAAATAAAATTTTCACCATTAAAAACAGGTATAATTATTGAAACCTTCGGATAAAATTCTTTCATATAAACCTCCTATTTACTTATTTTTTCTCCAAACCACTTTATCTACAATACAAGTATAACTTTGTATTAGCTTTACCACTTTTGTAGATACATTTTCATCTACATAATCACACACTGGAATTCCAATATCATTATTATTATTCATTTCAATTGCTAAATTAACAGCTTGTAATAAACTATTTTTATCAATACCAGCTAAAACAAAATCACCTTTATCTAAAGCTTCAGGTCTTTCAGTACTTGTTCTAATACAAACTGCAGGAAAACTCAAACCTTGACTAGTAAAAAATGAACTTTCTTCTGGAAGAGTTCCAGAATCACTAATAACAGCATAAGCATTCATTTGTAAATTATTATAATCATGAAATCCTAAAGGTTCATGTTGAATAATATTATCATCTAATTTAAAATTTCTAGCTTCAATTATTTTCTTACTTCTAGGATGACAAGAATACAAAATTGGCATTTTATATTTTCTAGCCATTTCATTAATGGCATTAAATAAACTATTAAAATTTTCTTCAGTATCTATATTTTCTTCTCTATGTGCAGATAACAATATATATTTTTTAGGTTCTAAATTTAATCTTTTCAAAATATCAGATTTTTTAATTTTTTCCAAATTCTTATGTAATACTTCTGCCATCGGAGATCCAGTTACATATACTCTTTCTTTAGGTAATCCACATTCATGTAAATATTTTCTAGCATGTTCAGAATAAGCTAGATTAACATCAGATATAATATCAACAATTCTTCTATTAGTTTCTTCAGGTAAACATTCATCTTTACAACGATTTCCAGCTTCCATATGAAAAATTGGAATATGTAATCTCTTTGCACTAATAGCACTTAAACAACTATTGGTATCTCCTAAAATTAACAAAGCATCTGGTTTAATTTCTTTCATTAATTTATATGATTTAGCAATAATATTTCCTATAGTATCACCTAAATCCTCACCTACAGCTTCCATATATATTTCTGGATTATCTAATTTCAAGTCTTTAAAAAATACTTCATTAAGATTATAGTCATAATTTTGTCCAGTATGTGCCAAAATACAATCAAAATATTCTCTACATTTATTTATGACAGCAGATAATCTAATAATTTCCGGTCTTGTTCCGACAATTATTAATAATTTTAATTTACCATTATTTTTCCACTTTATTTTATTATAATCTATATTCATAAATTACCTCATTTCATAAGTATCCGTATATTGAGGATCAAATAATTCATTTGCCCACAAAATCATTACTAGTTCAGTATCTCCAATATTATCAATTTTATGTTGATATCCTACAGGAATATTTACATATTGTAGTTTATCTCCCGAAACATAAAATTCATATTTTGTATGATCAATTACATGTTCAAAAGTTATCTTAGCTTTACCACTTAATACAATAAACCTCTCCATTTTAGTATTATGGTAATGTCCGCCTCTTAAAATTCCCGCTTTAGTAGTAGATACTGAAACTTGTCCACATTCCTTAGTTCTTACAAGCTCACAAAATGTTCCTCTATCATCCTTATGAGGACTTAAATCAACTATTAAATTATTTATAGGAACATAACTTAAATATGTAGAGTATAATTTTTTTGTAAATTCATCACCAGTAGATGGCACAAATATTCCTTTATCATTCACTTTAAAAGAATATAATAAATTTGCAATATCCCCTAAAGATTTTTTATATGTAGTAGGAATTTGATAATAACCATTTTGTACGCAAACGCATTTATCTGTTAAACAATCAATAAATTCATTACAAACATCATCAATATAGCATAAACATATTTCTTTATTTTTATCGGAAATATCAATATCTAAATTATGAGATATATTATAACACCAAGTAGCAATAACACTATTATAATTAGGTTTACACCATTTTCCAAATAAATTATTAAGTCTAAATACATAAACCTTAACATTATTTTCTTTAGCATAATTAAATGCTACATCTTCTTCCATTTTTTTTGATATACCATAAGGATTATCCAATTCTGCTTGAATTGAAGAAGTAATAACAATTGGACATTTATTATTATTTGCCTTTAAATCATTAATTAATTTATTCAAAAGATTAACATTTCCAGCTTTAAAATCACTTTCGTTTTGAGTTCTATTTACACCAGCTAAATGATATACAAAATCGCAATCTTTAGTAAAAGTCATTAAATCAAAATCAGAACAATTTCTATCATATTTATATATTTGTACATTATCTATAAGTGACAAATTACTAATAAGATTTTTTCCAATAAATCCATTTGAGCCCGTAACTAATATTTTCATAAAGCCTCCAATTTTATTAATAAAATAGCCACTAATTAGTTAATAGTAGCTATTTTTTATTAATATAACTAATTAGTATAAAGCCAGTTATTTATGTTCTTCTTTCCATTTTTTTAATTCTTCTTGAACATATTCAGTTGTCAAGATTTTTTTAACAGTTCCTTCAACATCCAACCTATGAGTATTATGAGATGTATAAGATTCATCTGCCATGGTCCTTACATTACCATTTACAACAAATTTATCATAATTTAAATCACGAGAATCGGCTGCAACTCTATAATAACCACCCATATCTTCACATCTTAATTTTTCTTCTCTAGTCATCAAAGTTTCATATAATTTTTCGCCGTGACGAGTTCCAATTATATTTGTTCCCGTATCACCAAATAATTGTTGAACTGCCTTAGCTAAATCACCTATTGTTGATGCGTCAGACTTCTGAATAAATAAATCACCTGGATTAGCATGTTCAAATGCAAACTGAACTAAATCAACAGCTTCATCTAAATTCATTAAAAATCTAGTCATATTAGGATCTGTAATAGTTATAGGTCTTCCAGCTTTAATTTGGTCAATAAACAAAGGTATAACTGAACCTCTTGAACACATTACATTTCCATATCTAGTACAACAAATAACCGTATTTCCTCTTTGGGCAGCAACTCTTGCATTTGCAAAAATTACTTTTTCCATCATTGCCTTAGATGTGCCCATTGCATTTATAGGATAAGCAGCTTTATCCGTTGATAAACAAACAACTCTTTCTACACCTTCTTCAATAGCAGCATGTAAAACATTATCTGTACCTATTACATTAGTTCTAACAGCTTCCATTGGATAAAACTCACATGAAGGAACTTGTTTTAAAGCAGCAGCATGAAAAATATAATTAACTCCAACCATTGCATCTTTAACACTTTGTAAATTTCTAACATCACCTATATAAAATTTTACTTTTTCATAAAATTCGGGATATTTTGCTTGTAACTCATGTCTCATGTCATCTTGTTTCTTTTCGTCCCTTGAAAAGATTCTTATCTCACCTATATCACTTGTTAAAAAATGTTTTAATACAGTGTTTCCAAAAGAACCAGTTCCTCCTGTAATAAGTAGTGTTTTTCCTTTAAATATATCTTTTTTCATTTTATTTTACTCCATCCTTTAATAACTTTAAATTTATTTTACTCCATTTATTTTTAAAATAACATCCCTTTTTATTAATTAATTCAAAATGTTCAGTAGATCCGCTATGTGTGGTTTGATGTTCATCATGAATTATACCTAAACACGGTGAATATATTAATTGAATATTTTTGTTTTTTAATTGAAATGAAATATCTGTATCTTCATAGCATGTTGGATCATAATTTTCATCAAACAAATCAGTATTTTCGAAGACACTTTTTAATCCAAACATTCCTCCAGTACCTAAATAACCAATATCAGTTCTATATAATCCAACAGGCGGCATATAACGATATTCATAAAAATCAACTGTTTTGCCTGAATAAAGTTTATTATTAAGCCAACCAGCAGCCCATCCAACTACTGAATCCTCATTTAATTTTAATATACTAAGATAATCATCTAACCAGTAATCATTTAATGGATATTGATCACTATCTAAAAACAATAAATATTTACCTTGTGAATTATTTATTCCAATATTTCGACCTGAAGAACAACCATTTTTACTATTTCTAAACAACTTAATATTTTTATTTTTTAATAATTCTTCGTACGAACCATCAGTACTGTTATTATCAACCACAATTAACTCATAATTATATCTTTTACTATGCATAACAATAGCGTTTATACACTTAAATATAATATTTTTATTGTTATAATTTAATACAATTATTGAAATTAAATCCTTATTTTCTAAAAAAACAGGATCAATTATTTTATCAAATAAACAGTTACAATCTTCTAAAGTATTTATCTTTTCATTTTTTATAATATAATTTACATCTTTAATGTTTAATTTATAACTTATAATCAAACTATTTTTATAATTTACAAAATCTATATATTTAATTTGCCCAGAAATATTTAAAAATTTTTGTTTCAAATATACATTATCATAAGCACAAAAAATAACTTTATATCCATTCATATTAAACATGTTTATTAAACACAACAATTTATCTAAACACGAACTATTAGCAATGATAAAAACATTCTTTTTTTTCAAAACAACATTTTTCTTTTCATATTTTGAGAGTTTATAATAACTTTGATCACCAGTAAATCTTTTTAAATAAAAACAATAACGAAAAACTTTTTTAATAGTTTCATTAGCACCATAACATTTATAATAATCAAGTATCTTCATAATTATTTTTCTTCCATAAATTTTATATATTCATCACAAACTTCTTTTCCACCCATTTTTACGATTTTTCCATGATCAAGCCAAACAACCCTATTACACATTTTTCTTATTTGTTCTAAAGAATGTGATACAAATAAAACCGTTGTTCCTCCACCAATCATTTCTAACATTTTTGCTTCACTTTTTGCTTGAAAAGCAATATCTCCGACAGAAAGTATTTCATCTACAATTAATATTTCAGGATCAACTATGGTTGCTATACTAAATGCAAGTCTGGCAACCATACCTGACGAAAAATTTTGAACAGGAACATCTAAAAAATCCTTTAACTCCGAAAATTCAACAATTTCATCAAATTTAGAATCTATTAATTCTTTAGAATACCCCATAATTGCACCATCAAGATAAATATTTTCTCTTGCAGTTAATTGTGGATCAAAGCCAGCCCCTAATTCAATCATAGGGCAAATATTTCCATATGCTTTAACTTCACCAGTTGTTGGTTTCATAACTCCAGCAACAACTTTTAAAAGCGTTGATTTACCTGCTCCATTTGAACCAATAAAACCAATAACTTCACCTTTATTAATTTTAAAATCAACATCTTTTAATGCCCAAAAATCATTATTCTTTTTTGTTTCTTTCTTTTTACCTAAATCAACAAACAACTGTTTTATTGAAAATCCTTTTTCAATGCCTAAATTAAATCTCATCGATACATTGTTGACTTCAATCATTATCTCATTTTTATTAACAATTTTATGTAAATCATATTTATCATCTTGATATTTTTTTGCCATATTATTCACCACCTAAACATAATAAATAAATTTATCTTGTTTTTTCTTAAATAAAATACTACCAATTATAAATACCACAATTGCCGAAACAAAACATCCTGCAAACTGACCAATTGTAGGACATTCATGATATAAAATAATTGACCTAGCGAAATTTATATACTGATACATCGGATTAAATTTCATTATAAATTGTAAAGTTGGATTAGTTATAATTTTTATATCATACATAATTGGGGTTAGATAAGTCCAAATTGTTGTAATTATTCCATATATATAAAACATATCTCTTAAGAAAACAGAAATTGTAGCCAAGATAAATCCCATTCCGACAGTAAATAAAAATAGACAAAGAAATGAAAATGGTAATAGTAAATGATACCAATTAAGACCAGTACCTGTTGCAATTATAACAACATATAAAGGAATTAAAGTTAACAAAAAATTTATTCCAACAAACAAACATTTTGAAAATGGAAATATATATTTAGGCATATAAACCTTATTTATTAAACTAAAATTTGCAACAACACTACTCATTGCTAAATTACTTGCCTCAGTAAAATAGTTAAAATAAGTAAGTCCAATAAGTAAATATGCTAAATAGCTAACACCAGGTGTTGAAAATTTAAATACATTAGAAAATACAACAGCCATAACAGCCATCATTAAAATCGGATATAACAAACTCCAAACTACACCAAGAACACTTCTCTTATATTTAACTTTAAAATCTCTTGAAACTAATTGTTCAAGTAAAAACGAATACTTTTTATATACATATTTTAAATTATTAATTACTTTTTTCATATCATTTCCTCATATTAATTATACAAAAATTAAATCACTGTCGCAATAAGAACAAATAAAAAACATGGAAATACCATGCATTTTATATTATTTTTCCTTCTTTTCTAATAAATTATCCTGAATTATATATCTAGGTCTTGCTTTAGTTTCACTATAAACCTTACCAACATATTCTCCAATAATTCCAAGTGAAAACATTTGAATACCACCCAGAAGCCATAGTGAACACGCAATAAATGTCCATCCTTCCACAGTCGCACCGCAAATTTTTCTTATTAAACAGTAGATAAGTACTACAAAACTTATCATGCAAATAAACATGCCTAAATCAAGTATCATCCTTATCGGTTTTACACTAAAAGAAGTTATTCCATCCCATGCAAAATTAAGCATTTTCTTTAATGGATATTTAGACTCTCCTGCAAATCTTTCAGCTCTTTCATAATAAACTATACTTGATTTAAATCCAATTAAAGGAAACATTCCTCTTAAAAACAAATTTACTTCTTTATAATTAGCAAAATTATCTAAAACTCTTTTACTTGTTAATCTATAGTCAACATGGTTAAATACAACATCTGCTCCCATAAATTTCATAAACTTGTAAAATGCTTCTGCTGTAAACTTTTTAAAGAAAGTATCTTTTGCTCTAGATGATCTAACACCATAAACAACTTCTGATCCATCATAATAATCTTTAAGCATTTCATGTATTGCATTAATATCATCTTGTAAATCAGCATCCATAGATATTACCATATCAGCATATTCCTTAGCAGTCATAAGTCCTGCTACTAATGCATTTTGGTGTCCCCTATTTCTTGATAGATTAATTCCACTAAATAATTTATTTTCTTTATTTAACTCACATATAATATCCCAAGTTTTATCCTTAGATCCATCATTAACAAATAATACTTTACTATCCTTAGAAATAGTTTTATCTTTAATTAATATTTAATCTCTTACTAGTTTCCCTTAATACTTCTTCTTCGTTATAACATGGTATAACTACATATAATGTTTTATTTTTCATCCTTACCTCCATTATTTTTAAATATTACTAAAAATAAATATTTTAATATCTTAACATTATCTTTAATTCTTTTAGGCTCTTTAATCATTCTACATAACCATTCTAAATGTAGTTTTTGATACATAATTGGTGCTCTCTTCTTTAATCCAGATACAACATCAAATGTACCACCAACAGGCATAATAACACTTATATTTCTAAACAACTTTTCATTTCTAATGATAAACGCTTCTTGTTTAGGTGAACCAATCCCAACAAATAAATAATCAGGTTTACATTTTTTAATATCAGTTAATACATCTTTTTCTTTACTATACCCACTCATATATCCACATATATTTAAGTTACTATATTTTTCTTTTAATACTTTAAAAGTTTTTTCAATAACCTCTTTTTTTGCACCATATAAATAAACTTTCTTATCATACTTGCAAGCATTATCTAACAAAGAATTAAACATATCAACCCCAGTTATTTGACTATACCCCTTATTATCTTTAAATCTTAGCCCTACAATAGTACCAAAACCATCAGGAATATTATATTTTTCTTTATTAATAAATTTTTTATATTCTTTATTATCATTAAAATTAACCATAATTATCGGATTCATATTAAATAAAATATTTCTATTATCACTTTTATTTAATTCATTAATAATTTCATCTCTATTTAATTTGCAAATATTATAATTAAGTACTTTACCAGGTTTATTTACTCTTATCTCATTATTAGCAATACCTAAACAAATCGTTAATGGTATCGTTGAACTTAAAGCATTAAGAATATTTCCACTTAAATATGCAACAATTAAATTAATACCTATACCACTTAAAAGCATAATATTTAAATAATTAAATTTCTTATCTAAATTAATAAATACTTTAAATAGCATTTTAATATAGATAATAAAATAAAATCCAATAAAGATTACTAATCCAAAAATACCTACACTATAATACTGCATTACATAATCTCTTTCAATATTACAAACACTAATAATTTTATAGTAACCTATACCAACAAATTTATATAATTTGTTATCACTTAACTCCACCAATCTTTGAGCAATCTTTAATTCAATTAATCTTGAATCTTTAAAATCAATATTTGAATTAACTAAATTATCCCAAAACTCTTGATCTTGATCATAAGGATAATAATTGTCAATAAAATTAATATTTAAATTTTTATCTAAAAGAATATCTCTAGTAGATTTATTAACAGTATTATCTTTATTATCACTTATATATTTGTTAATAACTTCACTTTTATCAACATCACCTGTAATATTAATAACACTTTTATCTAAATCATTATAATATTTATCTCTTTTAACAATAGGTGCATTATATAAAAATATATTTATAAATATCATGCTAAATACCAAAATTAAAATATACTTAACAGATAATTTTTCTTTTTTTATAGTAACAAGAAACAAATAAATTATAAAACTAAATATTAATATTATTAACGGACCAGCACTTGACGTTCTATTACCTATCATCAACATACTTAAACTACATACATTAAGAAGAACTATATCAATTAATTTTTTATTTTCTTTAACTTCATTAATAAGTAGTGGATAAAATAAAAGTACAATTCCAACAATTTGATTAGCTAAATGAAAATAACCTTTACCAGAAAAATCTTCAAAATATCCATTTATATTTTTAAAACAATCAAATATATTATATTTTAAAGAATTAAAACTATAAGATGAATAACCTAATTTTAAAAAGTTACATAACACTATTGAACCACATATAAACCAAAGAATAATTTTAATAAACTTAATAGATTTTTTATAATCTATATTTATGGAATATACACTATAAAAAAGCAAAATATTAGAAGTCATCTTGAATATATATAATAATTCCTCCATTAAATAATTATCAACAAATATCAAATGCAAAATGGTATATAAAAATACAAAAAGTAAATAAATAATTAATTTAAATCTATCTTTTTTACTACTAAATTTAATAAATGATATACCAAAAAATATTAAAATAAAAAATAATCTTATTAAAGTAGCAAACCTATTATAAAAAATATGTAAATCAAGTAAACAAGATAAACACATAAATATTAAAAATATATATCCTAATTTTTCTTTATTAATTAATTTTTTCATAAAAAATCTCTTTCTAAAAAAATTTTATCAAATAATCAAAAAAACATAAATAAAAATCTATTTATGTTTAAATAATATATCAGTTTTATATATCAAAAATAATATAAATACAAATAAAATTAAATATAAAACAATTGCAATTAAATTATATCCTAAAGCATATAATACACTTATTACAGAACATAATATATCAATTCCATACATAATTAATACTGTTTTAGTAGTACTATTATTAAGTTTAAGTAATTGATGATGTAAATGTTCCTTATCAGGCTCACCTATATTTTCTCCCTTTAAATAACGTCTAATCATTGCAAACACAGTATCTAGAATAGGTAAAAATAAAATAAATATTGGAATAATTAAACTTGTAAATGTTGCCGTTTTATATCCCAAAAGAGCTATAATAGCAATAATAAATCCTAAAAAAGTACTACCAGTATCTCCTAAGAATATTGAAGCTGGTGGTTTATTATAAACTAAAAATCCTAAAGTACTGCCGAGCATAATAACACATAATACTACATCAAGCCCATATAACCTATCAAGTAAAACAGCTATAATAGTAATTGTTGCGAAAAATATTGCACTAGTTCCACTAGCAAGTCCATCTAACCCATCAATTAAATTTATCGCATTAATTATAGAAATAATAAAAAATATTGCTAACGGATAACCAAATCTACCAAATTCAATAGATAATCCTAAAGCACTTATATTTGGTAAATAAATATTACCATAAAAAACAACAATACTAGCAGCAATAATTTGCACTATAAATTTATATCTAGCCCTTATTGGTTTAATATCATCACAAATACCTAATAAAACAATTATAAATCCACCCATTAAGATAGAAATCATTTGTTCATTTAAAGGAGCAAACAACATATATCCAAACATAAATGATAAGAATATAGCGAGCCCTCCTAATCTAGGCATTGGCTTTTTATGTACTTTTCTCTCATTAGGCATATCTATTGCTCCAATATGTTTAGCAACAATTTTAGCAAGGGGAACTAAACATACAGAACATAAAAAAGTAACAATTAATATTTTAAACATATTATGTCCATTAATAATTATATTCATTCTACATCACACCTAAATAATATCATTTTATTATTTTATTGTCTATTTTTTATTATAATCATTATCAACAAAAATATTTTTTAATAATAAAATTAATTTATTTTTTATCTAAAATCAAACTTTTTATAGAAGTTTTCTTATAATGTTCCTTTATTAAATCATTCTCAGGATTAAACAATCCAATATTTAAATCAATTAGATGATCATATTCACCTTCTGTCAACTTATAACCACTCCAAACCCGATCAAAAAAATTATCATGTGTTAATTCAACATTAGGAATTAAATATTCAAAATAATCATATCCAAATTTTTTACAAGCATCACCAAATCTTTTCAATGGATACATATTATAATCATAATTAATCAATAATTCATCAAAAAATAATCCTTTAAAAAATAATGATAATTTATCACCATAAACATACTCCATAACCTTACTCGAAATATAGGTTCCTCTTAAAAATGCATTTCTCTCTTCTGGAAAACAATCATAATAAATATCATAAAATTCTTGTTCATTTTCAAACACATTATTACTATAAGAATAAATCATTCCTGCAAAAGAATAAGGATAATTTTTTACTATATAATCCTGCCTAGCATGCGATATTTCATGTATAAGAGTACACATTACAGAATAATAGGAAAGCATATAACGATCGCCAAAATTATATGCGCTACCAAATTTATCAAGCATTTCATAAAAATTCTTTAAAGATATCGATGAATAAATTATCGTATCATCAACATAACAAGAATTAAAATCATTTTCCAATATCTTAGAATTTCCAGCAATAATAACACCATTTTTTAAATCAATCTCACTATTAATTAAACATGCATTCACTACATTATTAACAAAATTTCTATCAACAGGTTTATTTTTATCTTTATAATTTCTAACAATTTTACTAAGTTCCGTAACCAACTGATAATCATTTTTACTTTTATCCATTAAATCTAATTCATTCATACCCTAATTTAATAGTAAACATTAACTAAATACAATCCACAAGCAGGTGCTGTATTATACTTACAATTTACTTTCTCCTTGTCTAACATCATCTTTATATCATCTTTATCAAGTTTATCATTACCAGCCTGTATCAAAGCACCAACCATATTTCTAACCATGTATCTGTAAAAACTCTTTCCTACAAATGTAATAGTTAAAAAGTCACCTTTTCTCTTAAATTTAATTTTATATATAACACTATTATAGTTTTCTCTAGCACCTGAAGTAAAAGCTTTAAAAGAATGAAAACCAATAAATGCTTTACTAGCTCTTATCATCTTTTTTATATTTAATTTATTATTATAATTATAAACATAATCATTAATTATTGGATCAAATTCACCTAAATTAATAACATATTCGTATTTCTTTTTTTTAGCATCAAATCTAGGATGAAAATCATCTCTTACTTCTTCAACATAATTAATATGAACATAATCATTTAATACTCTATTAATAACATCCTTTAATTTATTAGTTGGAACACTTCCATTTAGTTCAAAGCAAACTCCCTGACTATAAGCATGAACACCTCTATCAGTTCTACCAGCACCTTTAACAGCAACAAAGTTTTTATTTATAATACTTAGTGCTCTTTCCAATTCTTTTTGAACAGTATCATAATCTTCCAATCTTTGAAATCCATAGAATTTAGATCCATCATAACTTACACTAGCAAAATATTTCATTAAAAAACACTCCTATAAATATCCTTTAATAAATCTTTTCCATCTAAAGTGTATTCCAAATTAGCCCCTTTCTCATTTGCTAATCTAATAAAATTATAAATTGGAGGTTCTTCAATATATTCCTCTTTAATTGCGTTAATAATACTACCCTGATATTTAATAATTTTATTTTTACAAACAATAACATGTTTAACTAATTTATTCATAAAATTAACATCATTACTAATTACAATAAAATTAATATTTAAAGAAGCTTTAACAAATTTAATAAGTTTAATAATTTTTCTTTTATATTTACTATTAAATCCAACATCAAAATAATTTAAAATCATTAATTTTGGATTTTTATTAACAATTTCTAAAAACAATAAAATCTTAAATTCAGAATAAGACAATTCACTTATCTTTTTATTTAAAAATTCACTTTCTAAATCTAATATTTCAAAATAATCTTTATTATATTCTATATATTTTTTTACTTTATATTTAACATTTAATTCATCTATTTTAATATTATCAATAAGAATACTCAAATCATCTATTTCACCATAAAATCCAACTAATTGTTTAACTGCAAAATATCCATTATTAGGTTGATTAGAATACATTACTTCCATAATTCACCAACTAAAGAATTAATATCAAAATACTTTTCTTTTAATAAATCATAATAATTTAAATTGCTTGATAATTCTGCAATAAATGGCATATTCATTCCAATTTTACTCAAAACCTTATCATTAGATAAAACTTCTAAAGTATCTTCGTACATAACTGAATGAAAATTATCAAGTACAACTATTTTAGTTCCTAATAACAACTCTTCACTATTACTTGTTACATTAAGTATTGAAATCTTATTTTCTTTACCATATTTAACTATCTTTAATTTATCCTTATTATCTAAATAAGTAAGCATATCATCAATCCCAATAATTCTTGGATTAATAATTAACAATGATAATATTTTAATAAAAGCTTTTTCACTTCTAGTAATTTGCCCAATTTCTTTATCAATAATACTATTTAATTTAAAAAAGGTAACAAACTTTTTAATGTTGCTTTCTATAGTTTTAGCATCATAATTTAAACATTTTTGATAATATTCAAGTTCACTTTTAACCTTACTCGTATTAAATATAAAATTATTAAGTACTGCTGTAATATTTTTTCTTAAAAAATTAATATCATATTCATTTATATTTTTATCATCAATAAATACAGAACTGCTATCGCTTTGATTAATTAATGTTTTAAGTAAATAAGTTTTACCCGAAGCAATCCCACCTATTATATTAGTAAAAGGAACTAAATCTAATTTCAAATTATAATCTTTAAAAGTTAATGTATTCATATAACCACCCTTGTCTTGTTTGTTATTATATCACTAAGTTTTTTATTTTAAAATATTCTTCTTCACAAAATTTAATATTTACGTAAAATAAAAGAACACAACTAAAGCATTCCTCTATTTTTGTATCTCTTCTATGGCTTTTTCAAGTACCAAATCTTTTAATAATTCATCACCATTTGAAATTTCAATATCTGGTTTTAATCCAACTCCATCAATACATTCACCCTTAGGAGTTAACCATTTAGCGCTTGTATATTTATACATAGTTCCATCAGACATTTTATTTGTTTTTTGAACCTTACCTTTACCATATGTCCTAGCACCAACCAATTTAGCCCCATAACTATCTTGTAATGCAGCCGCAAGAATTTCTGATGCCGAAGCCGAGCTTTCATTAACTAAAACAAAAACTTTATAATTTCTAGACTCCTCTGTTTCATCATAGGTAACCTTAGTACCAGATTGCTCATTAAGCGAATAAATTACTTCACCTTTTTTTAAGAATAATTCACTTATCTTAGTCGCAGCAGATAAAAAGCCACCCGTATTACCTCTTAAATCAATAATCAAACTATAAATGCCATTAGATTCAATTTTATTTAACTTTTGATTAAATTGTTCATAAGCTGTCTCATTAAACTTAGAAATTTGTAAATATCCAATCTTATTACCATTTTCTCCTTCAATAATATTTTCTTCGACTGAAGGATTATAAAAATCTGCAGTTTTTAAAATATACTCTTTATCAACACCATCTCTTTGGATAACTAATTTTACCTCATCACTGCTCTTAATTAAAGCAGTAATATCTTTCAAATTTTCAGCCTCACTAACAAGCTTATCATTAACTTTAACTATTTCATCTCCACTAACCAATCCTGCTTCCATAGCTGGTGTATTATCATAAACCCTGGAAATTATAATCTTTTTTTCCTCATCACTTACATTTATAAGTACACCAATTCCATGTTGTGTTCCTTTTAAAGAATCAGTTAAATTATCGGTTTGATCTTTATCTAAATAAGTTGTATAAGGATCCCCTAAATAACTAAACATTCCCTTTATTCCAGCATCAACTAAACTACCTAAATCAACACTACTATAATAATTTGATTTTATTTCATCATAAGCCTTATATAATTCAGCTAAATATTCATCACCATTAACTGAAGTTACTTTTCCACATGAACTTCTATAAACTAAATATCCAGTACAAAAACTCATCACAAGAGATGAAAATAATGTAATAGCTATAACTTCCCATAATTCAAATTTTGTTTTCTTTAAATAATCCTTCATATCATCATATCCTATACAATATCATAATAACATATTTTTAATAAAAACAAATAAAAAAACTTAGTAATTTTACACTAAGTTTTTATTTTAAAGCAGTCTTATAATCTTCTAAAGATTCATAATACTTTTCTACTTTACCATCTTTAATTAATATTAAAGCAGATTCATTAATTTTAACTTCAGATGATTCACTAGGTTTTTTATTACTTGTTTCACTTAAATAAGCACTATTAAACTTATCATTCATATCAACATAATAAACTTTTAAAGCATCATCTTTATCTTTATATGAAGTAATTAAACCTTTATATGTAGATGCATTTTTATCAGTACTACTATATAAAAATACATAATATTCATTATATGGTCTATTAAACATATTACCTACTATACAAGTATCATAATCAATACTAGTATTACTATTTGCTTTCTTATTATTTAAATAATTAGTTAAAAAGAATAATCCAACTGCAATAGCAATAACTATAATAGTTATAATTATTAAACTTTTAATTTCCTTAGTATCATTACTTTCATAATTAATAGATTTTAATTTTTTCTTTTTCATTATTATCCCACCTTCAATATCAATACTATCATATAATTTAAATAAATTCTATTATTTTATTAAAATTGCAAGTTATCGACCACTTTTAATATACAAAGTACAGATAACTATCAAAAAAGATGTACACCAAAATGCACATCTCAAATATTACTCTACAATATCGTTAGTACAACAATACTAGATTGATATCATAAAATATTTAATCGTGCACTAAGTAATATTCGTGTGCACATTCTTATTATGTCTTAAATTTAAAAATTTAACTTTCCACTTTTTGGCAAATCTTCTTCATTTACTTCGGTTGTTAATGATATTCCAATAACCAATATATTACTTAAAAAATAAATCCATAAAAGTAGTACCATCACATTTGATAATCCAGCATAAAATATATCATACTTAGCAAAATGATTAACATAGTAGCCATAAAAATGAGTTACAACAATAAATCCAAGTGAAGTAAATATTGCTCCCACATTTATTCTAACCGGATCAACACTTTTATTAGGAGCTAAAGTAAATATAACTTTAATAAATATAAAAATAATTACCCAAGAAATAGGTCCCTGCATTATTCCTAACAAACTTGTTAAAACAGATTTAATATTAAAATAATCAATAGCATCAATTATCTTACTACCAAAAACTGGTACAAGTAATATAAACAAATATAGCACAATAACTAAAAATGTCATAATCATAGCCTTAATTCTTCTCTTTAACCAACTTGTTTGTTCATAACCATAAATTTCATTAGTAATAAATATTATAGAACTAGGTCCATTAGATGCAAAATAAAGCATTGAACATAACATTATAATTAAATTTAAATCGATACTATCTCCACTTATTATTGGTACTATCATATCAACTATACTATCTGAAAAATTACTTTTTAACATATTAATAATAGTATCCATTGATATATTAAAATACGATGCTCCATATCCAATCAACGTTATAATTGGAACTATTGAAAGAATTATTGAAAAAGCCAGTTGACCAGGCAACACGGCCATCTCTGGCTTATTTAATATTCTATAAACATTTAATATATAATGTTTAAATCTAGTAAAAGCTTTATTAATCTTGTTTTTCATTTTCATTATATTCAGTTTCCTTATTTTCTCTCATTAACAAAGAAGCCTCATTAATTGCGTCATCAATTAATTTTAAATCATCAACAATCATACTAAATCCAATAGCAGCGCCATAATCATAAGGTAAATTGCCAAATTCTTTAACCAACTTTTTAATATAATTTACAACTTGTTTTTCATTATAACCAACTAAATAAATCATAAATTCATTTCCATCAGTTCTCATAATTTCAGTGTTATCTAATTGATTTTGATGTAAAACATTAGCTGCAGCCATGATTTGCTTATCTCCTTCTTCATGACCAAATGTATCATTCAAATATTTAACATTATTTAAATCAATAACAATAATAGCTTGAGGATATATTGTGTTCTGATTCCAAATTTCAATTCTATCATTTAAATAATTTCTATTTTTTAAAGAAGTCATCATATCAACAAATTTCAACTTTTCATCTTTACTAATTCTAGTATTTAATTTAACTTTTTTCTTTGAATAAACAACTATACCAGCAACCAATATACTAACCCCACTTATAATTAAAATGTATTTAGCCACTAAAATAACAATATTAGAAACATTAGACATTTTCACATAAGAAGTCAAACCTCTAACCATCATTTCTTTATTTCCTAAAGTATTTATATAATTATTAAACACTTTATAAAAAGCATCATTATTACTCTTATATTTAAAACTAAAATTATTTGTATTATATCCACTATAAACCACATGATAGTCATTTAATAAATCATTACTATAATAATTTAAAGTATATTCATCAATTGCAACTAATTTATTCTTCTTTAAACAATTTATAAGTTTTTGTTCATTCTTAACTTTTTCTAATTTTATATTACTAAAGCCACTTAAATAACCATATAAATTACTATTTTCAATAACGCATACATTTTTAGCATTAATCATATTTAAATTAGCATAAAAATCACTATTCTTATTATTTGAAATAATAGCAATTTTTTCATTAATATTTGTCTTTAAAGTGTTCTCATAATTTGTAGTATCATTAAATAATAAATCAATTTTTTGATTATTATACGCTTTTTCTAAATCACTATTATTTTTATAAGCAACATATTTAAATTCAACATTCGTAAGTTTACTAAATTCTTTTAAATATTCAGCTACTATACCACCTATTTTAGAACTATTCCCTGAAATATAAGGTGATTTAGTAACAAATCCGAAACTATAAACATTTTTATTAAAAGAATCAATTTCTAAATCAGTCAAAGTTAATTCTGTTTTGTATAAATTAAATAAATGCTTATAGTAATAATCATCTAAGGAATTATTCTTCCATTCATTATAAAATTTTTGAATAACACTATTAAAAGTTGTATCAGTTCCTAAATGTAAATAATAATAAATAGGAATATTTTCAAATTGATAAACTACTTTATAATTATTACTTACTATTTCATCTAAATATTCATTTAATGGAACAAATATATAATCATAATTTGTTTCAAAATCCTTTAACAAATTTTCTTTATTCGTAGCAATACTTATAGTTCCAGCAAAAGAAGTATTACTAGTTAAAAATGATGAATAATCATTAATAGTACCAATTTTAGCATCTCTAACTTGATTCATATCAGTAACAACTTTATCATCTTTACTTACTAATACATAAAAATCTTTATAAAATAATAAATCATTATCATTTTGTACACTAGTTAAATAAAAACCTAGAGAATTATCAAAACTTGTATAATTATTATCATTTATTTTTAATTTATATTCATCTGCTAAATCTTTAGTAAAATCATAAAAAATACCTGTTCCACTTTTACTAAAATTATTTAAATTAGTTGGTATTCCAAATGAAATAACCCTATTTGCATTACTATTAATCCATTCTTTTTCCCTAATGCTAAGCTTATTAGAATCATAAAAGTAATTAAAATATACAAATATTGAACTGGAAAGCAAAACAATTGCAATAATTATTGGAATAACAATTTTTTTAACTTTTTTCATTATTCTTCACCACTAACTTTTGACCAAGAAATAATGGTTGCATCACTCTTTTTATAACCTAAAATTGGAAATGTCTCATCTTCATTTTTAGTAAAAGCAAAACTAACATCATAAAATGCTTTTTCATCCTCAGTAAGTCCACTTAGAGCTTTAACAGCAATTCCTTCTGCATCTTGTCTTTTTCCATCTTTAAGAGTTACTGTTATGTAAACTATTTTTCCTTTAACAGAGATAGATGCTTTTTCAACAAGCTCATTCTTCTCGACTTCGCTTACCATTTCATTTATATGATCATCTGTAATTTGAACAGATTCAATTCCATTTAAACGGTCTCCATATTTATCATTTTTTGTTTGATTAACAAAATAAATTATACCTAGCACTGCAATTAAAGCAAGACAAAATATACTTACTCCCATTAAAATGCAATAAATACGGTTATTTTTATAAAACTTTTTTATATTATTCATATAACACCTCGAAATCATTATACTATATCTTATTACTTATTTCCAGTTTACATAATTTACTAAGAATTTATTACTTTATCAAAATCTTCTTCTGTCCAAATTGGAATATTTAATTCCTTTGCTTTATCATATTTAGATCCAGGATTTTCCCCCACAATAACTGCATAAGTCTTTTTAGTTACAGAAGTCGACCATAATCCACCATTTAACTCAATTAAATTTTGAATTTCATCTCTTGTATACTTCTTTAAAGTACCAGTTACTACAATTCTCTTATTTAATAATTCTTCGTTTTCTTTAATTTGAGCCCCCAAATAATTCATATTCATTCCAATATTTTTTAAATCATTAATAAGTTTAATATTATCTTCGTCTCTAAAGAAATTATAAATACTGTTTGCTAGTATCGGACCAACATCCGAAATATTAGTTAAATCCTCTAAACTAGCGTTCATTAAATTATCTATATTCATAAATTTCTTTGCAAGAATCTTCGCATTTTTTTCTCCAATACCACTAATACCAATAGCAAATAATAGTTTTTCTAAAGAATTCTCCTTTGACTTTTCAATATTATCTAAAAGTTTATTAACACTTTTATCTCCAAATCCCTCAAGTTCAATTAATTCTTCTTTACGATCCTTAATATTATATATATCAATTATATTAGTTATAAATTTCATGTTATAGAAGTCTTCTATAATTCTTTCACCCAAGCCTTCAATATTCATCGCTTTTCTATCACAAAAATGAATTAAAGATTCGATGTTTCTAGCAGGACATAAATCATTTGGACATTTTAAATCAATACCAGAATCAGTTAAAACAAGACTTACTCCACATATTGGACATTTATCAGGCATTACAAATTCTCTCTCATTACCTGTTCTATCTTCTAAGCATGGTCCCACAACTTCTGGAATAACATCCCCCGCTTTATGAACAAATATATTATCTCCAATTTTTAAATTTTTAGAATTTATATAATCACCATTATGTAAAGTTGCTCTCCTTATTGTAGAACCCATAACCTTAACCGGATCAAAAACTGCATTCGGTGTTATTTGACCAGTTCTACCAACCGTGCATACTATATCAGTTAATCTTGTCTTAACATCTTCGGCTGGAAACTTATAAGCAATTACCCATCTTGGATATTTAGCTGTAAAACCAAGTTCCCTTTGCATATGAATATCGTTTACTTTTATAACAATTCCATCAATATCATAAGGAAGTTCTTCCCTTCTTGCAGTCCATTCGTTAATATAATCTAATATTTCATCTATATTTTTAACTAATCTAATATTTGGATTAACAATAAACCCTAAGTCTTTTAATTCCATAAGAGCTTCATAATGAGTCTTCTTATCTGTTTCCGGAACATGATATAAAAATGCATCTAACTTTCTTGATTTAGCAACACTACTATCAAGTTGTCTAATAGATCCAGCTGCCGCATTTCTCGGATTTTGAAAAATAGGCTCCCCATTTTCTAATCTCTTCTCATTAAGTTCATTAAACGCTTTAAGAGGCATATATATTTCCCCACGGACTTCTATATCAACCGGTTTATTTAATCTTAAAGGAATAGTTCCAATCGTTTTTACATTATGCGTAATATCTTCACCAACTAATCCATTTCCACGTGTAGCTGCTCTTTTAAGTATTCCCTTTTCATATTGAAGTGATACAGCTAACCCATCTATTTTAAGTTCGCAAACATAACTTGGATTAGGAAATTCCTTTCTAATTCTTTCATCAAATGCCACTATCTCAGACTCATTAAAAACATCAGAAATAGAAAACATTCCAATTTTATGTTCAACCTTTTTAAACTCACTAATTACTTCTCCACCAATTTTTTCACTAGGAGAATCTTTTCTTTTAATTTCCGGATGTCTTTCTTCAATATCCAAAAGTTCACTCATCCAGTTATCATACTCTCTATCCGTAACTGTCGGATTATCTAAAGTATAATAATCATAATTAGCTTTTTCTATTAATTTAATTAATTCATCATATCTTTCTTTCATAATTAACCTCATAAATATTATAACAAAATATCTTCAAAAATAATAAAAAAAGTTAACTACAAATTTAGCTAACTTTCGTAATACTTTTATGATTCTTCATTAATTTTTTAACACCACACTTAAATGCTACAGTTATTAAGCTACCACTAACATCAATTACAGCACCAAGTCCATATTCAGTGTGATCAATAATACTACCTTTAACAATATCACTATTATCTTTAGTATACATTTCACCCTTTTTAATAATCTTTTCTTCTTTATTAATTTCATTCTTTTCCAGTAAATCATCTTTAATTTCTGCAATAAATCTAGAAGGTACATTCATTTGATCTTTACCATAAAGCATTCTTCTCTTAGCGTTTGTTAAATAAAGTTTTTCTTTTGCTCTAGTTATTCCTACATAACAAAGTCTTCTTTCTTCTTCAATATTATCTTCCATAATAGACATATTATGAGGAAAAATACCCTCTTCCATTCCAACCATAAACACAACTGGAAATTCAAGTCCCTTCGCACTATGTAAAGTCATTAAAGTAACTACATTACCATCTTCCGTATGATTTGCTTGATCAGAAACTAAAGATATCTCTTCTAAGAAGTCTCCTAAATTAACAGAACCTGTTCTCTCTTCATAAGAAGCAGTTATACTTTTAAATTCCATTAAGTTTTCTAATCTAGTTTCATCTTCAATTAAATGACTACTCTCTAATTCTTTCTTCATCCCTGACTTATCAAGAACTTCATCAATTAATTCAGTTAATGATAAACTTTCACTAGATTTCTTAATAGATTCAATTATATCTTTAAACTCCAATTCTTTCTTACTTTCAAGTGCATCATACATACTACACTGATTTAAATTAGCTCTAAGTTCAATATCTTTAATAGCACTATCTCCAATACCTCTTTTTGGAACATTAATAATTCTTCTTAAGCTTATTTCATCTTTATCATTATAAATTAACTTTAAATAAGATATTAGATCTTTAATTTCTTTTCTATTATAGAAATAATAACTTCCATAAATTTTATAAGGAATACCCTTAGAAGCAAATACCTCTTCAATTGCCCTTGATTGAGCATTAGTTCTATATAGTATAGCTACATCTTTAGGTTCATAACCATCTAAATATAATTTATTAATTTCATCTATAACTAAAGATATTTCATGCTTTTCATCATAACTTCTTAAATAAGTAATTTTAGGTCCATCCCCTTTATCAGAATATAACCTTAAGTCCTTTCTTTCTTTATTATGACTTATTACATCATTAGCCGCATTTAAAATATTATTAGTACTTCTATAATTATGCTCTAACTTAATTGTTTTCGCATTAGCATAATCTTTTTCAAAATTAACTATGTTATGATAATCAGCCTGTCTAAATGCATAAATACTTTGATTCATATCACCAACAACAAATATATTTTTATATTTACTTGCAAGCAATTTAGATAACTTATACTGAACCGGATTCGTATCCTGATATTCATCTATTAAAATATATTTATATCTTTCTTGATAATGTTCAAGTATCTCTTTATTATGTTCAAATAACCTAACAGGCATTAATAATAAATCATCAAAATCAACTGCTGCACTAGCAATAAGTCTTTCGTTATATTTATAATAAACATCTACAACTATTTTATCTATTGGGGTATTAAAAAACTTATCAAGGTCCATATCACTTAGCATTTGATTCTTAATAAAAGATATTCTATTTCTAATATAAGAAGGACTATATTGTTTTGTATCTAAATTCATATCTTTAAGAATCTTCTTAATAACTGTTAAGACATCATCACTATCAATAATACTAAAATTAGAAGGTAAATTTAAATATCCACAATTTTCTCTAATAATTCTTAATCCTAATGAGTGAAAAGTTCCAATAAAAGAAGAAACATCTCCAACTAAGTTATATACCCTATCTCTCATTTCTTTTGCAGCCTTATTTGTAAATGTAATCGCTAAAATATTATAATCTCCTACACCATTTTCTATTAAATAAGCAATACGATTAGTTAAAACTTTTGTCTTACCAGATCCTGCCCCAGCAAGTACTAAGCAAGGCCCTTCATTATGTTTAACAGCCTCTATTTGTTCATCATTTAAATTTTTTAGTAAATCATCCATCATTATACCTCCAGTATTTTCACTAACATCAATTTTAACAAATATTAAATTTTGTGTCTATCGAACAAATAAGGATTTAAGAAAAAATTTTATAGTGAACAATTTTGCAAAAGTAAACTTTTTTGTTCACTTGACTGAACAATTTTACATAAATCTTAAAAATTGTTCACTATTACATCAAAAGAAAAACAACCTATTTTAGATTGTTTAATCTCTTCATAACTCTATCTTTACCTAATAATTTCATTATTTCATATAAATCAGGTGTAGTTGTTTTAGTAGTTAATGCTACTCTTATAATATTTGATATATCAGCTATACTTCCCTTATATGCATCTGGATTTTCTTTATATGCTTTCATATCAGTTACATAACCAAATTCATCACATAATAATTTAATTTTATTAAACCATTCTTCCTTCGAATCATTTTCATCATAGTATTTATTAGCATAAAAGTTTAAAATATCACCAATTTCATCTACGTTTTTAACCTCAAACTTAACCATACTTGAATCAAATAATTCATCATACATATACCAAATATTATCTTTTATTTCACTATAACAAGCAAAATCTTTTCTTGGTTTCTTTTGTTCTCTCTCAATATTTAAAATATTAATTGTATATTCTTTATATTTATTAATTAATTCATTAAAATCTTTATCAAATTCTTTAGACCAATTATCTAAATTATCAAATACCTCTTTCGCACTTAATTTACTTAAATAATTTTTAGATATATTAATTAACTTTTCAATATCAAATAAAGATCCTCCACTTGTACACATCTTATTAAATGTAAACATAAAATCATTGTAATTCTTATCTTGATTTTGCATAAACCATCCATCAAAATTAGAATTTAATAAAGTAGCAAAATATAGTTTAACAGCTTCAACTGGAATACCTCTTTCATGATAAAAGGCAACAGCTGCTTCAGGATCTTTTCTTTTACTAAGCTTTCTAACAGTATCCCCATCTTTTTTATTTAATGGTAACAAGTGAGCAAACTTAGGAGCATCAAATCCACATGCTTTCCATAATTCTAAATGATAAGGTACAGATGAAATATAAGAATCATCTCTTGTAACAGTTGTAACTCTCATAAAATGATCATCACAAACATGAGCAAAAGCATAAGGTGGAACTCCATCAGATTTAATTAATACTTGATCTAAATCATTTTCTGGTAATTCAATAGTACCTTTAATCAAATCTTTAAAAGTAAATTTCTTATTAAAATCACCCATAGATTTTAACCTAAGCACCCATTTATCACCATTATCAATATGTTTCTTCACTTCATCATAACTTAAATTACGACACTTAGCATATTTTCCATAATAACCAATTCTATCTTTACAAGCTTCTTGTTCTTCTCTCATATGACTTAAATAATCCTCAGAACAAAAACAAGGATAAGCCCTTCCAATAGAAACCAAATATTTAGCTACAGTATGATAAATTTCTTTTCTCTGACTTTGAATATAAGGTCCATATTTCCCATCATTAATAGGTCCTTCATCAACTCTATAATTATATTCTTTTAAATCACTTATAATTAAATTAACTCCATCATCAATAGCACGTTTATCATCAGTATCTTCTATTCTTAATATAAATACTCCATTAGTTTGATGAGCAAATCTTTCTGGTACAAATGAAGCAAATAAATTTCCCATATGCATTCTTCCAGTTGGACTTGGAGCAAATCTACATACTTCAGCTTTTTCATCTAAATTTCTTTTAGGATATCTTTTTTCTAAATCTTCAATAGTTAAATTAACATCAGGATATAATAATTCAGCAAGTTTTCTATAATCCATAATACAATTCCTCCTTAATTAAACAAGTTAATTATATTACACAAAAATACTATAATCAAGGCACAAACCTAAATATAATCTAAGAATAAATTAATAAACTTTTCTAAAATAATAATGTTAAATGTAAATAAAACGTAAATATATTAATAAAAATAGCCTTTATAAATTTAGATATTATATCTTGAGTTTGACAGCAAAAATGCGCTAATCCTTTTAGTATAAGGGCTAGCGCGTTTTTTATTTGTTGTATAT
>CAKOKM010000007.1 GCA_934091015.1 uncultured Bacilli bacterium | reverse complement strand
ATGTTTAAAAATATAATTTGAAAAAATTAAAAAAATTTATCAAAAACTATTGATTTTTATTAGCAAGTTTTTGTTAATTTATATTTTATTATTAATTATTAATATTGTATAATTTTAATATGTAATATTATAAAGGAGAGTTAAATGAAAGTATTAATATTATCTTGTAGTACTGGTGGAGGCCATAATTCGTGTGGTAGATATATAGAAGAAGAATTAAAAGAAAATAATATTGAATGTGAATTTAAAGATTTTTTTGATATAGTTAATCCGAAAGCCAAAGAGTTATCATCTAAAATTTATTTAGCAACATTAAGACAAAATGGAAAAGTTTTTCAGGGAGCATACATTTTAGGTGAGAAATATAGTGATTCAGGGTTAACTAGTCCTGTTTATTTAGCTAATAAGTTGCACGCTAATAGTTTATTAAAATATATTAAAGAAAATAATTTTACATTAGTTATTACAACTCATCTATTTCCATCTTTAACTCTTACGGCTATTAATAAACATAATGAAGAAAAAATTAAGTTTATTACAATCGCTACTGATTATGAACCATGTCCTTTTATGGAAGAAAGTAAACCAGATATGTTAATTATTCCTAAAGATTTAGAAGATAAATTTATTAAAAAAGGAAATATTAAAGATGCCATTAATCCGATAGGTATTCCGGTTTCATCTAGATTTGTTAAAACTGCTAGAGATATAAGAAAAGAATTAAATTTAAGTAATGATGATAAAATTGTTTTAATTATGCTAGGCAGTATGGGATTTGGTAATATACTTGATTTATTAAAACAATTAGAAAACGAAAATTATAAAATTATAACTATATGTGGAACAAATACGAAATTACTAGAAGAGATAAAGGATAAAAAATATAAAAATGTTATTCCTTTTGGATTTACTAAGAATATAAATGATTTTATTTATACCGCTAATGTTGTAGTATCTAAACCAGGTGGATTATCATCTACTGAGATAGCGGCGATAAGAAAGCCGTTAATTCATATGTTTGCTATACCGGGAATTGAAACTTATAATATGAATTATTTTAAAGAACATAATATGAGCATAAATTGTTCGTGTATTAGTGAAGTTAAAGATGCTATTAATAAACTTTTAAATGATGAAGAGTTACAAAAAGAACTGGTTCAAAATCAAATAAAGTACATAAATAATGAATCTGCTAAAGATTTAGTGAATATAATTAAAGATAAGTTTTAGTTTATGTTAATAAAATTAAGAAAAGTATAGTGAAAACTATCTTTTTTTATGGTAATATTTAAATAGATATAAAGAAGAGTGATAATATGAAAAATTTAAGAGTTATATTTATGGGAAGCCCTTTATTTAGTGTTCCTGTCCTTGAAGAATTAAATAAAAATGTAAATGTCGTTGGAGTTGTTACGGCACCTGATGCATATATGGGAAGAAAAAAGGTTCTTACAATGTGCCCGATTAAGGAAAAAGCTGTTAATTTAGGATTAAAAGTTTATAGTCCTATTAAATTAAGAAGTGATTTTGAATTTATTAAAGAACTTAATCCAGATATGATTATTACTTGTGCCTATGGTCAAATTTTAAGTGAAGAAATATTAAATATACCAAAATTAGGTTGCTTTAATTTACATGGTAGTTTACTTCCTAAATATCGAGGTGGTGCCCCAATTCATTATGCTCTTTTAAATGGTGATGAAAAAACAGGAATCACTTTAATGTATATGGATAAAGGTATGGATTCTGGTGACATGATTGCAAAAGAAGAAATTAAAATAGAAGATAATGATAATATTGAGTCATTAACTAATAAATTAAGTATAGTTGCTTCTAATATGATAATAAAATACTTACCTAGTTTAATAGATGGTACTAATAGTAGAGTAAAACAAGACATTAGTAAGGCTACTTTCTCACCAATTATTACAAGAGAAGATGAACATTTAGATTTTAATGTAACTGCTAAAGAAATATTTAATAGATATCGTATGTTAAGTCCAAATCCATTACCAAATATTAAAATAGATGATATAGAGTATAAAATCGCAGAATGTAAAATAGTTGATGCAAGTGGTAAAGTAAGTACAGTTGTAAGTAAGGATAAAAATTCATTTACGATTATGGCAAAAGATAAAGGTATAATGGTTTCAAAAATAAAGCCAATTGGTAAGAATATAATGAACGTTAAAGATTTCTTTAATGGATATCATGATGAAATAGTAGGTAAAGAGGTTAAGTAATGAGTGATTTAGTTAGTTTGTGGAAAGATCCTAAATATAAAAATATTATTAAACTAATATTGTGGGCAATATTTATATTGTTTGTACTTTGTATGTGTATAGTTATGAATAAAAATCAAATAAAGAAAAATAATAATGAGGAAAGTATTTTAAAATTTAATTATAAAATTCTTAATTTAGCTAATAAAAAATTAAAGGTTTATTATAAATTAGATGATTATGTTGTTGAAGGAATTTATGAAAATACAATTTTTAAAGGAACAATAACATATGATGATGGAACAAGTTATAATGTTAAGTATGAAAAGGGAAATTTAACAAAGGATAATGATAATGAAATTGGAGATTTTTTAATTGTTAATATAGATACAAGATATATTAATCCTTATTACTTAATTGATTTATTTAATAAAAATGAAGCCACTGAAATTGAAAAAAATAAGAAATATTTATATGAAATAGATGATGTTAAATATTACTTGAGTTTTAAAGATAATAGTGGTTATAGTGTTAAAATGATTATTGATAATAAAGAAAATATATTGAATTATGAAGTAATGTAATTATTAGGAGGTAGATTTAGATGAAAGAAAAAATTAAAGAAAATAAGTACTATCAATTAGGTTTAACTATTTTTATGGTTATAGGTGCTTGTATATTACTTACATTTATAATATTTAATATAGATAAGATATGGAAATTCTTAGGAACAATAGTGGGATTGTTTAGTCCATTTATTATTGGATTTGTATTTGCTTATTTATTAAATCCGATAGTTATATTTTTTAAGAAAAATGTTTTTGATAAGTTTGTTAAAAAAGATAAAGTTGCTAATAATTTAAGTTTACTTACTACCTGTGTTATTTTTTTAACACTTACAATTATTTTGTTTAATAGTATTATTCCGGCACTTTTAAAGAGTATTCAATCACTAGTTGTTAATATGCCAACATATATTAAAGATATAAAAGATTATTTAATTGCTAAGACTGATTCTAGTGGACTTGCTGAGGCAATAAACACTAATTATAGTACTATTAATGAAAGTTTAAATGGTATGATAAATAATTTTCTTCCTAAGTTAGAAGATATGATTACAATAGTATCTAATGGATTATTTGGTGCAGTTAAAGTAGTATTTAAAGTATTTATGGGATTTGTTATTTCTATTTATTATTTATCTGATAAAGACAACTTTGTTGCTGGAACTAAGAAGATTATTTATAGTATCTTTGGGGTAAAAGTGGCTAATCATATTATGGATAATGCTAGACACACTAATGATATATTTGGTAACTTTATTGTTGGTAAGTTACTTGATGGTTTTACAATTGGATTTATTACATTTATATTTCTAACTATTTTAGGTTTTAGTGATTATGCTTTATTAATTGGTGTTACAGTTGGTTTAACAAATATGATTCCTTATTTTGGTCCATATATTGGAACTATACCTAGTGCTTTATTGATCCTTATGGATGAAGTACATGGCGGAGGTAAAATGTGTATTATATTTATTATATTTATAATCGCATTACAACAAATTGATAGTTATGTTATAGAGCCTAAACTATGCGGATCTAAAACAGGATTAAAATCATTTTGGGTACTTGCATCTATTTTATTCTTTGGGGATGCTTTTGGAATTATTGGATTACTACTAGGTGTACCTGTATTTGCATTAATTTATGGATATGTCCATAATTTAATAACAATTAGATTAGAAGAAAAGAATTTACCTAGTGAAACTAAAGATTATATCGACTTAGAAAGAATTAATAGTAAGACTCATGCAGTTGTTAAATTAAGTGATAAATAAAATTAAGATGGGTTTAATGATAATCCGTCTTTTTTAGTTGATTTTTGTATAAACATTGTATATACTATTATTGATTGGGGAGATATGTATGGAAGTTAGACTTCAAAAATGGGGTAATTCTGATGGAATAAGAATACCTAGTATATATTTAAAAAATTTAAATTTAAAAACTAATGATATTGTAAATATAGAAAATAAGGAGGATAAAATTATTATTACAAAATATAAAAAAAATCATCTATCTTTTGATGATAGAGTTAAAATGTTTGAAAAATTATCTAATAGTGATAATGAACAAATTGATTCTTATGATTGGGGAGATGATGTTGGAAAGGAATTGATTAGCTAGATGTATGTACCAAATCAAGGAGATATTTGTTTTATGAATTTAGCACCAACTAAAGGACATGAACAATCTGGATTAAGACCGGTTTTAGTTGTTAGTAAATATAATTTTAATAAATATACTAATATGGCTGTTGTTTGTCCAATAACATCTAACAATAAAAAATTTCCTACTCATTATGAATTAAAATATGTTGATAAAGTTAAAGGTAGTGTGTTGTGTGAACATGTTAGAAGTATTGATTATTGTGCAAATAATTTATCTTTTGTTGAAAAATTAAAAGAAGAAGAGTTAGACGAGATAATTGATATTTTAATGGGAATAATTGAGATTTAAAATTAAATAATTTTAAGTCTTTTTTAAGTGTAATTAAATATGAAAAATAGAATTAAGTGAGGTTTTTATGATTCAATTTTTATTGCTTAAAAGTTTAATCTATGTTAGGATATCTTTTAATTAATTAGGGGGTTTTATGAATTTTTTATTAAGATTATTTAAAAAAGAAAAACATAATATTGGTGTTATAAGATTTGGCGATAATTTAGTTATTCCAGGAAGAGAATATTTTAAAGATGAAAAAGATATTATATTATTAGAAAATTATAAAAAGCATTATTTAGAAATGTTAAAAAACAAAACAGTAGTAGCAACACCATATTTTAATTCTAAAAGGTTAAAAGAACAAATGAATATGTATATAGATTTATTACTTAGTTTGTTAATGGATAACAACAATTTTTGTGAATATGCACCTGAAGAATTATTAGTTCAAATAGCTAAATTAAAAATGTATTATGATGAAATGACTGTATTAAAAAATGAAATTATTTTAAGATTAATTGCTCTTAAAGAAATAAAGAAAGAAAAAAGAATTCCAAGACATAATAAGATGGCTTTAGAAGAAGAAATAAATTCTTTAAGTGTTATTCTAGAAATGTTTATATATAGAGAAGCAAGTATAAATATTGAAATAAAAAACTATTTTGATGTATTGACAACAAGAGATTTAAGTGAAGTAGATGAGTCTTTATTAAATGAAAGATTAACAAGATTATTATTTTTAACTAAGGGAATAGTTGATAAAAATAAATTATATGATGATATAAAATTAAATGTAGCATTATTAGAGAAAGAATGTGAAATATATGCATATACTCATAAATATGAAGCATTAAAATTAAAATTATCATATTGCCTTAATGATGAAAGTAAAATATTATCATTTTATGAGTATGTTAAAGATATATTTGATCATGATTTTGTTAAAGAATTTTATTTATATAAATTTAATTTATTAGTTACAGATATTAATAATAGTTGTAATGAATCACCTATAAATGTTAAGGATTATGGTTTTCCATTTTATGAGGAAATCATTGCAGATAAAATAAATAATTTAGATACTAGTTATTATTTTGATGATTTAAAAGATAAAAATGTTGATATAAGTGAACAATTAGATGGTTCGAGAGAATATCTAAAAAATAAAGAAGGAATATTTAATTACGAAGAAATTCTTAAGAATAAATATAAATTAGCATTTCTTGTTTCGTTAGAGAAGGAAAATGGAATAAAAGATTATTTTAATAAAAATATTATTGATTTAACAATTAATCATGAGTTTGATGAACCTATTAAATTTAGTTTTTTTTCAAATTATTATGTTTTAGAAGATATAATATTACTTTCTTCCATATTTGAGTTAACTGTTCAAAATAGTAGTGACCATCCATTATCTGCAATATATGAAGCAAATAGAATTGTAAATAATTTAATTGTACCTGATGGAGTTAAAAAAATAAATCTTTATTGTAGATATTTAAGTAGAATAAAAAATGAAGTATTATTTGGAAAAAAATTTGTGTTTCCAAATAGTTTAAAAACTATAATTGGTAAGATAGATTATTTGGATTATGACTTTTCTAACTTATGTTTTCCTGATGGTTTAGAAGAATTAATGCTTGGTTATAACGCTACAATTCCAAGTAGTGTAGAAATATTAAAAAGAAGTGCAGATATACATATTGGTTATGTAAAATTTAGAGATTTTAAAAATTCTAAAATTGTAAATGATAAGGAAAAATTTATAAAATTTTTAGAAGATTTTTCTGAAGAAATTGATACTAAAACAACTGATTATCATGTGCCGAGTAGCTATAGTTTAGAAGTGCAACGAAAGTATCATACAGAAAGGTTTACAACTCAAGATCATGCTGCTTTATTTGATAAGCCCTATACTATATATGTTTTTAAACAAAAAATGTTATTTACATCTCTTTATTTTTTAGATAATAACCTTGATAATCCAATAGTTATTAATGGAAAAGATATTGAATTAGAGTTTGGTAAAAAAAGATTTTCGTTAGAAGCTGAATATAATCGTTATTCAAGAGACTATGATTCCAATAAAAAAGAGTTATATGGAAGTGTTGATTTTAATAAAATCTATGAAAAAATTAGAAGAATTATAATTGAACAAAGTGGGTATGATATTGCTAGTAGAGAAATTGTTGATAATAAAAAATTAATTTATGATAAAAAGAATTAAGGAGGATGTTAAATAATATCCTTTTTTAGTTTGAACTTTAATTTAATTTTTTTAATTTTCAAGTTTTTCAGTTTTTGTAAAAAAATAGCGATAAATGGCTTGAAATAATAGTGATTATAGGGTATAATAACTTTTAGTTTGACTGGTTTAGATGTGCGAGGTTGCTGATACGCTAGGAGATGTTGTGAGATATTTTCTTGAAATATCAGGGTATTCGTTACGGAATCATGTTTATACAAGATATAGACGAAGGGAGGACATAAAATGTCAAAGGTAAGAATCAAACTAAAAGCTTATGATCATAGACTTCTTGATACTGCTTGCGCTAAGATTGTAGAAACTGTTAAAAGAACAGGAGGAGTTATCTCTGGACCTGTACCTCTTCCAACAGAAATTCAAAAAATTACTGTTTTAAGAGCTGTACATAAATACAAAGATGCTCGTGAACAATTTGAAATGCGTACTCACAAGAGACTTATTGATATTAAGGATCCTAGTAAGGAAACAATGGATGCTTTAACTCACTTAGATATTCCAAGTGGCGTTGATGTTGAAATTAAAACAAAATAATTAGATGGAGGAAAGAAAGATGAAAGGAATCTTAGGACGTAAAGTCGGTATGACCGAAGTATTTACGAAAGATGGAAAAATTATTCCTGTTACTGTAATTAGTACTGAACCTAATAAAGTAATGCAAGTTAAAACAACTGCTACTGATGGTTATGAAGCTATTCAATTAGGTATTTCTGATAAAAAAGAAAAAAATGCTACTAAAGCAGAAATAGGACATGCTAAAAAGGCTGGTTCTGCACCTAAGCGCTTCTTAAAAGAGATTAGAGTATCTAATGCTAGCGAATATCAAGTTGGAAGCGAAATTAAAGCAGACATATTTGAAGTAGGACAAAAAGTTGATGTTACTGGAACAAGTAAGGGACATGGTTTTACTGGTGTTATTGTTAGAAACAATCAATCAGAAGGACCTAAAACTCACGGTTCAAGATATCATAGAAGACCTGGTTCAATGGGGACAATGAGACCAATGAGAGTTTTAAAGGGTAAAGTATTATCAGGACATATGGGTGTTGATACAGTTACTGTTCAAAACTTAAGCATTGTAGATGTTAATTTAGAAGACAATTATATTTTAGTAAGTGGTAATGTACCAGGTGCTAAAAAATCATTAGTTGTAATTAGAGAAGCTGTTAAAGGTGGAAAGAAAGGTACATTTGATTTAGTCTCTTATGAAACTGAAGAAAATGTTGCTGTTGAAGCTCCTACTGCAGAAGAAACTGTTACAACTGAGGAAGTAAAGTAGGTGTTATAGATGGCAAAAGTAGATATTATTAACCTTAATGGTGAAAAAGTAAAAGATATTAAATTAAACGATGCTATATATAATATAGAAAGTAATGAAGTTGTTGTTAAAAAAGCTTTAGACTTACAACTTGCTTCATTAAGACAAGGAACACATAAAACTAAAACTAGAGCAGAAGTTTCTGGTGGTGGTAGAAAACCATACAAACAAAAAGGAACTGGTAATGCTCGTCAAGGTTCTACACGTGCTCCACATTATAGACATGGTGGTGTAGCATTTGGAGTTACTCCAAGAGATTACACTTTCAAAATGAATAAGAAAGAAAGAGTTTTAGCTTTAAGAAGTGTATTATCAATGAAAGCTAAAGAAAATAATATTAAAGTTATTGATTCTTTAACTGTTGAATCTCTTAAAACTAAAGACTTAAAAAATATGCTTTCTAATTTAGGATTAAATGGTAAAACATTATTTATTACTTCAAATGATGCTGAAAACTTATATTTAGCTTCAAGAAACTTAAATAATGTTGGTGTGTTATTAACAAGTGAACTTAATGTTTATGATATGTTACATGCTGATACTATTGTTTTAGATGAAGAAGCAGTAAAACAAATAGAGGAGGTGCTTAAATAATGAAATCTGATATTATTTATTCACCAGTTATTACTGAAAAAACAGCTGCCTTAAAGGCACAAAATGTTTATGTATTTAAAGTAGCTAAAGATGCTAATAAATTACAAATTAAAGATGCTATTGAAAGCACATTTAAAGTTAAAGTTGCTAGTGTTAATACATTAAATACTAAACCTAAGAAAAAAAGAGTTGGAAAATACTCTGGATTTAGAAAAACTTATAAGAAAGCTATCGTAAAACTTGCTGACGGTAGTTCTATAGAAATGTAGGTGTTTTTATGGGAATTAGAAAATATAAACCAACAACTAATGGTTTAAGAGGTATGAGTACATTAACAAATACTGAGATTACTGCTACTGCTCCTGAAAAGAGTTTACTTGTTAGTAAATCTAAAACTGGTGGTAGAAATAATCAAGGTAAAACTACTGTTAGAGATATCGGTGGTGGAGCTAAGAGAAAATATCGTATAATTGATTTTAAAAGAGATAAATTTGATATTCCTGCTAGAGTTACTACAATTGAATATGATCCAAACAGAACAGCAAATATTGCTCTATTAACTTATAAAGATGGTGAAAAGAGATATATTATTGCTCCTAAAGGATTAGAAGTTGGTAGTATCGTTATATCAAGTAAAACAGCTGATATTAAAGTTGGTAATACATTACCACTTGAAGCAATTCCTGTTGGTACAGTAATTCACAATGTTGAATTAAAACCTGGTAAAGGTGCTGAACTTGCAAGAAGTGCTGGTTCATCTGCTCAAATTCTTGGTAGAGAAGGAAAATATGTTTTAATTAGATTACAATCTGGTGAAACTAGAAAAGTTTTAGGTAGTTGTCTTGCAACTGTTGGTGTAGTTGGTAATGAAGATTACGAATTAGTTAACATTGGTAAGGCTGGTAGAACACGTCATATGGGAATTAGACCTCATAACCGTGGATCTGTTATGAACCCTAACGACCATCCACATGGTGGTGGTGAAGGTAGAACACCTATCGGTAGAAAAGGGCCTGTTACTCCTTGGGGTAAACCTGCTCTTGGATATAAAACTCGTAAAAATAAGAAAGCATCTAGCAAGTTAATTGTTAGTAGAAAGACTAAATAGGAGGATATAGATGGCAAGAAGTTTAAAAAAAGGACCTTTCGTTGATAAGAGTCTTATGAATAAAATTAAAAAATTAAATGAAGCAAATAAAAAAGAAGTTGTTAAAACTTGGTCTCGTCGTTCAACTATCTTCCCAGATTTCATTGGACATACAATTGCTGTTCATAATGGAAGAGAATTTATACCAGTTTATATAACTGAAGAAATGGTTGGTCATAAATTAGGTGAATTTGCATTAACTCGTAAATTTACTGGCCATGCTGGAAATAAGTAGGAGGATTAGATGGAAGCTTATGCAATGCATAAAATGGCTATCGTAGCACCTCGTAAAGCAAGAATGACTCTTGATTTAATAAGAGGAAAGTCTGTTAAAGATGCTAGAGCTATTTTAAATAATACTAATACTAAATCAAGTAGATTAATCTTAAAAGTTTTAAACTCTGCTACAGCTAACGCTGTTAACAATTTAAACTTAAAAGAAGATGAATTATTTGTATCTGAATGCTTTATTAATCCGGGACCTGTTTTAAAGAGAATTAAATTTGGTTCAAGAACTAAAGTTGACAGAAGAGATAAAAGAACAAGTCATATAACTGTTAAAGTTAGTGACGGAAAGGAGGCATAATTAATGGGACAAAAAGTAAATCCTAATGGATTAAGACTAGGTGTTAATAAAGATTGGCAATCTAAATGGTATGCTAAAAAAGATTATGCCACAAAATTAAATAATGATTTAAAATTAAGAGATTTCTTAGCTGGTTACTTAAAAGATGCTGCTGTTGCAGAAATTATCATTGAAAGAAAAACAAAGAGAAATGAAATTAAAATTCGTACTGCTAAACCAGGAGTTATCATTGGTAGAGGCGGAGAAGATATTGAAAAACTAAGAAAAGAAATCAAAAAAGCTATTGGTGAAGATTTCTATGTAACTATAGTTGAAGAAAAGAATCCTAATCTTAGTGCTCAAATCGTTGCTGATACAATTGCTAAACAAATTGAAAATAGAGCAAACTTCAGAACAGTTCAAAAACAAGCTATCAAAAATGTTATGAAAGCTGGAGCTGTTGGAGTTAAAACTGCTGTTTCTGGTAGACTTGGTGGTGCTGAAATGGCTCGTACTGAAGGTTATACTGAAGGTACTGTTCCACTACATACTATTAGAGCTGACATTGATTATGCAACAGCTACTGCTCCTACAACTTATGGTAAAATCGGAGTAAAAGTATGGATTTATAAGGGAGAAATTCTTCCAAGTAAGAAGAAAAATGGAGGCGATAACAATGTTAATGCCTAAGAGAGTTAAATATCGTAAACCTCACAGAGTTAGTTATGAAGGACATTCTAAAGGAAACCTTACATTAACTAATGGTGAATATGGCTTAATGGCCAAAGAGGGTGGATATGTTAATGCTAAACAAATCGAAGCTGCTCGTATTGCGATGACTCGTTATATGAAGCGTGGTGGAAAAGTTTGGATTAATATCTTCCCACAACTAGCTCGTACTCAAAAACCTTTAGAAACTCGTCAAGGTACTGGTAAAGGTGACGTAAAAGAATGGGTTGCAGTTGTAAAAGAAGGAAAAATTATGTTTGAAATTGCTGGTGTTGATGAAGCTACTGCAAGAGAAGCTTTAAGACTTGCATCACATAAGATTTCTGTTAAAACTAAATTTGTTATGAAGGAAGGGGTTAATAATAATGAAAACTAGTGATATTCGTAAAATGTCTAAAGAAGAAATTGAAAAACAAATCGTTAAGACAAAAGAAGAATTATTTGATTTAAGAATGAAAAAAGCTACAGGAACATTAGACAAACCTCATAGAATTCATGAATTAAGAAAAGATGTAGCTAGAATGAAAACTATATTAACTGAAATGGATGGGAGTGAAAACTAATGGAAAATAAAAGAGCTGAATTAATTGGAAAAGTTGTAAGTAATGTTAATGATAAAACTATTACAGTATTAGTTGAAACTTATCGTAAAGACCCATTATATAAAAAGAGAGTAAAATATTCTAAGAAATATGCTGCTCATGATGAAGCTAATAAAGCTAAAGTAGGAGACACAGTAAGAATTGCTCAAACTAGACCTTTATCTAAAACTAAGAGATATGAACTAGTAGAAGTTATTCAAGAAGCTGTTGTTCTATAGGAGGTTTTTAATATGTTAATGCAACAAAGTAGATTAAAGGTTGCTGACAACTCTGGTGCTCGTGAAGTTATGGTTATTAGAGTACTAGGTGGAAGCAAACGTGTTTATGGAAATATTGGTGATATTGTTGTTGGAACTGTTAAAAAAGCAATTCCTAACAGTAATGTTAAAGAAGGAAAAGTTGTTAAAGCTGTTATTGTTAGATCTAAACAAGGAGTTAGAAGAGATGATGGTAGTTATATCAAATTTAATGACAATGCATGTGTATTAATTAAAGATGATAAATCACCTATCGGAACTCGTGTATTAGGACCAGTTGCTCGTGAATTACGTGATAAAGAATTTAATAAGATCGTTTCACTTGCTCCTGAGGTATTATAGGAGGATATATGAAAGTTAAAGTTGGAGATAATGTTAAAGTTCTTACCGGAAAAGATAAAGGTAAGGAAGGAAAAGTATTATATACTTTAAGAAAAAAAGACCGTGTAGTTGTTGAAGGCGTAAATATTGTTAAAAAACATATGAAACCATCAAGAATGAATGAAACTGGTGGAATATTAGAAGTTGAAAATCCTATTCATGTATCTAATGTAAAAGTATTAACAGCTAAAGAAAACAAAAAAACAAAAGAAGTTAAAGAAGTAAAAACTGAAAAGAAAGCTACTAAAAAGAAGGGCACAGGTGATAAATAATGAATTCATTAAAAGAATTATATAATAAAGATATCAAACCAGCACTTAAAGAAAAATTTAATTATTCTTCAGTTATGGAAATTCCTAGATTAGAGAAAATTGTAGTTAATATTGGTGTTGGAGATGGATCTCATGATGATAAATTAATTGATGCTGCTAGAGCTGATTTAGAAGCTATAACAGGACAACATGCAGTTATTACAAAAGCTAAAAAATCAATTGCAGGATTTAAATTAAGAGAAGGACAAAGTATTGGAACTAAGGTAACATTACGTGGGGAAAATATGTATGTATTCTTAGAAAAATTAATTAAAATTTCTTTACCTCGTGTAAGAGATTTTAGAGGTATATCACCAAAAGCATTCGATGGTAGAGGAAATTATACTTTAGGAATTAAAGATCAATTAATTTTCCCAGAAATCGATTATGATAATGTAGTTAAATTAAGAGGTATGGATATAGTTTTTGTTACAACAGCAAAAACTAATGAAGAAGCTTTAGAATTATTAAAAGGCTTTGGACTTCCATTTAGAAAGTAGGTAATGAGAGATGGCAAAAACTAGTTTAAAAGTTAAAAATTCAAGAACTCCTAAATTTAAGGTTAGAGCATACACTCGTTGCGAAAGATGTGGAAGACCTCATGGAGTTTTACGTAAATTTGGATTATGTCGTATTTGCTTTAGAGAATTAGCAAATGAAGGTAAAATCCCAGGCGTAAAGAAATCAAGTTGGTAGAAAGGAAGTAAATTATGGTAAACGATACAATAGCTGATATGCTTACAAGAATTCGTAATGCAGGTCAAATGAAATATGCTAATGTTGCAGTTTTAAATACTAAGATGACTAGAGAAATAGCTAGAATCTTAAAAGAAGAAGGCTATATCAATGATTATAGTAGTAATGAAGAAACTAAAATGTTAGATTTATCACTTAAATATGGTGAAAATAAGAAAGAAAGAGTTATTACTGGTTTAAAGAGAATTAGTAAACCTGGTCTTAGAGTTTATGCTAAACATGATGAACTTCCAAGAGTACTTAACGGACTTGGTATTGCAATTATTTCTACAAGTAAGGGAATTATGACTGACAAAGAAGCAAGAAATGCTGGTCTAGGAGGAGAAGTACTTGCCTATATTTGGTAAGGAAAAACTGATATTATGAGTAGAATAGGAAATAGAGTAATACATATTCCTTCTGATGTAACTGTTACATTAGATGGTAATAAAGTAACTGTTAAAGGACCTAAAGGTGAATTAACAGAAGAATTTAATAATTTAATCAGTATTAATATTGAAGATAATAAATTAACTTGTAAAAGAGCTAATGAAGAATTATTTACAAAATCAATTCATGGTACAACAAATGCTTTAATTGAAAATATGATTATTGGGGTATCTAAAGGATATACAGTTGAACTTGAAACTGTTGGTGTTGGATATAGATTCCAAGTAACTGGAAAACAAATTAATGTTTCAGCAGGATTCAGTCATCCAGTGGCTGTAGATATTCCTGAAGGGATAACAGTTGAAGCACCATCTACAACTGAATTAAAATTAAGTGGAATTGATAAGCAAAAAGTAACTGAATTTGCGGCTAATATTCGTAAGATTAGAAAACCTGAACCATATAAAGGAAAAGGTATTCGTTATAAAGGCGAAGTTATTAGACGTAAAGAAGGTAAGAAGGCTTCTAAGTAGGAGGATTTATGATAAAGAAAGAATCAAGAAATGTATCTAGAGTTATGAGACATGAAAGAGTTCGTAAAAATGTTTTTGGAACTAAGGAAATGCCTAGACTTAATGTATTTAGATCAAATAAAGAAATTTATGCACAAATTATTGATGATGAAAGTCAAACTACTTTAGTTGCTTCATCAAGTGTAATGTTAAAAATCGATAATGGTGGAAACATTGAAGGTGCTGCTTTAGTTGGTGCAGATATAGCTAAAAAAGCTGTTAAAGCTGGTATTACTAAAGTAGTATTCGATAGAGGTGGATACCAATATCATGGCCGTGTAGAAGCTTTAGCAAATGCTGCTAGAGAAAACGGATTAGAGTTCTAGAGGGAGGGAAATAATGGAAGAAAATAAAGAAGTTATGACTACTGAAGAAGTAAAAACTGAAAAAGTAGTTAGAGATAATAAAAACTTTAAAAATAATAAAAATAGAAAATCTAATAAAAACTTTGAACCAAAGAAAAAATTATTAGAAGAAAAAGTTATTTCTATCACTCGTGTAACTAAAGTTACTAAAGGTGGAAGACACTTTAGATTTGCTGCTACTATGGTAGTAGGTGATGGAAAAGGTTTAGTAGGAATTGGAACTGGAAAATCTATGGAAGTTCCAGAAGCTATCAAAAAAGGTATTCAAGCTGCTAATAAGAATTTAGTTAAAGTTGATATCGTTGATGGTAGAACTATTTCACATGATCAAATTGGTAAATGTGGAAGAGCTAAAGTATTAATTAAACCTGCTAAAGAAGGTACTGGTATTATCGCTGGTGGTGCTGTTCGTGCAGTACTTGAAATTGCTGGTGTTAAAGATATCGTATCTAAATCACTAGGAGCTAACACTCAAGTTAATGTTGCTAAAGCAACTTTAGAAGCATTAAAATCACAAAGATCAAAAGAACATATCGCTGAACTTCGTGGTAAGAAAGTTGAGGAGTTATAGTATGAAATTGAATGAATTAAATAAATTACCAGAAGCTAAAAGAAGAAAAATTGTAGGTCGTGGACCTGGTTCTGGTATGGGTAAGACTTCAACTCGTGGAGAAAACGGACAAAAATCAAGAAGCGGAGCTTCAATTAAACCTTGGTTCCGTGGTGGTGAGTCTCCAATTTACCGTAGAATTCCTAAGAGAGGATTTAACAACGCTAACTTTACAGTTAGATATGCTACAATCAATTTAAGTGACTTAAATAGATTTAATGATGGTGATGTTGTTACTCTTGAATTATTAAAAGAAATGGGAATTATTAAGAAAGAATTATCTGGATTAAAAGTTTTAGGTAATGGAGAATTAGAAAAGAAAATTACAATTAAGGCTAATAGATTCTCTACAAAGGCTGTTAGTAAGATTGAAAATGCTGGTGGAACTGCTGAGGTGATTTAATATGTTTGCAAATCTTAAAGGATTATTTAGTCCTTCAAATAAGGATTTACGCAAAAGAATATTGTTTACCTTAATGTGTTTAGCTATATTTGCTCTTGGAACTAATATAATAATTCCTGGAGCAAAGAGCATTACTAATAACATAGGTTTCTTAGAATTATTAAGTTTAGTAAGTGGAGGAAATTTAAAAACATTTTCAATTTTCTCTTTAGGTGTTATGCCTTATATTACTGCTAGTATTATTACACAACTTTTGCAAATGGATATTATTCCATATTTTAAAGAATTAAAAGAAAGTGGAGCAACAGGTAGACAAAAAATTAACAAAATAAATAGATATCTTGGAATGTTTTTAGCGTTTGTTCAAGCATATGTATTCTCATTAACCTTATTAAAGGGAGATGCAATGACAACTATTAAATCAACAGTTTATTTAACTGCTGGTACTGCATTTTTAATTTGGCTTGGTGATGAGATGACTAAAAAAGGTATTGGTAATGGTATGTCATTAATAATAATGGCTGGTATTGTTAACAATTTACCTTCAACATTCATTACTGCTTTTCAAGATTTAATTATTAATGGAAGTTATAATATGGCTTCTGGAATAATCTTATTTGTTTTATTTATAATTGTTTATTTAGCAATTATTATAGGTGTTGTTTATATGCAAATTGCGGAAAGAAGAATACCTATTCAATATTCGAATCGTACTAGTGGAGCTTATGCAGGAGAAAAATCATATATTCCTATTAAGTTAAATACTGCTAGTGTTGTTCCAGTAATATTTGCATCAGCAATAATTGGAATACCTTCTGTTATTGCTAACATATTAAATAAAGAAGCATTTACAAACTTTGTAAATAATTATATTGTTTATACAAGTTATACTGGATTCATTTTATATATGTTATTAATATTCGTATTTGGATATTTTTATACATTACTTGAGTTAAATCCGGATGAAATGGCAGAAAATTTAGATACTAATCGTAGTTATATTCCAGGAATTGTTCCAGGAGAAGCTACTAGTAAGTATTTAAAATATGTAATAACTAGAATTTCTACTTTTGGAACTTTAGGACTTATGGTTATAGCTGCGTTACCAATTATATTTACTAAGATTTCTAATTTACCTTCTAATGTAACATTAGGTGGTACAGGATTAATCATAGTTGTAGGTGTTGCACTTGAAACTTATAAACAGTTAGAAAGTTCTATAATTTCAAGAAGTTATACTGGTTCTAGAAAAAGAAGAAGAAGTAGATAATGAAAAATATTATATTTATAGCGCCTCCAGCTGCTGGTAAGGGAACTCAAAGTGATTTACTTGTTAAGAAATATGGTTATACTCATATTTCAACTGGTGATTTACTAAGAGGTGAAATTGCTAAGCAAAGTGAGATCGGTAAAAATATAAAAGAATTAATGGATAGTGGCAATTTAATAAGTGATGAAATTGTATCTACGCTACTTAAGAATAAATTAATTAGCGTAGATGGTCCATTTATATTAGATGGATATCCAAGAGATTTAAATCAAATTGATATATTAAATAATATATTAAAAGAGATAGATAAAAGAGTGGATATTGTAATTTACTTAGATGTACCTTATAATTATTTATTGGATAGAGTAACTGGAAGGTTATTTTGTCCTAAGTGTTCGAGGAGTTATCATAGAACAAATTTAAAGCCTAAAAAGGAATGGATTTGTGATTATTGTGGTGAAGAACTTATTAGTAGATCTGATGATAATGAAGAAACATTTAAACATAGATATCAAAATTATATTGATTGTACTAGTCCTATAATTGAATATTATAAAAATAATGGTTTACTTGAAGTAATTGATAGTACTGATATAGAAGGTACTTTTGATAGAATAGAGAAAGTGATTAAATAATGGTTAGTATTAAAACTAAGGAAGAGATAGCTTTAATTAAAGAATCTGGTCATATTACTTATTTAACACATCAATATTTAAAGTCTTTAATTAAACCTGGTATTACAACAAAATATATAGATGATGAAGCTGGAAAATTTATAAGAGAACATGGTGGAATACCAAGTTGCTTAGGTTATGAAGGCTATCCAGGAAATATCTGTGTTTCAGTAAATGATGAAGTTGTTCATGGAATAGGTTCTGATAGAGTACTTAAAGAAGGTGACATTGTTACTTTAGATATTTGTACTTTATATAAAGGATTTCATTCTGATTCAGCTTGGACTTATCCAGTCGGAAAGATTTCTAGAGAAAATGAAAGATTATTGCATCATACTGAAAAAATGTTGTTTGTTGGTTTAAAGGAAGTTAAAGATGGAGCTCATTTAAACAACATTGGGGCACGTATTAGTGAGTATGCTCATAAATATCATTATGGAGTTGTACAAGAATTATGTGGACATGGAGTTGGACGTGAGTTACATGAAGATCCTGATGTACTAAATTACGGAAAGTATAATACAGGTATGAAGTTAAAAACTGGTATGGTTATTGCGGTTGAACCGATGATAACAGCTGGTTCCAGACATATTAACATCTTAGATAATGACTGGACTATTGTTACTAGAGATGGTAAGAATAGTGCTCATTTTGAACATACAGTTGTTGTCACAGATGATGGATATGAAATATTAACGGGAGAGTGAAAAAGTGGCTAAAGAAACTAAAATTGAAGTTAATGGTAAAGTAATAGATTGTATCAAAGACGAATATAAGGTTGAATTAGAAAATGGAGTCGTAGTAACAGCTCACGTTTCTGGTAAAATACGAATGAATTACATTCGCATCTTACCGGGCGATAAAGTTACTATTGAATTTTCACCATATGATTTAACACGTGGGCGAATTATTTATAGAAAATAAGGAGGAACAAAAATGAAAGTTAGACCATCTGTAAAAAAAATGTGTGCTAAATGTAGAATTATAAGAAGAAAAGGTAAAGTTATGGTTATCTGTGATAATCCAAAACATAAACAAAGACAAGGTTAGGAGGAATATTAATGGCTCGTATTAAGAATGTAGAATTACCAAAAGAAAAAAGAACAGAAATAGGACTTACTTATATTTATGGTATAGGTAGAAGCACAGCAACAAAGATTTGTGCTGATGCAAAAGTTGATTCATCTAAAAGAATTAAAGATTTAACTCCTGAAGATGAAGCAGCTTTAAGAAAAGAAGTAGATAAATATACTACTGAAGGTGATTTAAGAAGAGAAGTTCAAATGAACATTAAAGGTAAAATGGAAATCAATTCTTATCAAGGAACTAGACATAAAAAAGGATTACCTGTTCATGGACAAAGAACTAGTCGCAACGCTAAGACTCGTAAGGGTAAAGGTAAAGTAGTTGCTAATAAGAAAAAAGTAGGTAAATAGGAGGTAAATTATGGCTTATAATAGAAGAAAAAGAAAAGTAAAAAAGAATATTCCTGAAGCACAAGCACATATTCATTCAACTTATAATAATACTGTTGTTTCTATAACAGATAAAGATGGAAATGTAATAAGCTGGGCATCAGCTGGAACAATTGGATATAAAGGTTCTAAAAAGAAAACTCCATTTGCTGCTGGACAAGCTGCTGAAGCTGCTGCAACAACTGCAACTGCTTCTGGTGTTAAAAAAGTTGAAGTATTTGTTAAAGGATTAGGTAGTGGTAGAGAAAACGCAATTCGTGCTTTACAAACTGCTGGTTTAGAAATTACTGCAATAAATGATGAAACACCAGTACCACATAATGGTTGTAGACCACCAAAACGTCCAAGAAATTAAGAAGGGGAGATTTTTATGAATATGAATTTTGAAAAACCTGAATATAAAATAACTGAATATGTTGAAAAGAATAATTATGGTAAGTTTGAACTTGAACCATTAGAAAGAGGATTTGGTACTACAATAGGTAACGCACTTAGAAGAGTAATGTTATCATCAATGCCTGGTTCTGCAATAACTTCTGTTAAAATTGAAGGAGTTATGCATGAATTTCAAAAAATAGATGGTGTTGTTGAAGATGTTACATCAATTATTTTAAATTTAAAAAGTGTTGTTATTAAAAACCATACTCATGAAGATAAAAAAATCCATTTATATGCAGATAAAGAAGGCGTAGTTAAAGCTGGAGATATCGAAGTAGATGCTGATTTAGAAATTGTTAATCCAGATTTAGTTATTTGTAATTTAGTTCAAGGCGGAAAAATTGATATGGAAATGACTGTTGGTTGTGGTCGTGGATATGTTGATTCTAAAGAAAATAAGAAGATTTTAGGAGATACTGTTCAAGGATTAATTCCAATTGATTCATTATATAGTCCAATTGAAAGAGTTGCTTATGAAGTAGAAGGTGCTCGTGTTGGACACAACGAAAATTATGATAAATTAATTATGGAAGTTTATACTAATGGTTCTATGAATCCAGAAGAAGCTATGGCTTTAGCATCTAAAATATTAATTGAACATTTTAATATTATTGCTAATTTAAATGAAATATCAGATGCTACTGGAATTATGGCTGAAAAGAAAGTTGATCAAATCACTAAGACATTAGAAACTCCTATCGAAGAAATCGAATTCTCAGTTAGAGCATATAATTGCTTAAAGAGAGCCGGAGTTAATACAATGCAAGATTTAATTGATAAGAGAGAATCAGAAGTTAATAAAATTCGTAATTTAGGTAAAAAATCTCTTAAAGAAGTTATAGATAAAGTTAAAGATATGGGACTAAAGTTCCGTGATTAGAAAGGTGTGTAAGTATGTTATATCGTAAATTAGGTAGAGAAACTCGTATTAGAAGAAGCATATTGGCTGGACTAACTAAAGATGTAATCAATCATGGATATGTTGTTACTACTGATGCAAGAGCAAAAGAAGTAAGAAAATTCGTTGATAAAATGATTACTTATGGTAAAGATGGTTCTTTAGTTGCAAGAAGAAAGGCTTTAGCTTTCTTACATAATGATAAAGATACTGTTAATAAAGTATTTACTGAATTAGCTCCTAAGTATGCAAACCGTAATGGTGGATATACTAGATTAATTAAATTAAATGAACGTAGGGGCGATGACGCAATGCAAATTAGACTTGAATTAGTTGACTAATTTAGGTCTTTTTTTTATAATTAATAAGATAGATATGGTAGAAGAAAAAAATAAGCTAATTAAAGAATTAATAATAGATGTGATATTTACACTTGGATTAATCGGATTAACAATTATAGGTGTTTTATATGTCTTTCCAGAGGTTAATAATGCAAAGGTTGAAACAATAGAAGAATTTGAATGTGAAAATGCTATAAATTGTAGTTGTAAAAAAAATAAGTGTCAATGCGATTATTGTAAAGATGGTAATTGTAAAAAAATTAATTGTCGAAAAAAGTTATAAAATAGGTTATTTTTTTTGATAATTGACTTGAAAAAATATGAAAACGTGATAGAATACAATAGAAAATTTGTATTTTTACAAAGTTAAGAAATAGGGGATGGTTAAAAAAGTGCAATATGGGGTGATGTTATGGCTGGAATATCTAATGAAGAAATTACCGAAATAAGAAAAAAAGCTGATATTGTTGAAGTAATAGGTTCATATATAAATCTAGCACCTCAGGGGAAAAATTACTTTGGCATATGTCCTTTTCATAATGATCATTCACCAAGTTTAAGTGTATCAAGGGAAAAACAAATTTATAAATGTTTTACATGTCTTGCTAGTGGTAATGTTTTTACATTTGTTCAAAATTATGAAAATATATCTTTTATAGAAGCTGTTAAAAAAGTTGCTGATAAAATAAATTATAAATTAGATATTAAAGATAAAATAGTTAATAAAAATAGTAAATATTATGAATTAATGGATTTATCTAATAAGATATTTGTTAATAATTTAAATAGTAATTTGGGTTTAAAAGCTAAGGAATATTTAATTAATGAACGTCATTTAAGTGAAGAGGCTATTAAAGAATTTAATATTGGTCTTGCTCTTAACGATAATAATTTAAATAAATTATTAAGTTCTAAAGGATATTCAGATAAAGATATAATTGAAATGTCACTTGCTAATAAAACTGATACTGGTTTACTTGATATGTTTAGAAATAGAATTACTTTTCCAATATGTAATCATGAAGGAAAAATAATTGCTTATTCAGCTCGTATATATCAAAATGAAGATACTAGTAAATATATAAATAGTAAAGAAAGTGTTATATTTAAAAAAGGTTATACTTTTTATAATTATGATAAATGTAGATTAGAAGCTTTAAAAACTAAGTCAGTCATATTAGTTGAAGGACAAATGGACGCTATTAGGGTATATACTTCAGGCTTTAAAAATGTTATTGCTTCAATGGGAACAGCTATCACAAGTAATCATATTAGCTTATTAAAGAAGCTTAACGCTAAAGTTATTCTAATGATGGATAATGATAATGCGGGAGAAAAAAGTACCATATTAAATGGTGAAGAATTAATAAAAAATAATATTGAAGTAAGTGTTGTAAGGTTAACTGGTGAGAAGGATCCTGATAGTTTTATATTAAAAAATGGGGCTGATGCATTTAGAGATGCTCTTAAAGGTGAAATATCTTTTTTTGATTTTAAGTTAAGATATCTTAAGAAAGATAAAAATTTAAATAAAGCTGATGAATTAGCTGAGTATATTAATAAAATTATAGAAGAACTTAATAAATCAGATGATGATATTTTAAAGAGTGTTACAATTAATAAGATTGCTGAAGATTATAATATCGATAAAAGAATATTAGAAGGAAAGTTAGTTAAGACAATTCCTAAAGTTGATAGTGTTGTTATTAAAAGGAAAAGACCTAAATTAAATCAATATCATCAAGCGGCAGAAGCAATTCTTTATTTAATGATGAATGATCCTAAGTTTATAAGAAAATATAAGATAGAACTTAATTATTTTCCAGAAGAAAAGTATAAATTAATTGCAAATGACATATTAGCATATAAAGAAATTAATGGAGAATTTGACATTGCAGACTTTATGACGTATATTAATGATTTGGAATACAAAGAAGATATTTATCGAATACTTAATGATTATCAAGACAAAATATTACCAGAGGAATTTGATAATTTTGTTGCTATAATAAATAAATGGATTAGAGAGAGTAAGATAGATAAATTAAAAGAACAATTAAAAAATGAAACTGATGTTAAGAAACAGGAAGAATTAAATGATTTAATAATTAAAATTAAAAAAGGAAGTGAAGATTAATGGCTAAAGCTGTTAAAGAAATTAAAACATTTGAAGAAAGAAAATTAGAATTAATTGAGAAAGGTAAAAAAGAAGGGTTTATTACTTTTGAGGAACTTGCTAATAGTTTAAAGGGTTTAGATATTGATAGTGATGCTTTAGATGAACTTTATAATGCCTTTTTAGAAAATGGAATTACTGTTATTTCTAATGAAGAAGAATCTTCAAGTGGAGAAGGTCCTGGAAAAATTAAAGAAGAAGAAGTAGAAATATTAAATGATGAAGATTTAACTAAAGATATTAATATTAATGATCCTGTTAGAATGTATTTAAAAGAAATTGGTAAGATTAGTTTGTTATCACCAGAGGAAGAAATGGATTTATCTATTAGAGTTGCTAATGGAGATCAAGAAGCTGCTAGATTACTTGCTGAATCTAATTTACGTTTAGTTGTATCTATTGCTAAAAGATATGTAGGACGTGGATTATTATTCTTAGATTTAATTCAAGAAGGCAATATTGGATTAATGAAAGCAGTAGAAAAGTTTGATTATGATAAGGGATATAAATTTTCAACTTATGCGACTTGGTGGATTAGACAAGCAATTACAAGAGCGTTAGCTGATCAAGCTAGAACAATTAGAGTTCCTGTTCATATGGTTGAAACTATTAATAAGATGGCTCGTATTCAAAGACAATTAACATTAGAGCTTAACAGAGAGCCAAGTGAAGAAGAAATTGCTAAAAAAATGGGTGTTGGAGTTGAAAAAGTTAGAGAAGTTATTAAAATAAGTCAAGATCCGGTTAGTTTAGAGACTCCAATTGGAGAAGAAGAAGATTCTCATTTAGGTGATTTCGTTCCTGATGAAAGAAATATGTCTCCAGAAGATTTTACTACGAATGAAATTCTTAAAGAAGAAATTAAATCTGTTCTATCAACTTTACAACCTAGAGAACAACAAGTTTTAGAGTTACGTTTTGGTTTAATTGATGGAACTAGTTATACTTTAGAAGAAGTTGGTAAGAAATTTAATGTAACTAGAGAAAGAATTAGACAAATAGAGGCTAAAGCATTAAGAAAATTAAGACATCCTTCACGTGCTAAAAAATTAAAAGATTTCTTGGTGGATTAATGAAATTGTCGTTAAGACTTAAATCAATTGCAAATTTAGTTGATAGTAATGATGTGGTTGCTGATATTGGTTGTGATCATGCTTATTTAGATATTTATTTAGTTATTAATAATATTGTTTTTAAAACACTCGCTTGTGATATTAATAAAAATGCTTTGGATATGGGAATAAATAATATTAAAAAATATGGTTTAGAAGATAAAATAGAAACTAAATTATGTGATGGAATAACAGGTATTAGTAAAGATATTAATACACTTATAATAAGTGGTATGGGAACTTCTACAATAATTAAAATATTAAGTAATGATAATGTTAAAAATATTAATAAAGTTATTACTCAATCAAATAATGATTATTATGAATTAAGAAAATATATGGTTAATAATGGATTTTATATTAATTATGAAGAAAGTATTTATGATAAAGATAAATATTATATTAATATAGTGTTTTTAAGAGGAAGTAAACGTTATAGTGATAAAGAGTTAAGGTTTGGAACTATGAAGTTTAATAAAGATTATTATGAATACTTGATTAATAAATATAAATATATTTATAGTCATATTCCTAAGATGAAATTGATTAAAAGATTAACATTAAAATTAGATATAAAATATTTAGAGAAATATATAAATAATTAATGTTATTTCTTTTTTTTTATGATATATTTTTAATAGTAGGAGTTTGGCAATAATGAAGAAAAAAGTGATATTGTGTATTGTTGGAATGTTTATTCTTTTGGAAGTTATGGTATTAGTTTTATTTAATTACAAAGAATATCGTAAATTAGAGTTAATAAATGTTAATGTGTCTTCTTATGATGAAGAGAATAGGGTATTAAAAATTAATTTACAAAGAAAGGTTAGTCCTTTTAATAGTGATTTTTATTGTCATGCTGATGGTATTAAAAATACTTATAATGTTAAAGGGGAAAATAATAAATGTGAATTAGTACTTGATATTAATGATTCTTATACTTTATATTTAAGTAATTCTAAAAATGATAAGAGTAATGTAATTAAACTTAATGATGTATTTAATGGAGTATTAAGTTTTAAATTTAAAAATGATACATTATATATGATTAAAGATGAAAAAAAAGTAATTGATTATTATGATGTAGTATTAGATAAAAAGGTTGACTATTCTTTTAAGAGTAGTGATACTAATATAATTGATGTAGTTGATGGAAAGATTATAGCTAAGTCGGAAGGAAATGCTTATGTATACTCTGATAAGATTCAGGATAAACTAAATGTAGTAGTAACTAATATTATTACTAAGCCTTATGCTACTAAAGATAAAAAAAATTTACTACCTTGTGATGCATATAATGATGAAGAAGCTGAGCTTTTAGATAAAATATTGGAATATAAAATAAATGATGCAGGTTATCAAACAAGGGCTGGTGCAGTAGCGGCAGCAAGATTTTTAACATTAGAATTTAATTATAGAATTCCTTATTTCTATGAAAATGGAAGAGTTCCAATAAGTAGTACTAATAAATCTAATATTAATACTCATATTGCTGATGGAGAAGGTAGATATTATAAAAAAGGATTATATTTATCTAAAAATAAATATAAAGATATAATTGCTTCTTGGAAAGGTCCTTCAATATGGGGATGTGGATTAACTAATTTAGAAATTGAACCTCGTTGGGGATATATTGTAGGAAAGAAAATGCCTAATGGTTTAGATTGCTCTGGTTTTGTAACTTGGAGTTTAAAAAATGCGGGGTTTGAACCAGGTGATGTTGGAGCAGGAGAGAGTCCTGTTATTGATAATCAATGTACTGATTTAGGTGAGTTTAAATATCTTAGTGAAAATATAAATAATATTAAAGTAGGAGATTTGTTAAATTGGTGGGGACATATTGCAATGCTGATTGGAATAGATGGTGATACTTACTATGTTGCTGAAAGTTTATCATATATTGGTGGAGTTAGAGCAATGATTTATTCTAAGAGTGAATTACTTAAAACATTCGAATATGTAGTTTTAATGGATAAATTTTATAAAAATGATGGAAATTATGAAAAATTTTGGTAAAATAGATAGTGTATTATAGAATTGGAAGTGAATTAAATGCATAAATCAAATTATAAAAAGAAAATTATTTTATTATCTATATCATTATTTATTACAGTATTAATTTTAGGAGCAGGTATTACTTATGCATATTTTGCTATGACACTTCGTAATGTGGAATCATCTAGTACAATTTATGTAAAATCAGGTTCAATAAATGTTAGTTTTGAATCTGGAGAAAACAATATTAATGCCGAAAATATAACTCCTGGATGGATGGGATATAAGTATTTTTCTGTAACTTCAACTAACAAAACTTCTAAAACTTATACTTATAATATTAATCTATTTGTTGATTATAATAATTTTGAAACCGATTTGAGTAATGACTCTCCTCTATCATGGATGTTATATCAATGTACATCCCAAGGAACTGACTGTGATACTACAACACCATTAGCATTCAGTTATGTTAACCAAAGTTCTGGTGAAGTAAACTTATATACAGAAACTGTAAGTAAAGCAACAGCTGGAACTAAATATTATGCTTTAGAATTAACCTATCCTAATAAAGTGGATACAGTTCAATCTCAATATGGTACTGATGGAGAACTTCGTAGATTTGCTGGTCATATAACAATTACATCAGATGATAAATTATCACAATAAAGTGTAAATAAATTGTCCTTATTTGCACTTTTTATTATTTATAAATATTTATATGTTATTATATTGTTAGGTGGAAGAAAATGAAAAAAAATGAAAAAGTAAAAAATAAAAGTAATAATAAATTGTTTCATAAAATATTATCTTTTATATTAGTTGTTGTAACAGTATTTTTATTTAGTACAATTATATATTTAAATATGTTACCTTTAAGTTATTTAATTAGTATATTTGTAGGGTTAACATTAATCGGGTTATTCTTGATTTATAAATTAAACCATAGATCTTTAGTTATAACTAAATTATTTATTACTTTTTTAAGTATTTTAATGATAATTGTAGAAATGTTTATATCAATTTATTTAATCTTTTCTTTAGATTTCATTAATAATATATTTGATAATAATAAATATTCAGAAGTTTATGGTGTATACGTAGTTAAAGATAAATATAAAAAAGTTGATGCTCTTAATGATAAAACATTGGGTATATACAGTAATGATGAATATATTGATAATGCATTAGAAAGTTTAAATAATAAAATTAAATATAGAACAAATAAGTATAATTTAATAGATGACGCTATTGCTGATGTTTATGATGATAAGGTAAGTGCTTTAGTTATAAATGAAGCTTTAATTGATTTATATAAAGAAGAAAAGGGATTTGAATTATATCGCTTATCAGAAATAAAACTTAATGTTAAAAAAGATAGTGATTATAAGGAAGTTAATGTTAAGAAAGATTCATTTACTGTTTATTTAAGTGGAATAGATTCTAATGGAAGAGTTGCTAATTCAGCAAGAAGTGATGTTAATATTTTGGCAGTTGTTAATCCAAAGAAAGGAAAAATATTATTAGTTGCTACACCAAGAGATTATTATGTTACTTTATCTAGTAAAGGGGCTAAGGATAAACTTACTCATGCTGGTATTTATGGAATTAATGAAAGTGCTAAAACATTAGGTAATTTATATGATGTTGATATTAATTATTATGCTAGAATTAATTTTACATCTTTTGTTAAACTTATTGATACTTTAGGTGGAATAAATGTTAATGTAGAGAAACCTGATTATCGATACAATTTAGATATTGATTGTGGTAGTGGATATGTTTGTGAACAAAACTCTAATAGAGAATTTGGTAATAATTTAATTAAAATTAAATATGGTAATCAAACACTTAATGGAGAACAGGCTTTAGCTTATTCAAGAAATAGACACCAATATGCAAGTGGGGATGTGGCTAGACAAAAGCATCAACAACAAGTGTTAGAAGGTATAACTAATAAGTTAATGTCTAAAACAATATTAACAAAATATAATTCAATATTAAAATCATTATCTAATGGAATAAAGACTAATATAGATAAAGATACGATTTCTAAGTTAGTTACAAAACAATTAAAAGATAATACTGGATGGAGTATTGAATCAGTTGTTGCAACTGGTAAAGATGCTTATAATTATGCTTATTCTACTGGTAAATCTAAAGTATATGTTATTGAGCCTGATGAAGAATCTATTAATTCTATTAAGGATAAAATAAAAGAGGTTATTTCAAATGAATAACTTCTTTTTGTATGTATAAAAAAAGATAAAGTTTATATAACCTTATCTATTAAACCATATTTTATTGCTTCTTTAGGGTTAAAATAATAATCTTTTTCAGTATCTTTATTTATTTTTTTGACTGACTTACCAGTTAATTCTGATAATAAATTATTAATTTTTTTCTTCATTTTTAATATTCTTTCAGCTTGAATTTTAATATCAGATGCTTTTCCTTCGGCACCACCTAAAACTTGATGAATCATTATTTCAGAGTTAGGAAGAGAATATCTTTTATTTTTTTTACCTGCTGATAAAATAACCGCTGCCATAGATGCACATAGACCAAGAGCTAGAGTAGATACATCACTTTTAACTAAATTCATTGTATCAATAATAGCAAGGCCACTTGTTACTGATCCACCTGGTGAATTAATATATATATGAATATCTTCATGATTAAGGGAATCTAAATAAAGTAATTCACTTACAATTAAACTTGAGATATCATCATTTATTTCTCCATTTAAAAAGATAATTCGATTATTAAGTAATTTAGAATATATATCATAAATTCTTTCTCCATTGTAATTCTTTTCAATAATATTTGGTATTAACATAATTTTTCTCCTAATAATATCTTAATAATTTTTATTAATTATATACCTAAAAAATAAAGGATATTTTGATAGGTGATTATTGTTTTAATAGATAGATTTTGTTATAATTTTTTTAGAATATGAAAAGAGAGTAGATAATATGGAAAACAAAAATCAAAAAATAGGGTTAATTATTATTTTATCAACTGTGTTATTTTTAGCAATAATCCTAATTGGAATGACATATGCATACTTTACAGCAGTTAATAATGAAAGATCAGGATCAAGTATAGTAGCAGTAGGTGGTAAAATGTTAATTAATTATGATGATGGAACTGACGATATAGTACCAGTAACCAATATCAAACCGAGTAACGCAATATTGGTAGATAAAACATTTACCTTAACTGGAACAAATACAACAGTAGGAATAAATACTGATGATGGACTTCCAATGCCATATAAAGTGGGAGTACGATATACCTCAACATTTAGTGATGGCATGATACATTATTATATAAAAGAAGTTGAAAGAGATACAAACTCACAAGTAACAGCAAATTATGTAATAAAACCAGAAACAGGCAAAACGGAAAATGATTATAAAAATCAAACAGTTCCAGGAAATGATACATATACAGAATATACTCATGGAACATTTAAAAATGGGAAAAAATATACTGAGATGGTAACTGGAGAATTTCCAGCAAGTTTAAATGATCAAACTATAACATTTAATTTAATAATGCAATTCCCTGATAATAATGAAAACCAAAACTCAGAAAAAGGAAAAACATTTAATGGAAAAGTAGTTGTTAATTATGAGCCATCATTTACAGAAGATAGTTGGAGTGAAATAGCTGCTAATGTAAAGGATAATCCAGCAGCATATAAAGTAGGAGATACAAAGCAAGTAACAATAGGTGGAAAAAGTTATACAGTAAGAGTAGCAAATAACACCACACCAAGTGATTGTAATAAAGTTGATTTTTCACAAACCGCCTGTGGATTTGTAGTAGAGTTTGTTGATATCGTAGAAACCAAAAAAATGAATCCATCAGGAGAACATAATGGAACAAATTATCCATATGGATGGAATGTAGGAGGATGGACAGGAAGCGAAATGAGAACATTTGCAAATGAAGAATTCTTAAAGAAGTTACCGAGTGATTTAAAAAATGTAATAAAAGCAACAAAAGTAATATCAGGACATGGATATAGTGATAATAATACAATTAGAACAGATGGCAACTGGGAATCAACTGATAAAATATATTTACTAAGTGGACATGAAGTATGGGAGGATGTGGCACCATCAACGACATCATTATCAGCAATAGATACAGCTTATGGGCAAACAAGACAATTAGATTATTATAAAAGTAAAGGAGTAACCACAAATAGTTACTCAAGTGCTATAAAGAAGTACAATGGTTCGACTTCCCTTTGGTGGCTTCGTGCGGCTAATTCCTCCAATGGCTATAGTTTCCTTTCTGTCGTTGGCTCCGGCTCCTGGAATTCCATTTATGCTTACTTTGCTAATGGCTTCGCTCCAGCTTTCCGTATTGGATAATTGTGTAAACCAAGTGTAAATAAAAATATATAAAGTAAAACAAGAATAGGAATATTGGTTCCTAAAGGGCCGTCACAGAGGGGCGCAAGCGAGTAAAATAGACGGCCAGAAAAAATAAAAATAAAAGAAATCCTCAATTGTTTACTGTAAGGAAACAATTGAGGTACCAAAAATAATGAAAGAAAAATATAATAATAAAATATTAAATGTATATAAAATCAGTTTAAATATTAAATGTGAAATGTTATTTTTAGTTTCCAACTTAAAGAATAACAAATCAAGTATTTATAAGATACCTGTAAGTGAATATTGTGATAAAGAATACAATATATTTAAATATTTAATAAATTATAAAATAAATAATTATGAAGATATCATATTTTGTAATTTATTAATAAAATTATCAAGAAGTTATTTAAAAGTTTTATATTATAAATTTTTAGATATGTATGATTTACAACTTAATAGAATATATGATAACTATGAAGGTATAAGTTGTAAAAGAAAATTAAGAAAAATGATTAATAAAAATATTGATATTAATGATATAAAATTGTTCTATTAAAATTTTTAAAGCTTATTTAAGTTTAGGTAATTGTTATAATAATATAAAGTTATTCAAATAAATTTAGATTTGTTGCTTGCGATTTTTCAAATTAAAAACGTGTTTTAATGTTATTTTAAGATCTTTATATTATCATATTTTATGTCCTGTTCTGATAAATATTTTTTTCTAATAGTTCTGATATTAATGTTACGTTAATAGATCGATTTTTTGATTTTTAGTTTATTAGATATAATAAAAATAAATATTAATTTAGAAGATATAGATATTAACAACTTTATACCAAGATACAAACATAAGACCACCATATAATGTGTTTATATAGATAAAGACAAGCAAAATAATTTAACTACTTATCTTTTTATGTATATTTTTTTGTTATTAAAGAATAATATATATTAGAGATATAAAATATAATATATTACACATATAATAACTTGATATTTTATATAAAATATGATATATTTTAATTATGAAAGAGGTGTTAATATGGATAGTTTAACAACGGCTATAAGCGTACAAGTAGATAGAAAAGACAAAGAACTAGCAACTGGTATTTTAAGTAATTTAGGGTTAAATATGAGTACATACGTCAATATGGCAATAAAACAATTAATTAATAAAGATGGTGTACCTTTTGAGGTGGTTAATCCTAGACCAAGTAAAGAATTATTAGAGGCTTTACAAGAGGGTGAAGATATACTAAACGGAAAAGTAAAAGCAAAAAGTTATACTAATATGTATGAAATGTTAAATGATTTAAAGGATTAATATGTTTGATTTAGAAAATACAAAGTACCACGTACAATATACTAGCCGATTTAAGAAAGAGTTTAAAAAAGTATTAAAACAGGGCAAAGATGAAAATTTATTTTTAGAGGTACTTAACGTTATAGCAAATGGCAAAGAATTAGCCGAAAAATACAAAAACCATAAACTAATAAATGATAAAATATTTAAAGAGTGTTACGAGTGTCATATACAACCCGACTGGCTATTAGTTTATAAAGTACAAGATAATGAATTAGTATTATTACTTTTTGCAACGGGTAGTCATAGCGACTTATTTAATAAATAAGGAAATATAAAACCTTATTTTTGAGAATTGAAATAGATGTTGAAAAAAATTTTCCTTTACAATATAAGTAAATAAGTGTTAAAATATAGTTGTTACAGATTTAAGTGGGCTTTATATCCCACTTTTATTAATATTTAGGAGGCATATGAAAGAAAAGTTAGATATTATTAAAAAAGAGATTACAGAGCCAATGAATAAGATGGATATTATTGTTGATTCAGTTGATTTTGTTAATGAGAATAATTATTATTTCTTAAAAATAGTGTTAGATAAAGTTAATGGAATTGATTTAGATACAATAGTTGAAGCAACAAATGTTATTAATCCAATAATTGATAAGTTGGATTTAATAGAAGAAGAATATGTACTTGATATATCAAGTAAAGAAAGAGGATAGTTATGGACGGAAAAGAATTTATTAAAGCCTTAAAAAATATGGCAAAAGATTTAGTTATTGATGAAGATTATATTTTTGCAAGTATGGAACAAGCATTAATTACAGCATATAAAAAGAATTTTCATTCTAAGAGTAATGTTAAAGTAGAAATTAATAAAGAAACTGGTGATATTAAAGTTTATACATATTATGTAGTAGTTGATGATTATATTGATGGACCAGAAATTGTTGATGAAGAGGGAAATATTACTTATGGAGAACCAGAAATACCTGAAGATGCTCAAATGCTTCTAGAAGATGCTAAGAAAATTGATCCAGATGCAAAAGTTGGAGAAACAATTAAACAAGAAGTTACTCCTAAAGATTTTGGAAGAGTTGCAGTTTCTACGGCTAAACAAGTATTAACTCAAAAAATAAGAGAAGCAGAACGTACTTCAATTGTTAATGAATACATTGGAAAACAAGATGAAATAATGGTTGGTATGCTTGCGATGGAAGATAATAAAAATTATTATGTTGATTTAGGACGTGCTAGAGGAATATTACCTAAGAGCGAAATGATTCCTGGGGAAACTGTTAAGATGGGATCTTCTATTAGAGTTTATTTAACAAAAGTAGAAGAAAGTACTAAAGGACCACTTATCCTTTGTTCAAGAAAAAATACTAATTTTGTTAAAAGATTATTTGAAGTTGAAATACCTGAACTTGCAGATGGAACTTTAGTTTTATATAATGTTGCTAGAGAAGCTGGTATAAGAAGTAAAGTTGCTGTTTATAGTACCGTTAATAATATTGACGCTATTGGAACATGTATTGGTGAAAAAGGAACTCGTATTGCAAATATCTTAAAAGAATTAAATGGTGAAAAAGTAGATTTAATTAAATATGATGAAGATGATGCTACATTTATTGCTAATGCACTTAGTCCTGCTAAAGATGTTATCGTAAACATTATAGATAATACTAAAAATAGAGAAGCACTTGCCATTGTTAATAATGAAAACTTATCTCTTGCTATTGGTAAGAAAGGTATAAATATTAAACTTGCTAGTAGATTAACAAGATTTAGAATAAATGTTAAAACATTAGACCAAGTTAATGCTGAGGGAAATGAAAACTAAGAAAGTACCAATGCGTATGTGCGTTCTTACTCATGAAAAATTACCTAAGAAAGAACTACTTAGAATTGTTATAAGTGATAATAAAATAGTTGGAGATTTAACAGGTAAATTAAATGGTAAAGGATGCTATTTAAAAAAAGATAAAGAAATTATTGAAGAAGCAAGAAAGAAAAAAGTTTTAAACCATATTTTTAATATGGATGTAAGTGATGATGTATACGAGAATTTAAAAGAATTAGTATAAGAAAGGAATGATACTTATATGACTATAAAAGAATATGCTAGTGAAATGGGATTTACAGTCCAAGAAGTACTTAACAAATGTCGTGATTTAGGTTATAAAGCAACTGATGGAAACTTTATGTTAGATGATGATGCAATTATTATGCTTGATAACTCAATGAATTTAATTAGTACTGATAGTGATGCTTCATTTGAAGAAATAGATGCTTTAGATGATGCTGTTGATGAAATACTAGGAGATAATCATCATTATAGTGAGAAAAATCAAAAATTAAAGAAAAAGAATAATAAGGTTAATAGAGATAATATTGAGTATTTAAATAAGAAAAAAGATATGTATAAAAATAAATCAAAATTATCTAGTAATAAACAAGATGAAAATATTATCCTTTATAAAGAAGGAGATACTGTTGGAGATATTGCTAATAAATTAGGTAAGAGTAGTAATGAAATTATTATGAAATTAATGAGTTTAGGAACAATGCTTAATTTAAATCAAAGTATTGATTTTGAAACTGCTGAGATTTTAGCTCTTGATTATGGTATGACTTTAAAAAGAGAAGAAACAAGAGATATTACTAATTTTGAAGAATATGAAATTGTTGATAATCCGGATGATTTAATTAATAGACCTCCTGTTATAACTGTTATGGGACATGTTGATCATGGTAAAACAACTCTTTTAGATTATATTAGATCTACTAATGTTGCTGAAGGAGAAGCTGGTGGTATAACTCAAGCTATTGGTGCTTATCAAATTGATTATAATGGAAGTAAAATAACATTTATCGATACTCCAGGACATGCTGCGTTTACCGAAATGAGAGCAAGAGGAGCAAGTATTACTGATATCGTAATTATTGTTGTTGCTGCTGATGATGGGGTTATGCCTCAAACTAAAGAAGCAGTAGATCATGCTTTATCTGCAAATGTGCCTATTGTTGTTGCTGTTAATAAAATGGATAAACCAGATGCTAATCCAGAAAGAATTATGGAAGAAATGGCTGCATTAAATATTACTCCTGAAGCATGGGGTGGTACTGTTCCTTTTGTAAATATATCTGCTAAAACTGGTATGGGCGTTGATAAACTACTTGAAACAGTTATTGCAATAGCTGAGGTAAGTGAACTTAAAGCAAATCCAAATAGATATGCAATTGGTACTGTTATTGAATCAAGAATTGATAAAAACATGGGTGGAGTTGCTAGTCTATTAATTCAAAATGGTACTTTAAGATTAGGTGATCCAATTGTTGTAGGTACAACTCATGGACGTATAAGAACTCTTCGTAATGACAAGGGTGAAAATATTTTAACTGCTGGTCCAAGTACTCCTGTTGAAATAACTGGTCTTGCAAGTAATCCATCTGCAGGTGATAAATTTATGGCTTTTGAATCAGAAAAACAAGCGAGAGAAGTTGCTGAAGCTAGATTAATTGCATCTAAAAATAAAACAACAACTAAAGAGGTAATTAGTTTTGATGATTTATTTAATAAGATTAAATCAGGTGTTAAAGAAATAAATGTTGTATTAAAATGCGATGTTAGAGGTTCTGAAGAAGCAGTTAAAAACTCTTTAGAAAAAATTGATGTTGAAGGCGTTAAAATTAAAGTAATTAGAAGTGGTATTGGAACAATTACTGAAAGTGATATAGTTCTTGCTAATGCTTCTAATGCGATTGTAATTGGTTTTAATGTAGTTCCATCTGCTATTACTAAAGAAGTTGCTAAGAGATATGATGTTGAAATTAGATTATATCAAATTATCTATAAATTAGTTGAAGAAATGGAATCAGCTATGAAAGGTATGTTAGAACCTGAATACGAAGAAAAAACTATTGGTAATGCTGAAGTTAAAAAATTATTTAAATTTAGTAAAGTTGGTACAATTGCAGGATGTATTGTAACTAATGGTGTTATTAAAAATAAATCTAAAGTAAGAGTTATTCGTGATGGTGTAATTATTTATGATGGGGTTATTTCATCAGTTCAAAGAGAAAAGGATACTGTTAAAGAAGTTAAAAGTGGTTATGAATGTGGTATTACAATCGAAAACTTTAATGATTTAAAAGAAGGAGATTGTTTTGAAACATATGAAATGATTGAGGTAAAAAGAAAATGAGTAAAATTAAATTAGAAAGAATTGCATCTTCAATTTTAAGAGAATTATCAAGTATAATTTATGAAGAAGTTCATAATGAGATAATTAAAAGTGTAACTATTACTGAAGTTAGAGTTACTAATGATTTATCAATGTGTAAAGTATTCTATACTTTTTATGGAGATTATGAGAAACAAGAGGTTCAAGCTGAATTAACTAACGCATCTTCATTTTTAAGAACTGAACTTGCTAAAAGAATTGATATAAGAAATACTCCTGAAATTAGATTTGTTTATGATGAATCTACTGAATATGGAGAACATATTGATGAAATAATTGAGGAGATTCACGCTGAAGCAAATGAATAATGGTTTGCTAGTTGTAAATAAACCAAAAGGTATGACATCAAGAGATGTTGTAAATAAGGTTTGTCGTAAATTTAATACTAAAAGTGTTGGACATATAGGTACTCTCGATCCCTTAGCGGAGGGAGTACTTGTTTGTTTAATAGGAAAATATACTAAGCTTGCTAATATCTTAGTTGAACACGACAAAGAATATATTGCATCTTTTAAATTAGGTATTTTAACTGATACTTTAGATATAACGGGTAATGTTTTAAAAGAAGGCAAAAAAGACATTAGTAAAGATGAAATAATTAATGCTTTAAATCATTTTAAAGGAACATATAATCAAGAAGTTCCTATATATAGTGCTGTTAAGGTTAATGGTAAAAAATTATATGAATATGCCAGAAATAATATTGATGTTAAGTTACCAAGTAAAATTGTAAATATTTATGATATTGAACTTATAGATATTAAGGATGATATTATAACTATTAAATGTAAGGTATCTAAAGGAACTTATATTAGGTCTCTAATTAGAGATATAGGTGCATTTTTAGAAACATATGCTACAATGACTAGTTTAGTTAGAACAACCCTTGGTAATTTTAGTATTGATGAAGCATATACTTTGGATGATATTGAAAATAATAATTATAAATTATTAAAATTAACTGATTTTTTAGATGTAGTTACAAAGAAAATTGATAATGAAGAAGATTATAAGCATATTAAAAATGGTAATGTGATGAATATAAATACAAATAAATATATCTTATTTACTTATGAAAATGAAGATGTTGCATTATATGAGCCATTTGATAATAAAATTAAACCATTAATAATGTTTTAAAAGATTCATGGGTAACTGTGAGTTTTTTATTTGTTTAACTAATTAAATGTTTGCGGTTTCAATTTGAAACCGCAAATAAATCATATATTTTAACTAAATAAAATAATTGTAGGAGAGAAAATAAATGAATTAATTAAACAAGAAAAAATAGAAAATTTAATTTATGAAATAAGAGGAAAGCAGGTAATGTTAGATTCTGATTTAGCAAGATTATACGACTGTGCGAATGGTACTAAAACAATAAATCAGGCAGTTAAAAGACATATAAATAAGTTCCCTGAACAATATATGTTTCAAGTTAATGAAGAAGAATTTGTAAATATTTGCGGTCCCAATTTGGGACCGCAAAATAAAAAAAGATTTTTACCATATGTTTTTACTGAACAAGGAGTTGCTATGCTTGCAACTGTATTAAAAACACCAGTAGCCGATTCGATTAGTATGAAAATAATTGATGCATTTGTTTATATGAGAAAATACATATCAAATGATTTAATAAGAAACAATAATATTTTAGTTAATCATGAAAATAGAATTTTAAAACTAGAAGAATCTTTTAATAAATTATCAAGTAAACAAAATTCTATAATTTTTGAAGATAAAATTTATGATGCTTATTCAATTTTACTTGATATATTTAATAATGCGGAAAAAGAAATAATAATTATTGATAATTTTGCAAATAAAGAATTATTAGACATTTTAAAAAATATTGATAAAAATATAATTATTATATCTAAGAATATAGATAATGTTTTAATAAGTAAATATTGTAAACAATATAAAAATATAAAATTTATTAATAATGATTCTTTTCATGATAGATATATAATTTTAGATAAAAAAGAAGTATATGTAAGTGGAATGTCTTTAAAAGATATAGGTAAAAAATACAGCTACATATATAAAATGAATGAGCCTTTATTTATTAATGAGTTAATTAAAAGAATTGATAATATAATAGATAAACAAATTGAATAACTTTATTATTTATTGTAATATAATACATAAGATTTAGAAGGTGAATATTTTAATGCAAATGAATAAAGAAGAAAGAGTTTTAAATTATTATGTTTTATGTAATAAATTAAAAGATGTTATTAGAACTGGTTGGAAAAATTGGAATGTTAAAAGAGATAGATTAGAAAGTGTTGCTGAACATGTATATGGCGTTCAAATGTTAGCGCTTGCCATGAAAAGTGAATATGAATATGATGTTGATATAATGAAAGTTATTTTAATGTTAGCTGTTCATGAATTAGGTGAAACAGTTATAGGTGATTTAACTCAGTTTGACATATCTAAAGAAGATAAAGAAAGAATAGAGCATGAAGCAGTTTCTAAAATATTAGGTGGAATACTAGATGGAAAAGAAATCGAAAATTTATTTTTAGAATTTGATTCTCATTCGACCAAAGAGGCTATGTTTGCTTATATGTGTGATAAATTAGAATGCGATTTACAATGTAAATTATATGATGAAGAGGGCTGTGTAAATCTAAATAAGCAAGATGGAAATAACACATTAAATAATAAAATAGTTCATGATTTACTTGCTTCAGGTTCATCTTGGTCAGAAATGTGGTTAAAGTTTGGACAAGAGATTTATCCTTATGATGATAACTTTAGAAGTATTTCTAACTATGCGATAACTCATAAATTAAGAAAATAATTTGTGGTTCCAATTTGGAACCGCAGATTTATTAAAATAGGAGAATACTTATTATGAAAATTTTAATAATAGAAGATGATGATTATAAATATAAAAATATTGTTAGGGATTTAAAGGCAGTAGTTGCAGATTTGAATATATTTAGATTAAATAATTGTATGGATGCTTTGATGTATTTTAGATCTTTAAAAAATAGTTGTGATAAAAATTATGATTTATTAATTACAGATAATTATATGCCACTTCGTAGTGATTCATTTGATTTATCATCGTACGCTAGCTATATAATTAATACTTTTAGAAATAAAGTAAGTAAAGAAATTCCTATCTGTGTATGTTCAAGCGATGAATTTGATGATAATTGTGATTATGATTATTTTGTACCATATGATTATACTAAAAGTTTAAAAGACGATTTTTCTAAAATAATTGATAATATAAATCGTAAAGAAAATGATTTAAAAGATGCAAAAATTTTAAAAATTTCTAGTAAATAGATATTTTTATTTATTATGTTGATATAAAATAAAAAAATAGAATTAAATATGTTGTAGATAATTAAAATATTTTCTATAATATATTTAGAGTTGCTGGTTTAGTATAGTGGCAATACAGAAGCATGGTAAGCTTCAGCGAACAGTTCAATTCTGTTAACCAGCACCATATTTTTAATTATATGAACTTTATAAGTTCTTTTTTTCTATATAGATATTGTAGGTGAAAAAAATATGTATAGGTTAATAAATCATTTGTTTAATATTAGTTTATTATTACTTTTTGTATATTTAATTATCGTTATTGTTTTATATATTTTTAAAAATAAAATGAATAATAAAGTTAATAGAATAATTTTGTTATGTCCGTTATTTATTGCAATTGTTCATTACATTTATTATTACGTTCCTACAAATTTCCAATTTAATCTTTTTTTAATTATATATATCTATCCTACATTAATTATTATATGGCAGTTATTTAAGAAATTTAGAAAAGTATATAGGGTATTGTTTTATATATTAATGTTTTTTGGAATACTTGGATATATCTTAACTTATTATGTTACATTCCAACTGGATAATTTACATGTATTAACAAGATGTGGTTATACTAATAGTTTTAATAAGATTATAGAAATATTAAAGAAAGAATATGTATTAAATGATCATAAAAAGATAGATTATAATTATTTGTATGATAAATATTATAGTTTGATTAAACAGGCTGAAGAAAATAATGATGAAGAGTTGTATATGAAAACAATGTATGAATTTTCTTCTAATTTTAAAGATGGTCATTTTATTTTTAATATATTTGATGAAAATATAAAGAAAAAATTTTATAAACAATATTATAATAAAGATTATGGATTTGGAACTATTTTATTAAGTAATGGAAAAGTTTCTGCTATTTTGGTTGATAAAGATAGTGAAGCATATAAAAAAGGTTTAAGAGATGGAATGATTATTACTAAAAAGGATAATTTAAATGTTGAAGATGTTATGAGAGATATTGTTATTCCAAAAAATAATTATCCAGTCTTAGAAGATGAATTACTATTTAAATCGTTTTATTTATTTGCTACAGGTAATGAGAAAGTTAATATAACTTTTATTAATAAAGATGGCAAAGAAAAGAATATTGAAGTAAGTTCTATTAACGATGAAAATAATAAACCGAAAAAATTATGGAATAAAATTATGTATTATGATGAAAAACTAAATAATTTTGATACTAAAGTTATAAATAAAAATACTGGTTATATTGTTATTAATCATGAAAATACTGATATATTTAAGGGATTAGTTGGTTACGGAATTGATGATGCTTCTTATTATATGGATGAAATTTTAGATAAAAAAATAGGTAACTTGGTTAATCAAGGTATATCAACATTAATTATAGATTTAAGAAATAATAATGGTGGATATTTAGTTGAGGCTGAAGCAATTGCTTCTATGTTTACTAAAGATAGTTATCTAGTACTTAAAGAAGCAAAATATAATAGTAATTTATATGATAAATCTTATTTAAAAGAAAATGGCAAATATAGTGATTTAAAATTAATTGTTTTAGTTAATTCTAACACAATAAGTTCTGGTGATATTTTAACTTATTTATTGAAAAAGAATGAAAATACAAAAGTTATTGGTTTTACTAATTCTAATAATTCTTCCCAAAGTATTGGCGGATTAATATTGTTAAGTGGTGGTAAATTTTCAATAGCGTATCCTACTTATAAAGCTTTAGATGAAAATAATAATGTTTTTATTGATTCTGATTATAATAGAGATGCTACTTTAAAATTGGATGTTAGATTAGATTTAACAAAAGATAATATTAATGATATAGTGTATTCTAATGATGATTATGATTACTTATTAGAATATGTAGTAAACAATTATCTAGAAGGTGAAAATTAAAAGGAGTAAATATGATAAGTTATGGAATTATATAAAGGAAAGTAATAAAGAAAAATATACTTTAACATTTGATGAAATTAATAATATTTTAGATTTTAAATTAGATCATTCTTTTTTGAAATATAAGAAAGAATTGGAATTATTGGACATAAAGTAAGTAAGATAAGTTTAAAAGAAAAATATGTTATTTTTGATAAATTATATTAAATGTTAATAATTAGGGCGTAATTTCCATTTATAATTGGTAGTGTTTTTCCAAGTAAGATGTTATCTTTGATTTAAGAAAAGGAGAAGATAAAAATGAATTTAGGTAAAAAAATAGCTGAATTAAGAAAAAAGAATAAATTATCACAAGAAGAATTAGCTGAAAAAGTAGGTGTTGCTAGACAAACAATTTCTAAATGGGAAATTGGTGATACTACTCCTGATATTAATCAGGTTAAAGCAATATCTAAAATATTTAATATGAGTATTGATGAACTAGTAGATAACGATATTAATAATGTTATAGTTAAGAAGATAAGTAATACGGAAAAGTTAGCAGGAATTACAATCAAAATATTAAAAGTTTTAGGTGCAATGATTATTGTTTTTATTGCTTTGATATTCTTATTTGTTATATTTTTTATGGTTGATAATCCTAGAAAAGATTATGATATAGTAGGTAGGACTAAAATTAGTTGTCAGTTAAATAATGAGGAATATGTTTATGAAGCAGAATACAATAAAAATTATCAGGTAATAAATAGTGGTGGAGACGCTTATATTATGAATCACACTGACATTGAAAGTTATGAAGATGTTAATAAAATAATTGCTCATATAGAAGATTATTTTAATGATCATGGTGGAAAGTGTAATGTTGTAGAGGATAAATGATATTAAGAAAAAATCTTAATATTTTTTTAAAATATATTGACGAATATTTGTTTGATATTATATAATTAAAACATAAAACTTATTAGGAGGATATCTATGAAAATAATTACAATATGTGGAAGTTTAAAATATCAAAATGAAATGATGAGTGTAGCTGAAAAACTTGCTTTAAAAGGTAATTGTGTTTTAACACCAGTATATCCAGTAATAAATAATGAAAGAACTGAAAATCAATTAAAGCTATTAAAAGAAGAACATTTTAAAAAGATAGAATTATCTGATGAAATAATGGTAGTTAATGTTAATAATTATATTGGAGATAGTACTAATTTAGAGATAGATTATGCTAAGAAATTAAATAAAAAAATAATTTATTATACCGATTATATGAATAAGGGAACAAAATGATTTTAAATGTTAGTGGAAGAACTGATATTGTTGCTTTTTATTCAGAATGGTTTGTGAATAGATATAAAGATGGATTTGTCGATGTTAGAAATCCATTTAATCCTAAATTAGTAAGTAGAATAAATTTTAAAGATGTTGATTTAATTCTTTTTTGTACAAAAAATCCATTGCCAATGTTAAATCATTTAAAAGAAATAGATAAACCAATTATTTTTCAAGTTACTTTAACTCCATATAAAAATGATATAGAACCAAATGTTATAGATAAAAATAAAATAATTAAAGCAATCAAAAAGTTATCAAGTTTAGTAGGAATAGATAATCTATATGTTAGATATGATCCTATTTTTATTAGTGATAAATATAATCTTGATTATCATAAAAAAGCTTTTGCTAAGATGTGTTCTTTATTAAAATGTTATGTTAAGCAAATTATCGTATCGTTTATAGATGATTATAAAAATGTTAGAAAAAATTATAATATTTTAAAATATAAAGAATTTACAGAAAATGATTATAAAGAAATTGGTACAAGTTTTAGCAAGATTGCTAGAAATAATAGCATGACAGTCCAAACCTGCTTTGAAGAACGCAATTTAACTGAATATGGATTTAAAAAAGCAGATTGTTTATCCCATGAACTTGCTTATAAATTAACTGGTAAAAAATATAAAAATTGGGTAGCTCGCAAAGAACGAAAATGTAACTGTGTCCAAATGGTTGATATAGGAGTTTATAACTCTTGTAAACATTTTTGTAAGTACTGTTATGCTAATTTTGATGAGAAGTTAGTAAATGATAATTTTAAAAAACATAATCCAAAATCCTCATTACTTATTGGTGAACTTTATGATGATGATATTATCAAAGAAAGAACTAAATAATTTACATTATATTTTATAAATGATATTATTTTAATAGGTGATAGAAAATGGCTGAAAGAAGTAGAACTAAAAAAGAAATTGTAGAAATGTTATTAAAAAAGAATCTTGAAAGTAATGATGAAGAAGAATTAATTAATATGTTAATTGATGAACCAATTGCAGTAGATACTGATAAACAAAGTGATATAAATCGTACTTTTGGAGATAAGGTAGCAGATAAGATAACTGAGGTTGCAGGCAGTTGGAATTTTATAATTGGTATGGTTATTTTCTTAATATTATGGATAATATTAAATATTTACGTATTAGAAAATGCTGATCCGTATCCATTTATATTACTTAATTTGCTATTATCATGTATAGCTGCATTACAAGCTCCAATAATTATGATGAGTCAAAATAGAGAAGCTAAAAAGGACCGATTAAGAAGTTCTAACGATTATAAAACTGATTTAAAAAGTGAACTTATTTTAGAAGAATTACATAGGGAAATAAGAAGATTAACTGCTAATCAAAATAAAATAATAAAATTATTAGAAGAGAGGGAAGATAATCAAAATGATAAAAGTAACTAAGGATAATATTGAATCATTTTTGGAATATTACCATGATTTACATGATAGTATTATTGGTTCTAAAGATATAGAATTTAAAGATAATGTATTAACTATTTTAATAGATATTTATTGGCGAGGAGAACCTATTTTAAAAGAAAATGGCTTTTATGAAAAAAGTAATTATAAATTAAAACTAAAATTTAGTGATATAAAAGAATTTAATTTTAAAAATAATGATTATTCAATTGATGAAATATATTTTAAAATAATAAAAGATAATAATGAAGAATATTTTAGTTTTGCTGATGATGAAAAAGAACCTTACTTTTATATTATTTGTAAAAATATTGAGTATGAAGAAATAAAATAATAATATTGAAAAGGAAATAATTTTATGAATAAATATTTAAAAACTTTATTAATTATTATAAGTTCTATTGTATTACTAGTTGTTATAGATTTAGTTTGTATTTTTACGATTAATAGACCAATTATTGCTATAAAGAAAAATAATGTATACTATGGAGTGTTTTATGATTCATACGATTGTATGGAGTATTCTGTTTTACAAATAAAACCAAAAAATAGCAAGTTTTCTTGCGCTGTTTCAAAAGAAGTTTAGAACTTCTTTTTGTGTAAGTTAAGGAGAAAAATATATGAAAAATAAAATATTAATTATAAAAATTTTTTTAGTGGTAGTTGTGCTTGGAGGATTAATTTTCTATTTAAATTCCTTAAATAATGCAAGTGTTACTTTAAATAAAGATAATAAAGAATATACACTTGAAGGTGTTACTATGAAATTAAAAGATAACACTTTAACTAAAAGTGGTGCAACAATTATAATTACTGATAATAATGAGATTAAATATACCTATGAAGAATATTATAAATTAGAAAAGAGAATTGATCATGTTTGGTATGAATTAAAACCAAATAGTGATGTCATCTTTAATGAAATGGGATATTTAGTAGATGATAATAA